>PMHH01000182.1 GCA_003156595.1 Acidimicrobiaceae bacterium
ACCTGCAGGAGCACTCCATCGTCCTTGTCCGCGGCGGGCGAGTCAAGGACCTCCCCGGAGTCCGCTACAAGATCATCCGCGGCACCCTGGACACCTCCGGTGTGCGCGATCGCAAGCAGGCGCGCAGTCGCTACGGCGCCAAGCGTTCGTGAGAGAGGGTTGACGCACCATGCCTCGTAAAGGACCTGCCCCTCGGCGCGACCTGGTCCCGGACCCGATCTACCGGTCCGTGCTGGTCACCCAGATCGTCAACAAAGTGCTCGAGCGCGGCAAGCGCAGTCTGGCTGAGCGCGTCGTCTATGACGCTCTCGAACAGATCAAGGAGCGTAGCGACGGTGACCCCGTCGCCGTGCTCAAGCGCGCCATCGAGAACACCAAGCCCCAGCTCGAGGTCAAGAGCCGGCGAGTCGGGGGCGCCACCTACCAGGTACCGGTCGAGGTCCGCCCCCGCCGGGCCGCCACCCTGTCGATCCGCTGGCTCGTCGGCTATTCCAAGCAGCGCCGGGAGAAGACCATGGCCCAGAAGCTGGCCGCCGAGCTGCTCGACGCGTCCAACGGCGTCGGCGCCGCAGTCAAACGTCGCGAAGACATGCACAAGATGGCCGAGTCCAACAAAGCGTTCGCCCATTACCGCTGGTAGCGAGCCGGCGTCCCGGCGATCCCGGCGCTAGCGACCCGGCGCCAAACAGCCGAGTACCAACGCCCCTACTGCCAACATCCCCGCCGCCAACATCTCCGGCGCCAGCGAGCCGGGCCCACTTACAGAACACCGACACCGAAACCTCAAGAACCGAACCCCCCAATGGCTGAAACGACCGCAACCCGCACCAAGCCCCTAGCCCAGGTCCGCAACATCGGGATCATGGCCCACATCGACGCGGGCAAGACCACCACGACCGAACGCATCCTCTTCTACACCGGCATCAACTACAAGATCGGTGAGGTCCACCAGGGCACCACCACCATGGACTGGATGCCCCAGGAGCAGGAGCGGGGCATCACCATCACCTCGGCGGCCACCACCTGCGAGTGGGACGGCACCAGGATCAACATCATCGACACTCCCGGCCATGTCGACTTCACAGTCGAGGTCGAGCGGTCGCTGCGCGTCCTCGACGGCGCCGTCGCCGTGTTCGACGCGGTCGCCGGCGTGGAGCCCCAGACCGAGACCGTTTGGAGACAGGCCGACAAGTACGGCGTGCCGCGCATGTGCTTCGTCAACAAGATGGACCGTATCGGGGCGGACTTCTACCGCTGCGTCGACATGATCAAGGACCGCCTCGACGCCACGGTGGCAGTCACCCAACTTCCGATCGGGACCGAGAGCGAGTTCCGCGGCGTGGTCGACCTCGTGCACATGCGGGCCATGGTCTGGCCGGATGACGCCAACAGAGGCGAGAAGTTCGACATCGTCGACATCCCCGCCGCGCTCGTTGATGAGGCCGAGTCCTATCGGGCCATTCTGATCGACACCCTCTCCAACTTCGACGATCGCATCACCGAGAAGTTCCTCGGCGAAGAGGAGATCACCGCCGATGACCTGACCCGGGCGCTGCGGGCTGCCACCATCGCCAGTCAGATAGTCCCGGTGTTGTGCGGGTCTGCGTTCAAGAATAAGGGCGTCCAGCCCATGCTCGACGCCGTCGTCGCCTACCTGCCGTCGCCCGTCGACATTCCCCCCACCCGGGGCATGGACGTCAAGGGCGTCGAGGAACTGGAGCGCCGCGCCGCCGACGATGAGCCCTTCGCGGCCCTGGCCTTCAAGATCATGACCGACCCCCACCTCGGCAAGTTGACCTACGCCCGGGTGTACTCGGGCAAGCTCACCACCGGCAGCCAGGTCATCAACTCGTCCAGGGACCGCAAGGAGCGGGTAGGTCGGATCCTGCAGATGCACGCCAACCACCGCGAGGACCGCGACGCCTGCTTTGCCGGCGACATCGTGGCCCTGGTCGGGCTCAAGCAGACCACCACCGGCGACACCCTCTGTGATGGCAACGCGCCCATCGTGCTGGAAGCACTCGACTTCCCCGAGCCCGTCATCCACGTGGCGGTCGAGCCCAAGACGAAGAACGACCAGGACCGGCTGTCCAAGGCCCTCCAAGCCCTCTCCGAAGAGGACCCGACATTCCAGGTGCACTCCGACGAGGAGACCGGCCAGACGGTCATCGGAGGCATGGGTGAACTGCATCTCGAGGTGCTCGTCGACCGAATGCTGCGCGAGTTCAAGGTCGACGCCAACGTGGGCAAGCCCCAGGTGGCCTACCGGGAGACCATCAAGAATGCGGTCAAGAAGGTGGAGGAGCGCTACATCCGCCAGACCGGTGGCCGCGGCCAGTACGGACACGTCGTCCTCGATCTGGAGCCTACCGGCCCCGGCGGTGGCTACGAGTTCATCGACAAGATCACGGGCGGCATCATCCCCAAGGAGTACATCCCATCCGTCGATGCCGGAATCCAGGATTCCATGCAGTCCGGGGTGCTGGCCGGCTACCCGCAGGTGGATATCCGCGCCACCCTGGTCTACGGCTCGTACCACGACGTCGACNNGGCGTTCAAGATCGCCGGCTCGATCTGCTTCAAGAAGGCCTGCCGGCAGGCCCACCCGGTTCTGCTCGAGCCGATCATGTCCGTCGAGGTCGTCACGTCCGAGGATTACATGGGCGACGTCATCGGCAACCTATCGTCGCGCCGTGGCCGGGTCGAGGGTATGGAGCAGCGAGGCAACTCCCAGGTGATCCGGGCCCAGGTCCCATTGGCGGAGATGTTCGGGTACGCTACAGATCTGCGGTCGCGCACCCAGGGACGAGCGACCTACAGCATGCAGTTCAACTCCTACCAGGAAGTCCCGGAGTCGGTTTCCAAGGAGATCGTCGCCCGGATCAGGGGCGAGTAGCAGTCGACGCCAGCCATTTGCGGCGCAGGCCGTCACCCATACCCACTATCGTTTACCACCGCGTCTAGACCCCGGCCGGGTGGCCGGATCGCATGAGGAGCAACCCCTTCTATGGCTAAGCAGAAGTTCGAGCGCACCAAGCCCCATCTCAACATCGGGACGATGGGCCATATCGACCACGGCAAGACCACCTTGACCGCGGCGATCACCAAGGTCCTGTCGGAGCGCGACCCGAGTGGCACCAAGTTCAAGGCGTTCGACGAGATCGACAAGGCCCCCGAGGAGAAGGCGCGCGGGATCACCATCAACATCTCGCACGTCGAGTACCAGACCCCCAACCGGCACTACGCCCACGTCGACATGCCGGGCCACGCCGACTACATCANNAACATGATCACCGGCGCGGCCCAGATCGACGGGGCCATCCTGGTGGTCTCGGGCGCCGACGGCCCCATGCCGCAGACCCGGGAGCACGTGCTGCTGGCCCGCCAGGTAGGTGTCCCGTCCATCGTGGTGGCGCTCAACAAGGTCGACATGGTCGACGACGAGGAGCTGCTCGACCTGGTCGAGCTGGAGGTCCGGGAGCTGCTCAGCGAGTACGAGTTCCCCGGTGACGACACGCCCGTGATCCGGGTCTCGGCGCTGAAGGCCCTCGAAGGCGACAAGGAGTGGGAGGAGAAGATCGTCGAGCTGATGCAGGCGGTCGACGACTTCATCCCTGAGCCTGAGCGCGAGACCGACAAGCCGTTCCTGATGCCGATCGAGGACGTGTTCACCATCTCCGGGCGCGGCACGGTCGTGACCGGCAAGGTGGAGCGCGGCAAGGTCAAGGTCGGCGACGAGGTGGAGATCGTCGGTCTGCGGCCCACCGCGAAGACGGTGTGCACCGGCGTCGAGATGTTCAACAAGTTCCTCGACGACGGCCAGGCCGGCGACAACATCGGCGCCCTCCTGCGCGGCACCAAGAAGGAAGACGTGCAGCGCGGTCAGGTCCTGTGCAAGCCGGGTTCGATCACTCCGCACACCAACTTCGAGGCCAGCGTCTACGTGCTGACCAAGGCAGAAGGCGGCCGCCACAAGCCGTTCTTCAACAACTACCGCCCGCAGTTCTACTTCCGCACCACGGACGTGACCGGATCCATCTCCCTCGCCGAGGGCACTGAGATGGTCATGCCCGGTGACAACACCACCATGTCCGTCGAACTGCACAAGCCCATCGCCATGGACGAGGGTCTCCGCTTCGCCATCCGTGAGGGTGGTCGGACGGTCGGCGCCGGCCGGGTCACCAAGATCCTTAAGTAGCAGGAGGACAAAGAGGGAGTCGAGCGATCGTCACGACCCGGCTCCCCCTTTCACCTCTATAGTTTCCGCCCCTTGACATCCCGCATCGACTGGAGTTCTTCAATGACAGTGCGCCGCTGCCGTGGCTGACGGCAACAAGCAACGGATCCGTATTCGCCTGAAGGCCTACGACCACGAGATCCTCGACCAGTCCACCAAGAAGATCGTGGAGACCGTGCTGCGCACCCAGGCCAAGGTTCGGGGCCCGGTGCCGCTGCCGACCGAGAAGAACCGCTTTACGGTGATCCGCTCGCCGCACAAGTACAAGGACAGCCGTGAGCATTTCGAGATGCGGGTGCACAAGCGGCTCCTCGACATCGTCGAGCACACCCCCAAGACGGTGGACTCCCTCCAACGCATCGAGTTGCCCGCCGGCGTCGACATCGAGATCAAGATTCAGACGAACTAGTCCTCGATAGGCCCACGGTCATGTCGAGGGCTGGTCTGCCCTACGGGAACAGACCAGGCCTGTTGACACGACCGCGGCCCTTCCTCACTCCCGTGGGGTGCTGTTCAGTCACGACGGTTCTACAGCCGCTTCGGTTTCACGGACATCGACGGTGACGAGCCCGGGCGCGCGTACATCAGGATCGACGAGGTCCTTGCGTCCTTCGAAGAGGCCAGAGACCGTGACCAACCCATCCGGGTCAAGGAGACGTGAACACTGTGTCCGAGGATGAGACCAACGGAACAAAAGCCGCGTACCGCCTGAGGGACGGCTAGTGTCCCACCATCGAAAACGAGAAGGGAGCAATGTGAAACGGGTCCTTGCCATTGCGGCGGCTATCGCATGTAGCGGCTTGATGTGGGGTGGTGCGGCGACCGCCACGGCGGCCACTTCCACTGCCTTGGTGCCTGGTGGGGCACCGATGGTCCGGGCGGCCGTCAGCGGCTCAGGAGAACCGACCATCAGCGAAAACTGGTCGGGCTACGCCGCGACGTCGACCAAGAAGTTCACTTACGTCCACAGCGAGTTCGTCCAGCCGGCGGTCAAGTGCCCGGGCGTCAAGGACCAATTTACGTCCAACTGGGTGGGCCTCGACGGCTTCGCCGACAACACGGTCGAGCAGGACGGCACCTTCGCGTTCTGCGGCGGCCCGACGTCGACGACACCCGAGTACGTGGCCTGGTACGAGATGTTCCCGGCCGGTTCAGTCGAAGTCTTCCCGGTGAAGCCAGGTGACGTGATCGACGCGTCGGTCGACTACACCGCCGGGCAGTTTGTGCTCACCGTCTCGGACCTCTCGACCGGCAAGACGGCCACCGATACGGCCGCCTGTGCCAGCTGCGAGCGAGCCTCCGCCGAGTGGATCGTCGAGCGGCCCGCTGGTTGTAACGCCAGCTTCACCAAGTGCTTCCTGTTTGCGTTGGCAGATTTTGGCAACACGACCATGAGCGAAGACATCGCCAGAACGGCCGGCTCTCGCGCCGAGGGAATCTCCGGGTTCTACAACTACCCCATCTACATGGTCAGCCCGCTGAAGCGAGGGTTCATCTCCTTGGACGCACCCGGTCCGGTGGACAACGCGACCGACAGCTTCCCGGTGACCTGGTACCGCGCTGGAACTCCGATCCCGATCACCTTCGGCCCAAGGGGTTAGCCGGGCCGGAGTGGATCACCGAAAGGACCCTGGTCGTGTCGAGGGGCCTGGTCTGTTCCCGGAGGGCAGACCAGCCGTCGACACGACCTGGGCCCGCTCTAAAGGCCCCGCCTCCCGCTCGATCAGGTGCGGAAGCTCGAAGCGATCCCCTGCTCGTTGGCCTCGTAGGCCGCCCCAGCTTGCAGGGTGAGCGTGGCGATCCCGGTAAGGGCTTCGTGCAAGCCTCGAGCGCTGGTCTGCCACTCGGCCCACAGCGCCTCGAACTGCTGCTGCGCCTGGCCGACCCAGTCGCCCTGCAGCGGAGTTACGTATCCGGCCAGGGTGCCGAGGATGGACTCGACCTCGCCGGCCCCGGACGTGAGCTGTCCGGCTATCTGCTGTAGCTGCTCGGGAGTGACGGAAATTGCGCCAGCCATCATCCACCTCCAGTTGGTTTCTGTTGCCGCCGCGACCGGGATCGCACCACCCGCCCGGGCTGCGGTCATCATAGGTCCGGCACCGATTGGCCGCCAGGGGTGTCGTCGAAGGGGACCTGCACTACTTGGATCTCCGACTCGGCGATAAGCACACCTCGTCCCGGCGGGCCAGCGAACACCGCGGTACGGGGCAGACGGCTGCCGAGCACCTCGCCGTCCCCGGGCCCGCTCGGGCACAACAGGAGCCCGAGCCGTGACTTGCGGACCTCGGGGATGAACCCGCGGAACGCCCCGAGCTCGCCGGCCGTCCCTCCGACGATCAGCGCGTTGGAGTGGTCCCGGGCGGCGCGGCCGAATGTGGTGAGAGTTTCGCCGATGGGGCTGTCGGCCAGCAGCTCGGCGTCATCGACCACGACCGCGGTCGGGCCGGGAAGGGAGGCGAGCAGGGTTTCGAGATCGCCGGGGGTGGTGGCTCGTCCATCGACCACGCCCGCCACCCCGGTGACTTCCCGGAGCCTGGTGAGCGGCGACGGACGGGCGGTGACGACGACGACGTCGCACCCGTGCCGGGCCAGGGTGCGGGCCATGACCATCAGGGCGTTGCTGCGCCCAGATCGGGGCGGACCGGCCACCAGGAATCCCGGACCCATCTTGGTGAGGTCGACCAGTTGTGGGGTCAGTCGGTCGCCGCCCACCCCCACCAGCGCGATGGGCCGGCCCGCTGGGTCTGCTGGCGTCTCCTGTTCCAGCAGTGCGTCCAGCCCGACGTGCGCCGGCAAGGTGGCGACCGGCTCCGGGCGGGCGCTCTCTGGGAGCATGGCGTCGCGTTCGGTGGCTAGCTGGGCCAGCTGGCGGAGCGCCGCCACCTGGCTGGGTCCGGACGGGTCACGGTCGAGGAGCGCCACTTGGATCTCGATCCCGGTGCGGGCGTCGAACGCCCGGCCGGTGGGGATGTGGTCGGGCAGATGACGCGGGTTGAGCCCGGCCATGGAATACGTGCTGCGGTCGTTGAGGCGCAGCATCAGAATGCGGTCGGCCAATGAGGAGAAGCGGGCCGAGGTGGCGCTGCGATCCCCAGTCACGACCACCCGGATTCCCGCTCCGGGCCCCTCCCGCATGAGATGGAGAAAGGACGCCACCAGCCGGCCGTTGTCGAGCGTCTCGAACTCGGCGTTGTAGCCCTCCCAACGATCCAGCAGGATCACAAGGTAGGGGAGTCGCTTGTCGGGCGCGGCGACCGACCGCTGGTCCGCGATGGTCGCGAACCCGCCCTGGGCCAGGATCTGCTGGCGCCGGGTGACCTCTGCGAGGAGCTTGGTCAGGAGCCGGTCGACTCGGTCAGGTTCGAGTCGGGTAGCTACCACCCCGCACTGCGGTAGATCAGCGACCGGGAGAAGGGCACCGTTGCCGCAGTCGATGCCAAAGAGATGCACGTCCCGCGTGCTGATCCGGGCTCCGAGCGACCCGGCGATGGTGCGCAGCAGCGTGGATCGGCCCGACCCGGGATCCCCGATGGCGAGCAGGTGGCCGTCGCGCTCCACATCGAACCAGGCGGCGCTACGGGCTTGTTCCGCAGGGTGGTCTTCCGTCCCGTACGGCACACCCAGACCGTCCGGCCGGGCCGGGGCCGTTCCGTCGTCGGGCTCGAGGGTCAAGTTCTCCGGGAGCGGCTCCAGCCACGGGCTCGCCGGCGCCGCCACGCCGAGCGTTTCGCTGGCCGCTTGGATGGCCGTCACCAGCTCTGACAGGTCCGTGGCGTCGTCGGCCAGGGCGGGACGCTCCCGCTCGGGCAGGAGCATGCCGAGGTCCGCCCAGCCTATGTCGTGCACTTCCAGGCCGGCCGCGCCTTCCAGGGGNNCGCCGATGCGAGCGGCCTGGAACTCGCTGAGCTCCTCGTGCCCGACCCGGACGTAGCCGCGCCCCGGCATCCCCTTAGGGATGCGAGCGGCGAGGGGCGAGTCGATGACGTCCACGCTGTCGGCCGCGTCGGTGACCCGCATGGCTATGCGCAGGTTCGTGTTGGTCTTGATGGCCGCCGATACCACCCCCGAGGGTCGCTGGGTGGCGAGAATGAGATGGATGCCGAGGGACCGGCCGCGCCGGGCCAGGTCGACCAGGCCGTCGACGAACCTCGGCAGCTCCTCCACCAGCGCCGCGAACTCGTCGATGACGATCAACAGCCGGGCGAGTAGCGGTTGTCCCGCCCCCGCCGCCCGCCAATACCCCTCGAGGTCCTTGGCTCCAGCCTGGGCCAGCAAGAGCTCGCGGCGGTGCAGCTCCGCGGCCAGAGATGCCAACGCCCGCTCGGTCAGGTGACCGTCGAGATCGGTGACCATGCCGACCGTGTGGGGCAGCCGGGCACAGTCTTTGAACGCGCTGCCCCCCTTGTAGTCGACGAGCACGAAGTTCATGAGGTCCGGCCGGTTGGCGATGGCGAGGCTCGCGATCAGCGTCTGCAGCAGCTCACTCTTGCCGGAGCCCGTCGTCCCCGCCACCAGGCCGTGCGGCCCGTCGTGGGCCAGGTCGACCACGAGTGGACCGGCCCCGCCTTCCCCGATCACGGCCCGGGTGGACCGGTCCTGGCGCTCCCACCGCGCCGCCAACGCGTGGCCATCCGGCGGTTCGAGTTGTAGGAGATCCAGCAACCGCAGGGTCGTAGGGATGGCCGCCCCCGCCTCCAAGCGCCGGTTGAGCCGGAGGGGCGCCAGGGCTCGGGCCACCTCTTCGGCCCTGGTGACCTCCACCAGGTCGGCCAGCACCTGGGTGACCTGCGTCGAACGGCGGGTGCGCAGTCCGACCCAAGCGGGCCGTTCGGTACTAAACGACGCCACGGCGCGGCATTCCTCCGGAAGCAGTCGCTCGGCGTCGTCGAGGCATATGCAGTAGATACCGAGATCGGGGCCCCGCCGGAGGATCTTGGTCACGGCCGGGATGGCACCGAGACGGTAGGACCCGTCGAGCACGAGCAGGTGGGCGCTCGGTTTCGAGTCTCCGGGCGCGGCCGCGGCGAGGATCCGGGCGCCGGCCAGCCGCTCGTCGACCAGGCGGGCTAGTTCCCCGGCGAGGCGGGCCACGGCGGCGTCGGTGCTACCCACCCGGGCCACACAGCGTCCCTGCCGGTCGCGCCCGTGCGGGAGCCAGCGGGCCCAGCTCCAGGCGTCGTGCTGATGGGGGCCGGTGAGCACCGTGACGGCCAGATCGTCGGGTGCGTGCAACACGGCCGCCTGCAGGACCAGCGAACGAGCCAGGGACTCGCACGACTGGCGCTCGCCGGCGATGCCCAGGACCCCGTCCTCGGCCAGGTGGACGACGGCCGGTACCTGATGCAGGTGGGGTTGCTCGTCAGCCGGCTCGTCATTGCCGGCGGGCGCCGGCCGCCCTTCGACCCCGAGGGTGGCCGGCACGTCCGCCAACCCGACCCGGACGACCAAGAAGTCCTCGTCGGTCCGGCGCCGTTCCCAGAGCGTCGGATGGGGTCCGGTTGCCACCGCGGCCAACGCGGCCGGGTCGGGGAAGGCCTGGCGCCGCTGGGCAGTCTCGTGCTCGAGGGCTGTCGCCATCTCCGCTTCGGCCCGATCCATACCCCGGCGGTGGACCTGGCTGCGCTCCTTGAAGCTCTTGGTCCCGCCGCGCCGCTGAGAGGCGAAGTTGGAGATGGCCATGACCGGGCCGAGCAGGGTGAAAAGCAGGAACTGCGGGTTGTGCAGCAACAGCCACATCGCCACGCCCAACAGGACCGGGGCCAGCGAGGCCATCAGGGGAAAGTTGACGCCCTGGCGCTGGGGAGGTGCTCCCGGGAACCGGACCGTCACTGGCTCGGACCCACTGAGCATCCGCGGTGGACGGTTGAACAACAGTCCACCTTCCCCGTCCGGCACCACGACGGCCCGGTCGTCGTCGGGTGCATTCCAGGACAGGACCGAGTCGCCGACCTGGAGCAAGGAGCCGGGTTCGAGCGCCGCCTCGCTTACCGGACCCCCGTCGAGCTCGAGACCGTGGGTCGAGCCATCGTCGCGGATGGTGACGCCCTCGGGCGTCACGGCCAAGATGGCGTGGCGGCGGGAAACCCGGCGATCGTGCACCAAGTTGACCGCCGCCTGGTCGGACCGGCCGATCAGATGGGCGCCCGCCGGCAGTGGCCAACGGCTGCCCGAATGGGGGCCGGCCACCGCTCGCAGCTCACCGATCGGCGCGGTCTCACTGGCTGGCTGCGCCGGTCGCCGAGCCAGCACCGCGCCGTCCCGGATCTCGTGGCCGACCCGGTTACCCGCGGCCAGGAGCCGATCGCCGTCCCACCAGGGCTGATGGTCGTGGTCTTGGTCGGCATCTGCGCCCAGGACTCCGCCCAACGACGCCAGTGACGTGTCTGGGTCACCCTCGAGCCAGACGTCCCGGCGCTGCCCTCGCCAGCCGTCGATGATGGTGAAGAAGATCCGCATAGGAGTGTGATCCAGCCAACGCCGTGGCCAAATCTACGCCTCCGTGGGGACAAGCCTCCCCGGCGGACCGATCAGCCGCGTCCGTGGACGTAGCGGGCCCACCAGGGGCTGATGTCGATCCCGGACCAGGCCTCGAGATGGGCGGCCAGCCCGTCGGTCGTGGCCGAGCGGCCGGAGTTGAGCTGGTACCACTCGGCCATTGCCGTGCGGAGCCGGTCAGAGCCCCCGAACAGGTAGGCCAGGCCGGCGAAGAGGCGGACGCCGTCGGTGTAGGCGGCGATAGGCGTGTGCCGAGCCCAGGCGTGCTGGGGGTAGAGCTCCACGGGAGGCCTGTCAAGGGGGAGGTCGACAGCGGAGAAGCGCGGTTCTTCGGACCGTTGCGAGGCCGTGGCCCAGGTGGTCCACGCCTCGTCGATCCAACCGTCGGCCGCCCGGGCCGGCTTGACCCCTCGCCCGAACCAGCTGTGGAACACCTCGTGCTCGAGGGCGGGGACGGCGGCGGTGGTGGCCCCGTCGTACTCCATGCCCCGCCCCGGCCCCCACACGAACGCCCAGAAGGTGTCCCCGTGCGCCCACGGCCCGTACCGGACGCTCAGGTAGGTGAGCCAGGCCTTGAGATCGGCCTCGCATGCGGCCAGGTCGGCGTCGACCTCCAGGTGGCGGGCGCACACCAGCCCGAGCGAGCGTTCGCGGCCAGGAAGGCCGACCGAGCTCCGGCGCAGCTCGACCTGGTCGGTGGGGGCGATCACCAGCATCGGCGACAGCGCCGTGAAGTGAGCGGGGTAGCACAGCGACCAGCGTCCCCCGCTTGCCGCGCTGTCGACGCCGGCCGTGTTGGCCACCAGGGTGTGGGGGCGGTCGTGGCCGGCCAACTCGATTTGGACGTTGAGGGCAAAGCGGTCGTGGATGAGCGGCGCGGGGATCCACATCTCCAGGTACCGGCCAGGCTGGAGATCCGACATCCAGAGGTCGAATCTGAGCCCGCCGTCGGTCCATCCGATCGGCTCCGCTCCCTCGGCTCGGGGTGTCTCGAGCCGGTAGCCGACATCCAGGTTGTGGGAGCTGCCCGCTTCGAGGGAGACGTCGAGGACGCGCATCTCCGTGCCGGGACCGGCGCCCAGGTCGAACGGGGCGAACGCGTCGGGACTCAGATTGTTGCCGTCGAGGCGGACCCACTCCACCGGCTGGCGCAGGTCGAGTGCCAGGTGGCCGGCCATCTCGCCGGCGACGAAGTGGATGGCGGCCTCGCCAACGGCCTCCCGGGAAGCCACGTCGAAGCGCAGCGTGGCATCGACGCGCTCGACGTCTGGGACCACGATCCGCCGGCCGTCGATGATCGTCGGCGGAGGGGCCAGGGACAAAGACATCCGATTAGTTTGTCTGATTTGGCGGCCGCCGCGGCGCGGCTGGCCAACGCCTCGTCTCTAGTGGCTATACTGACGACCCGTCATCTGAACCGATGTCCGCGGGTGTCCGAACAGCGCCGTCTCGCCGAGGCGGGCCCGAAGGAGACCCCGTGGCAGCAACCTATCGAGCGCTCCGCTCGGGCTGACCGAGCGGAGCGTCCGCGTGTGAGGCGGCCGATCTTCCCTGTGGCGATCGGTCCTCTCCGCCACGAGCCCCCAGAAAGAGCAAAGCTGTGCCATCGAAAGCGATCGTCGGCGAGAAAGTCGGCATGACCCAGGTCTGGGACGACCAGAACCGCGCCATCGCGGTGACCGTCGTGCGGGTCACGCCGGTGCGCGTCGTACAGCTCAAGACCCCAGATCGTGACGGCTACTCCGCGCTGCAGGTGACCTACGGCATCCGTAAGGCCCGCACGCTCAACAAACCTGAGGCCGGCCACTTCGCGTCCGCGGGAGACGGCATCGACCCGGGCAAGGCCCTCGTCGAGCTGCGCGTCGCCGATACCGCCGAGTATCAGGTCGGTCAGGAGTTGACCGTGGGCCTGTTGAGCGCCGGCGACAAGGTCGACGTCACCGCCGTAAGTAAGGGCAAGGGTTTCGCAGGCGGCATGAAGCGCCACAACTTCAGCGGTCAGGGCGCCAGCCATGGCAATCACAAGCACCATCGGGCGCCCGGTTCGATCGGTGCCTGCGCCACGCCGGCTCGAGTGTTCAAGGGCACCCGCATGGCCGGCCAGATGGGCTCGGCCAAGGTCACGACCCTCAATCTGGAGGTCGTTCAGGCTGACGCCGAACGCAACCTCCTTCTTTTGAAGGGTGCTGTTCCGGGGCCGCGCGGCGGGACCATCCTCATCCGCGACGCCGTCAAGGGAGGTAAGTGATGACCCCCTCGCTCTCGCTCGAGGTGCGCGACGTGCACGGCACCTCGACCGCTTCGGTCGCCCTCGACGAGACGCTGTTCGGGATCCAGCCGAATGTCCCGGTGCTCCACCAGGTCGTGACCGCCCAGCTAGCTGCGGCCCGATCCGGCACCCAGAGCACCAAGACCCGGGCGGAAGTGTCGGGTGGAGGCAGGAAGCCCTTCAAGCAGAAGGGCACGGGCCGAGCCCGGCAGGGCTCCGAGCGCGCTCCCCACTTCACCGGCGGCGGCGTAGCCCTGGGCCCCAAGCCCCGAAGCTACCGGCAGCGCACGCCTCGCAAGATGATCCAGCTGGCCCTCCGTTCGGCTCTTTCGGACCGGGCGTCCGAAGGCAAGGTCATGGTCGTGAGCTCGTGGCCGTGGGAGACCCCGAGCACCAAGGAGGCCCGCGCCGCCCTTGACACGCTCGGCCTCGATGGCAAGGTGCTGGTAGTGCTCGACCGCGCCCAGGAGGAGGCCCGCAAGTCCTTCCGCAACCTGCCCGGGATCCAGCTCCTCCTAGTCGGTGAGCTCAACGCCTACGACATTCTCTGCAACGACTGGATCGTCTTTACCCCTGACACCCTTCCGGGCGACAGCATCGTCGAGAGCGTGGTTGCTCCGGTCGGCGACTCCCCCGCGGCGGAGGCCGGCGATGACGCCGTGACTGCCGGGGCTGCTCCAGAGGCTGCGGTGGCCGCGGCCGAGGACGACGTCGACGAGGACGACGAAGTCGATCAAGACGACGAGGACGACGAGGAGGCCGGCGATGAGTGATCCGCGCGACGTGATACTGCGGCCGGTCGTGTCCGAGAAGTCCTATGGCCTGCTCGATCGAGGCGTCTACACCTTCGTGGTCGCCCCCGGCTCCAACAAGATCGAGATCCGTCACGCCGTCGAAGTCATCTTCGGCGTCAACGTGGTCAGCGTCAACACGCTCAACCGTCCCGGCAAGCGCAAGCGCAACCGGAAGCAGCAGACGTTCGGGAAGCGAGCGGACACCAAGCGGGCGATCGTGACCCTGGCCCCAGGCCAGACCATCCCGATCTTCGAGGGGAACTGACATGCCGCTCCGCAAACGCAGACCAACCAGCGCCGGCCGCCGGTTCCAGACCGTCTCAGATTTCAGCGAGATCACCAAGACCCGCCCGGAGAAGAGCCTGCTGGCCTCCAAGCCGGGCACAGGTGGGCGCAACTCCTACGGTCGTAAGACCGCCCGCCACAAGGGCGGCGGTCACAAGCAGCAGTACCGCCTCATCGATTTCAAGCGCACCAAGGACGGTGTCCCGGCGACGGTGGCGGCGATCGAATACGACCCCAATCGCAACGCCCGCATCGCCCTGCTCCATTACCACGACGGTGAGAAGCGTTACATCCTGGCACCCGCCCGGGTGACGGTCGGCGTCGTCCTGCAGAGCGGACAGGGGTCGGACATCCGTCCCGGCAACGCCCTGCCGATGCGCTACATCCCGGTCGGTAGCGTCGTGCACAACGTCGAGTTGAAGCCGGGCGGCGGCGGTAAGATCGCTCGCGGCGCCGGCATGAGCGTCCAGCTCGTTGCCAAGGAGGGGGACTACGCCACCCTGCGGCTTCCCTCCACCGAGATGCGGCGGGTCCCCATCGACTGCCGAGCCACCCTTGGCGAGGTCGGCAACGCCGAGGCCGAGTTGATCAGCATCGGCAAGGCCGGCCGCAACCGCTGGAAAGGCGTCCGCCCCCAAACCCGGGGCGTGGCCATGAACCCCGTCGACCATCCGCTCGGCGGGGGCGAAGGCAAGAGTTCCGGCGGTCGCCATCCCGTTTCCCCGTGGGGTCAGCCCGAGGGCCGGACCCGTGACCGCACCAAGCCATCCGAGAAACTCATCGTCCGCCGCCGGCGCACCCGCGGCGCCCGGAGGTAGCACGCTATGCCCCGCAGCCTCAAGAAGGGTCCGTTCGTCGACGACCACCTGCTCAAGAAGGTGGACGACCTCAACGCCAAGGGCGAGAAGAGGGTCATCAAGACCTGGTCCCGCCGCTCGACGATCATCCCTGACATGGTCGGCCACACGGTCGCCGTGCACGACGGTCGCAAGCACGTCCCGGTGTACATCACCGAGTCCATGGTCGGCCACAAGCTGGGTGAGTTCGCCCCGACGCGCACCTTCCGCTACCACGCCGGCCAAGAACGGCAGGGGAGGCGATAATGCATCGCACTTGCAAGCAGAGCTTGCTCGGCGAACTTGTCGAGCTCCGGCCGACCGGCTGCGTCGGCTCGGCCGACCGAGTCGGCTCTGCCGGATCGGCCTCCGCGCTCAGGGACCCTTCCTGATGGCCGGCCTCAAGACCAACGAGCGGGAGGGGACCCGTGCCGTGCTGCGCCACGCCCGGGTGTCCCCGTACAAGGTCCGCGAGGTGCTCGACCTGGTGCGCGGGAAGCCGGTGCACGAGGCGGAGGACATTCTGCGCTTCTCGGACCGGGACGCCGCCTTCACGGTCGGCAAGGTGTTGCACTCGGCGGTCGCCAACGCCGAGAACAACGACGAACTGGACCCCGAGGAGCTGTTTGTGTCGGCCTGCTTTGCCGACGAGGGCACCACCATCAAGCGCTGGCGACCACGGGCCCGGGGTCGGGCCACTCGCATCCGCAAGCGCACCAGCCACATCACGGTCATCGTGAGCCGAATGCCCGAGCAACAGCTACAGCGGCTGCAGGCCCGTCGTCGGGCCGAGCAGCTGGCCCAGCGGGCCCGCCGGGTGGCCGGCGCTCGCCGTTCCGAGGGTGACCAGCGGTCCCGGGCCGAGCGCCGTCACGGCGGCGAGGCGGAGGAGCTACCGGAGACCGAGGCGACCGAAACATCCCCGGAGACCGAAGAGCCGGAGTCTGAGTCGATCGAAACCGAGGCGGCCGAGACCGCCTCCGACGACTCTGGCGATCCGACGACAGCCGAGGATGCCGACGCGGACGTGGCCGCCGTCGACGAGGAAGACACCGCCGCCGAAGCCGGCGAAGAGGATGGAGAGTAGATGGGCCAGAAGGTCAACCCGTACGGGTTCCGCCTCGGCGTGACCACCGACTGGAAGTCCCGGTGGTTTACCGACCGGGACTACCAGGAGTACCTCATCGAGGACTGGAAGATCCGTGACTATCTGATGGGTCAACTGGAGCGGGCCGCGGTGAGCCGAATCGAGATCGAGCGCACCCGGGACCGGCTGCGCATCGACGTCCACACGGCCCGACCGGGGATCGTTATCGGCCGGAGGGGTGCGGAAGCGGACCGCCTGCGCACCAAGCTCGCCGAGATGACCAAGAACCCAAAGGTTCAGCTCAACATCCAGGAGATCAAGCAGCCAGAGTTGGATGCGGCGTTGATGGCCCAGGGGATTGCCGACCAGCTAGCCGGCCGGGTGAGTTTTCGGCGGGCCATGAAGCGCACCGTGCAGACGGTGCAGAAGGCGGGCGCCCTCGGCATCCGGGTCCAATGCGCCGGCCGCCTCGGGGGTTCGGAGATGTCGCGCCGTGAGTTCTACCGCGAGGGTCGGGTGCCGTTGCACACCCTTCGCGCTGACATCGACTACGGATTCCGCGAGGCCAAGACCACCTACGGCCGCATCGGCGTAAAGGTCTGGATCTACAAGGGCAACATCCTGCCCTACAAGGTCTCGGCCGAGGAGAAGATCAGCCGCGAGGCCGCGATGGCCGTGGGCGAGACCTCTGGTCAGACCCGGCCCCGCCGGGTCGTCTCCGCAGGGGGCGGGCGCCGGCGGCCCGACCTCGGCGAACCCGGTTCTGTCCCCGCGACGGTTCCCCCGGGCCCCGAAGACGGCGCGGCTGGCGCCGCCGCGGAGTTGCCCGCGGATGCTCCCGTCGATGAGGAGCGCCCCATCGTGGAGGTCGATCCCGAACTCGAGCGCCTTCTGGCCGAGGAGGAAGACATCGAGCGTCGAACCCGCGGCGAGCATCACGAAGCCCCCCACTTCCCCAAGGACGCCTGATGTCCCATCGCACTCGCAAGCAGAGCTTGCTCGGCGAACTGATCGAGCTTCGGTCGACCGGCAAAGCCGGATCGACCTCCGCACTGACGGCTTCTCCTGGCCCTCGCACTCGCAAGCAGAGCTTGCTCCGCGAACTGACGGAGCTCCGGTCGACCGGCAAAGCCGTATCGACCTCCGCGCTCGAGGAGTCCTCCACATGTTGATGCCACGCAAGGTCAAGCATCGCAAGGTTCAGCGGGGACGACTCACCGGCCAGGCCAAGGGCGGGACCACTGTCACGTTCGGCGACTACGGGATTCAGGCCCTCGAACCCGGGTGGCTCTCCGCCCGTCAGATCGAAGCCGCTCGTATCGCCATGACCCGCCACGTCAAGCGCGGCGGCAAGGTATGGATCCGGGTGTTCCCGGACAAACCGGTTACCGCCAAGCCGGCCGAAACCCGAATGGGATCGGGCAAGGGGAACCCGGAATTCTGGGTGGCGGTGGTCAAGCCGGGCCGGATCCTGTTCGAGCTCGGCGGCGTCAACGAGGCCCTGGGGCACGCCGCATTGGAGCGGGCCATCCAGAAGCTGCCCATCAAGGCCCGGGTCGTAGCCCGGGCTCACCAGGAAGAGGTGGAGGTGGGATGACCAAGATCAAGGATCTCCGGGAGCTCAACCTGGACGAGCTCGACCAAAGGCTGATCGAGTCCAAGTACGAGCTCTTCAATCTCCGTTTCCAGGTCGCGACCGGCAAGCAGGACAACTCCTCCCGCCTGGGTCACGTACGCAAGGAAATCGCTCGCATCGCGACGCTGCTGCGCGAGCGGGAAATCGAGGCCGCCGAGGCAGCAGCCGAAGAGGTGAAACCCTGATGTCCGACACTCCTACACCAGCAGACGAGAGCACCCCCGAGACGGACGCCCCGCCGACGACAGACGTCGCCGAGGCGCCGGCCGCTGAGGCCGGCGCACCCCCGGCGGCGAAAGCCGGCGTGACGGCCCCCACCGCCCCGAGCGCCGCCGACACCGCCGACGTCCGGCCCAACCGGCGCAAGGTTCGAGAGGGCTTAGTCCTGTCGATCGCCATGGACAAGACCGCCGTCGTCGGGGTCATCGATAGGGTCCGCCACCCTCGTTACGCCAAGACGGTGCAGCGGACCAAGCGGCTCTATGCCCACGACGAGAACAACGACTTGCGCGTCGGCGACCGGGTCCGCCTGGCCGAGACCCGGCCCATGTCGAAGCTCAAGCGCTGGCGGGTTGTCGACGTCCTCGAGCGGGCTAAGTGAGCTGGCGATGATCCAACAGGAGAGCAGACTCCGGGTGGCCGACAATTCCGGCGCCAAGGAGGTCCTGTGCATCAAGGTCCTCGGCGGATCCAAGCGGCGCTACGCGTCGATCGGGGATGTGTTCGTCGCCACGGTCAAAGACGCCATCCCGGGCGCCAACGTCAAGAAGGGCGAAGTCGTCAAGTGTGTGGTGGTCCGCACCAAGAAAGAGAAGCGCCGTCCCGACGGCAGCTACATCCGCTTCGACGAGAACGCCGCGGTGCTCATCAACGACCAGCAGCAGCCGCGCGGCACCCGCATCTTCGGACCGGTCGGCCGGGAGTTGCGGGACAAGCGCTTCATGCGCATCATCTCGCTCGCCCCGGAGGTGCTCTGAAATGAAGCTTCGCAAGGGTGACGAGGTGGAAGTGCTCTCGGGCAAGGACCGGGCCAAGCGCGGCGTCATCATGCGCGTCCTCACCAAGGACGACAAGGTGATCGTCGAGGGCGTCAATGTGGCCACTCGACACCAGCGCCAGACGAAGCCGCGGGTCAAAGGCGGCCGGATCGACAAGGACATGCCCGTGCACGCCTCTGCGGTGGCGCTGGTCTGTCCCAAGGACGGCGCCGTGCGCGTCGGCTACGAGTTCAAAGCGGATGGCACCAAGGTGCGGGTCTGCAAGCGTTGCGGAAGGGAGCTGTGATGGCCACCGCCACTGCGCCTGCCACCAACGCCGAGCGACCCCGGCTCAAGGTTCGCTTCGACGCTGAATTGCGGGCTCGGCTAAAGGACAGCATGGGCTTGCCCAACCTGATGCTCGTCCCCCGCATGGAGAAAATCGTCATCAATATGGGCGTCGGCAAGGCCACCCAGCAACCGTCTCTGCTGGAGGGCGCGGTTCGGGACCTGACCGCGATCACCGGCCAGAAGCCCCTCGTCACCCGGGCCAAGCAGTCGATCGCCGGCTTCAAGCTCCGCGAAGGCAACCCCATCGGTGCGAAGGTCACCCTGCGCGGCGACCGCATGTGGGAGTTCTTCGACCGGCTGGTATCCCTCGCGATCCCCCGGATCCGCGATTTCCGTGGTCTTTCACCAAAAGGTTTCGACGGGAGAGGCAACTATACGTTCGGGGTCACCGAGCAGCTCATCTTCCCGGAGATCGACTACGACAAGATCGACGCCCCCCGGGGGATGGACATCACCATCGTCACCACCGCTCGCAACGACGCGGAAGGTCGGGCCCTGCTCGACGCATTCGGTTTTCCGTTCCGCAAGGAAGGCAACTAGAGATCTATGGCCAAGAAGGCGCTCATCATCAAGTCTCAGCGCAAGCCGAAGTTCAAGGTGCGGGCCTACACCCGTTGCCGCCGCTGCGGGCGGCCCCACTCGGTCTTCCGGAAGTTCGGTCTGTGCCGCATCTGCCTGCGTGAGTTGGTACACGCCGGCGAGGTGCCCGGCGTGACCAAGGCGAGTTGGTAGGCGCCCCATGACCATGACCGACCCCATCGCGGACATGCTTACCCGGATCCGCAATGCCAACGTGGCCATGCACGACACGGTGCGGATGCCGTCGTCCAAGCTCAAGGAGGCATTGGCCGCGGTCCTGACCAGGGAGGGTTACATCGAGGGCTTCGGGGTGACCCAGGCGTCCGAACGCCCCGGGCGAACGCTCGAGATCACCATGAAGTACACCAAGGACCGCAGCCGGACGATCTCCGGAGTACGCCGCATCTCCAAGCCCGGCCTGCGGGTCTACACGGCCGCGGACAAGCTGCCGAGGGTGCTCGGTGGGCTCGGGGTGGCGGTCCTTTCGACCAGTCAGGGGCTCATGACCGACCGCGAGGCGCGCCAGCGCCGCGTCGGCGGCGAGATCCTCTGCTATGTATGGTGAGAGAGAGGGACTAGCGCATGTCACGGATTGGACGATCGCCCATCCTGGTGCCCTCCGGCGTCGAGGTCACCCTCGCGGCGCGCAACGTCACGGTCAAAGGCCCCAAGGGCACGCTGGCGCGCGTCGTCCCCGGCGAGATCACGGTGCGCCGGGAGGATTCCACCTTGTTGGTGGAGCGCCCCAATGACGAACGCCAGAACCGGGCCTTGCACGGCCTCACCCGCACCCTCGTCAACAACATGGTGCTCGGGGTCACCGACGGCTTCAACAAGAACCTCGAGATCGTCGGGGTCGGCTACCGGGCCATCGCCAAGGGCGACACTCAGATCGAGCTGTCCGTGGGATTCAGCCACACCGTCGTCGTCGACGCTCCCGCCGGCGTGACCTTCGAGGTTCCCCAGCCGACCCGCATCACCGTAAGGGGCATCGACAAGGAGTTGGTCGGCCAGGTAGCAGCCAACATCCGCAAGATCCGCAAGCCCGAGCCTTACAAGGGAAAGGGCATCCGTTATGCCGGTGAGCGGGTCATCCGTAAGGCCGGCAAGGCGGCCAAATAGATGAAGTCAGGTTGCCAGATGAGCAGGTCAATCACATGAGCACCTCGAGTAAGCACAAGCAGGTCGCCAGGACGCGGCGTCACTACCGCGTCCGCAAGAAGGTGGCCGGGACGTCAGAGCGACCCCGCCTGGCGGTCTTCCGCAGCAACAAGCACATCACCGCCCAGGTCATCGACGACCGGTCCGGACGCACCGTGGCGGCCGCATCCACGGTCGAGAAGGACCTGCGCACCGGCTCGGACGGTACCGGCAACCGGGCCGCGGCGACCGCGGTCGGACGCCTGGTGGCGGAGCGGGCCAAGACCGCTGGCGTCAGCCGCGTGGTTTTTGATCGGGGCGGGTTCTTGTACCACGGCCGGGTAGCGGCTGTCGCCGATGCGGCTCGCGAAGCCGGACTGGAGTTCTAACAGATGGCAGATCAGCAGTACGAAGACCGGACCATCAAGGTCAACCGCGTCGCCAAGGTGGTCAAGGGCGGCCGGCGCTTCTCGTTTGCCGCGCTCATGGTGATCGGCGACGGCCAAGGCACCGTCGGCCTCGGCTACGGAAAAGCCAAGGAAGCCGGTCTGGCTGTGCAGAAGGGCATCGAAGAGGCCAAGAAAAATCTCTTCAAGGTGCCGCTCGCCGGCAGCACGATCACCCACCCGGTGCTGGGTGAGGCGGGGGCGGGCCGGGTTTTGCTGAAGCCCGCCGCGCCAGGTACTGGCGTCATCGCGGGCGGGGCGGCCCGGGCGATCCTGGAGATGGCCGGCATCCACGACATCCTCGCCAAGTCCCTCGGGTCGTCCAACAGCATCAACGTGGCCCAGGCCACCGTGGCCGGGTTGCGGGCCCTCAAGCGGCCCGACGAGATCGCCCGTCTCCGGGGCAAGACGCCGGAGGAAGTCACCCCTGCCGGCGTCTGGCGGGCCTATCGCGACACCCAGCGTGGCGTGCACGTGCCGCACGAGGTGGCGTGATGGCCGGCGCGACCGGGGCAACTAGCCTCACGGTGACCCAGGTCAAGTCCGGCATCGGCACCAAGCCGAAGCATCGCGGCACCCTGCGCGCCCTCGGCCTGCACGGGATCGGGAGCAGCAACACCCTGCCCGACCGACCGGAGATCCGCGGCATGATCGCCCGGGTCCCGCACCTGGTGCGCGTCGACGAACTCGCGGCAGCCGCGAAACCCGCAGCAGGCGCGGCGCCGGCCGGGCCCGAGGCGTCGGCGGTGCCCGAGGCGCCCGCCGCACCCGCGGAACCCATCGAACTCGCAGAGGAGACGCCGTCATGAAGGTCCACGACCTCAAGCCGGTCCCTGGGTCCACCAAGGCCCGGCGGCGCGTCGGCCGCGGCATCGCCGGCAAGGGCGGCAAGACCGCCGGCCGGGGGACGAAAGGTCAGGGCGCCCGGAGCAACATCAAGCCCGGATTCGAGGGTGGCCAGCTCCCGCTCAAGCAACGCATCCCGAAGCTCAAGGGGTTCAAGAACCCCTTCCGGGTGGAATACAACGTGATCAATCTGGATACTCTGGAAGCCTTCGAAGGCGACGTGGTGACCCCCGAAACGCTGCGATCGGTCGGTCTGGTGCACAAGCACGGCCTGGTCAAGGTGCTCGGTCGGGGCGAGCTCACCCGCCGGGTCAACGTCTCCGCCCACGCCTTCTCTCGCGCCGCAACCGCAGCGATCGAAGCGGCTGGCGGCCAGACCGAGGTCCTCCCGCCCCCGTTCGGCCACGGCCGTCCGCCGGCGAAGGGCAACGCCCTCACCAACCGGTGAGAACTCGGCCAACATCTGAATTTCTGGCCGACCCGACCATGCCGAAATGCCGGCCGGCGGGTAACCTTCGTCCCACCTCGGCAGGAGAAGGACGCTGATGCGGAGCACTCTCACCAACCTGGCGAACATGTTCCGGGTCCCGGACCTGCGCAAGAAGATCTTTTTTACCCTGGCGGTCATCACGGTCTACCGCCTCGGGGCCAACATCCCCTGCCCCGGCATCGATTTCGCTGCGGTCCAATCGCTGGCGTCGGCCGCCTCCAAGGGGGGCGTTGTCAGCTTCCTCAACCTGTTCTCCGGTGGGGCGCTCACGAAATTCGCGGTGTTCGGCCTGGGGATCATGCCATACATCACCAGTTCCATCATCATCCAGCTGCTGATGGTGGTTATCCCCAAGTTCGAGCAGTGGCGCGAGGAAGGGGCGGTGGGCCAGAAGAAGCTGACCCAGGTCACCCGTTACCTCACCATCGCCCTCGCGGTCATGCAGTCGACCGGGTTGGCCTACGTGTTCCACAACGGCGGCGGCGGGCTGCTCGGGACGCAGTCCCTCAATATCGACCTGATCCCCGACTTCACCGTTCCCCGCGTGCTGCTGATCGTGCTCACCATGGTCGCCGGCACGGTGGTGGTGATGTGGCTCGGCGAGCTGATCACCCAGCGCGGTGTAGGGCAGGGTATGTCGGTGCTGATCTTCACCAACGTGGTGTCGACCATGCCCTCCGGAGGCGCGTCAGTCAAGGCTGAGGCCGGGGTGTTCAAGTTCGCCATAATCATCGCCCTCTCTCTCTCCCTGCTCGTCGCTATTGTCTTCATCGAGCAGGGCCAACGTCGCATCCCCGTCACCTTCGCCAAGCGGGTGGTCGGCCGGCGCATGTACGGCGGCCAGAGCACCTACATCCCGATGAAGGTCAACACCGGCGGGGTGGTTCCGATCATCTTCGCCAGCTCAGTGCTGTACTTCCCGATCCTGATATCCAACGTGCTGCCGAGCCACGGCTTCTGGAAGTCGGTCCAGACCTGGATCAGCTTGCACCTGGCCGAGCCCAGCAATCTGTGGTACATCACCTTCTATGGGCTGCTGATCCTGGGCTTCGCCTACTTCTACGCGGCGATCACCTTTGACCCCCACCACCAGGCGGACGTCATCCGCAAGCAGGGCGGCTACATCCCCGGGATCCGGCCCGGGCCGCCGACCGAGCGGCATCTCCAGAGCATCCTCACCCGGATAACGCTGCCGGGCGCACTGTGGCTGGCCATGATCGCCCTTCTACCCTCCGTCATGCTGGCCTTCTGGAATATCGAGAACTATCCGTTCGCGGGCACGACCTTGCTCATTGCGGTGGGCGTGGCCCTGGAGACCATGAAACAGGTCGACAGCCAGCTGATGCTCCGCAACTACGAGGGCTTCCTGAAGTAGTGCCCGCCAGGCGCGGAGAGCGGAGTACGTGAACCCCGGCGCTCGACTGGTGATGCTTGGGAAGCAAGGCGCGGGCAAAGGGACCCAGGCGGTCCGGCTGTCCCGGCACTACGTGGTGCCGCACGTGGCGACCGGCGACATCTTCCGCGCGGCCGTGCGGTCCGGCTCGGAATTCGGACACAAAGCCCGCACCTACCTGGACGCCGGCGAGCTGGTCCCCGACGAGATCGTCATCGGGATGGTGCGTGAGCAGCTGACCCACGTGGAGATCACTCATCGCGGGTTCATCCTCGACGGCTTTCCCCGGACGTCCCAGCAGGCCGAAGCCCTCTTGGGGATCTTGGAGCCCAAGGGGCTCGACTTGGCCATCAACATGAAGATCGACACCGACCACGTGCTGAAGCGGCTGGCCGCCCGGCGAGTGTGCTCGGACTGCGGGGCCAACTACAGCGTGGTCGACAACCGACCGAAGGTGCGAGGCATCTGCGACGTCTGCGGCGGCGAGGTGGTCCAGCGCGACGACGACACCGAGAGCGCCATTCGCCGGCGCCTCGAACTGTACGAGCGGGAGACCGCCCCGCTCATCGCCTGGTTCGAGAAGCGGGGGCTGCTGGCCAACATGGATGCCCTCGGCAGTCCAGACGAGGTCACCGACCGACTGGTCGCGGAAGTAGACCGGCGCAAGCAGGTCCTTTAGGGCCCGTCCGGCCTGAGGGCGGCCGTCTGGGGCCCGCCCGGCGCCGATGAGCCGGCGGGCGGTTGACGCCTCCCGTCGGCCAGACTGGGGGCGTGCGTCGCAGCCGCGAGGAGATCGCCAAGATGCGAAAGGCCGGGCGGGTGGTGGCGGAAATGCACGCCGCCACCAGGGCGGCGGCGCGCCCTGGTGTGACCACGGCCGAGCTCGACCGCGTCGCCCGCGATGTGCTCGACAAACGGCAAGCCCGCTCGAATTTTCTCCACTACCACGGTTTTCCGGCGGTGATCTGCGCCTCGCCCAACAACATGATCGTGCACGGCATCCCCGGTGAGTACCGCCTGAAGGACGGTGACATCCTCTCCATCGACTGCGGGGCGATCGTGGAGGGGTACCACGGCGATGCCGCCTTCACCATGGGGATCGGCGACATCGACCGGGTGGCGGAGAAGCTGATCCGGGTGACCGAGGAGAGCTTGTGGGCCGGGATCGAGCAGATTCGCCAGGGCAACCGCCTCAATGACATCGGTCTGGCGGTGCAGACCGTGGCCGAGGGAGCCGGGTTCTCCGTGGTGCGCGAGTACGTCGGTCACGCCATCGGAACGGAAATGCACGAGGAACCGCAGGTCCCCAACTACTGGCCGGGCCGACCGGGGCCGGTGCTCAAGACCGGCATGGTCTTCGCGGTCGAGCCCATGGTCAACGCCGGCGGCCCCCAGACCGTTCTGCTCGACGACGGGTGGAGCGTCGTCACCGCGGATGGCAGCCTGTCCGCCCACTTCGAGCACAGCATCGCCGTCACCGAGGACGGCCCCGAGGTCCTGACCCTGCCCTGACTAAGACGCGTTAGGGCGTCTCCGTGGCCTCTCCGGTACCCCGGGAGGGCAGCTCGGCGACGATGGTGCGATCTACCCCCCCAATCGGGTACAAGATCGCACCACAA
Source organism: Acidimicrobiaceae bacterium (assembly GCA_003156595.1). Taxonomy (GTDB): domain Bacteria; phylum Actinomycetota; class Acidimicrobiia; order Acidimicrobiales; family Palsa-688; genus PALSA-693. Next base: position 25,481 of record PMHH01000182.1, read on the forward strand.
TGTCGGTGGCTGGCCCCCTACTGGCCGGCAGCCGGCTCTCGGCGCGGTGGACGCTAGGCCGGCGCGCGTAGTACCATGGTCAGTCGGCCCGCAGCGCTTCGGCGCGGCTTGGCGCCCCCACTGAGACCAAGCCAGACCCCAGTCAGATCCAAGCTAAGAAAGTATCGCCGTGAAAGTTCGTCCCAGCGTCAAAGCGATCTGTGAACACTGCAAGGTAATCCGCCGCCACGGACGGGTGATGGTGATCTGCACGACCCCCCGCCACAAGCAGCGCCAAGGGTGAGCGCGATGGTGATCTGCACTGCTGTACCTCCGAAATCCGCTCGCCACAAGCAGCGCCAAGGCTAGAAGGCTAGAGAGAGAGAAATGGCACGCATTGCCGGGGTCGATATCCCTCGCGAGAAGCGCTTGGGAATCGCGCTCACCTACATCTACGGCGTCGGCGACACCGCGTCCAGCCACGTGTGCCAGGAGACGGGGATCGACCCGTCGACACGGGTACGCGACCTGACCGACGAAGAGGTCACCCGGCTGCGCAACTGGATCGACGCCAACCTCAAGGTGGAGGGAGACCTGCGCCGCGTCGTCTCCCAGGACATCAAGCGCAAGATGGAGATCGGCTCCTATCAGGGGATCCGCCACCGCCGTGGGCTCCCGGTCCATGGGCAGCGCACCCACACCAACGCCCGAACCCGCAAGGGTCCCAAGAAGACCGTTGCCGGCAAGAAGAAGATCAGGAAGCACTAGCAACGCCCCAAAGGTGCCGGCGGGCATGTCCGCTGGCGGGCCTGGGCGTAGAGAGTCAAGAAGGTCTATGAACGAAATGACGAACATGCCCGCCGGCACCTTCGGAGGGCGTTGAGTGGCAAAACCGAAGCCAGGCGGTCGCCGCCCGCGTCGCCGCGAGCGGAAGAACGTCACCTACGGGGTGGCGCACATCAAGAGCTCGTTCAACAACACCATCGTGTCGATCAGCGACCCCGAAGGCAACGTCCTGGCGTGGGCGTCGGCCGGAAACGTCGGCTTCAAGGGGTCGCGCAAGTCAACGCCGTTCGCGGCCCAGCTGGCCGCGGAGGCGTGCGCCCGGCGGGCCATGGAGCATGGGGTGCGCAAGGTCGAGGTGCTGGTCAAGGGGCCCGGCTCGGGCCGGGAGACCGCCATTCGCTCGCTGATGAACACCGGGATCGAGGTGGCCGGCATCAAGGACGTCACCCCCATTCCGCACAACGGCTGCCGCCCCAAGAAGCGGCGCCGGGTCTAGGCCAGGATCAAGGGAAAGCGAAACGAATGGCTCGATATACAGGCCCGGTATGCCGGCTCTGCCGCCGGGAGAAGATGAAGCTGTTCCTCAAGGGACCCAAGTGCGACTCGATGAAATGCCCCATCGAGCGCCGGCCCTACCCTCCTGGCGAGCACGGCCGCGACCGTATGCGCCAAGGGTCGGAGTACCTCACCCAGCTCCGGGAGAAGCAGAAGGCCCGCCGCATCTACGGCGTGCTCGAGAAGCAGTTCCACAATCTCTATGAAGAGGCCAACCGCCAGGCGGGTATCACCGGCGAGAACCTCCTACGCATGCTGGAGCTGCGTGCGGACAATGTGGCGTTCCGTGCCGGTTGGGGTGCCAGCCGGGCCCAGGCTCGCCAGTTGGTCCGCCACGGCCACGTGCTGATCAACGGCAAACGGGTCACCATCCCGAGTTACCGGCTCCGCAAGGGCGACACCATGACCCTCAAGGAGAAGTCCCGCGGCATGATCGTCATCCGCCACAACCTCGACACGCTGGACCGCCAGGTACCCCCCTGGCTGGAAACCGGCGCCGATAGAAACCAAGTCACCGTCGCCGACCTGCCGCTGCGAGAGCACATCGACGTGCCAGTGCGCGAGTCGCTGATCGTCGAGCTCTACTCCAAGTAACCAAGTAGCCACGTACAGGTAGGAAAAGGCCCCCCATGCTGATCATCCAACGTCCGACCGTCGAGCCCGTGGGCGAGCAGGAAGGCAACCGCCAGCGCTTCGCCATCGGCCCCCTGGAGCCAGGTTTCGGACACACCCTGGGCGTCGCCCTGCGTCGCACCCTGCTGTCGTCTATCCCCGGCGCCGCGGTCACCCAGGTGCGCTTCGACGAGGCACTACACGAGTTCACCACCCTGCCCGGGGTCAAGGAGGATGTCACCGACATCATCCTCAATATCAAAGACATCGTCCTCACTTCAGTGAGCGACGACGCTGTGACCCTGCGCCTCGACATCCGGGGCCCAGCCACCGTCACCGCCGGCGACATCGTGCTGACCAGCGACGTCGAGGTCCTCAACCCCGAACTGTCCATCGCCACGGTCACCAAGGGCCGCCTCGCCGCGGACCTGACGGTCGAGCGGGGGCGGGGTTACGTGTCAGCCGACCGCAACAAGCGATCCAGCACCATCGGGGTCATCCCGGTCGATTCGATCTTCTCGCCGATCCGGGTGGCGGCCTTCACGGTCGAGCCGACCCGGGTGGAGCAGTCCACCAACTACGACCGCCTGGTGCTCGACATCACCACTGACGGCTCGATCTCCCCCCGTGAGGCGTTGGCCTCGGCCGGCGACACCCTGCGCTCCCTGATCGGACTGGTCGCCGAGATGAGCGACAGCCCGCAAGGCCTCGAGCTCGGGGACGTCGGGGCGGCCACCAGCGGTTCGCCGGACCTGGACTTGCCCATCGAGGACCTGGATCTCTCAGAACGACCTCGCAACTGCCTCAAGCGGGCGCAGGTCAACACGGTCGGCGAGCTGGTGCAGAAGACCGAGGACGACCTGCTGGCCATCACCAACTTCGGGCAGAAGTCCCTCGACGAGGTGCTGCAGAAGCTCGATGAGCGGGGCCTGTCGCTTCGCACCAAGGAAGGCTGACCACATGGCTACCATCCCTGGTCGCCCGCGCAAGGGTCGTCGCTTCGGCGGCGACGCCGAGCATCAGAAGGCCATGATGGGCAACCTGGTGGCTTCGCTCATCGCCGCTGAGGCCATCGTCACCACCGAGGCCAAGGCCAAGGCCCTGCGCCCGGTCGTCGAGAAGTGCGTGACCAAAGCCAAGAAGGCCAGCCTTGACGAGGATCGCAGCGTGCACCTGCAGCGCCAGGTGGTGGCGTTTATCCGGGACAAGGACATGGCCCACAAACTGTTCGCCGATATCGGGCCGCGCTATGCCGACCGCTCCGGCGGGTACACCCGCATTCTCAAGCTCGGACCACGCCACGGCGACAACGCCCCGATGGCGCGCATCGAGTTCGTGTAGCCCCGCCCAGGAGCCGTCCCGCTGACGCTTTTCACAGAAGATGCGGGACCCGCGGCGCCGGCGGCGGTCACCGCGGGGCCGACGGTGCGGATGCGCCTCGTGGTGGCCTACGACGGGACCGGGTTCCACGGCTTCGCCCTCCAGCCCGGCCTCACCACGGTGGGTGGCGCTCTGGCCGGCGCCCTCGAGCGCCATCTGCGTCACACGGTCGAGCTGACGTGCGCCGGCCGCACCGACGCCGGAGTCCACGCGTGGGGCCAGGTGGTCAGCTTCGACGCCCGAGCTGACGTCGATCCGGCCGGCCTGCAGCGGTCGGTAAATCGGGCCCTGCGCCCGCGTGTCGTCGTGCGGGCCGCTGAGATCGCTGCCGAGGGCTTCGACGCCCGGCGCGGGGCGACCGGCCGGCGTTACCGCTACACGGTGCGGAACCATCCGGTGGCGGACCCTTTTACGGCCGGGACGGCGTGGCATGTGGAGCGGCCGCTCGATCTCGGCGCCATGCGGCTGGCGTGCGATCCGCTGTACGGCGAGCACGACTTCTCGTCGTTTTGCCGGCGGCCGCCAGTGGAGGGAGCCTCGCTGGTGCGGGTGGTGCGGGATGCCCGGTGGGTGGACCTGGGCGACGGGATGCTGCGTTTCGACATCGAGGCGTCGTCGTTTTGCCAGCAGATGGTTCGCTCCGTCGTCGGGACCCTCGTCGAGGTCGGCCTCGGCAAACGCAGAGCTGGTGAAATGACGGCCGTACAGCGGGCTCGGTCCCGCGTCGCCGCCGGCCAGCCGGCTCCACCCCACGGCCTTTGCCTGTGGGAGGTCTATTACCCGGGCTAGCTCACGGGCTCAGCCCAGTAACCGGCGGCGCTGAGAGAGCGGACCACCTCGGCGTGGTGGGCCGGGTCACGGGTCTCCACCGTCACCTGCACCTCCACCTCGGAGAGGGCCAGGTCCCTTCCGCTGCGGTGGTGCTCCACGTCGAGCACGTTGAGTTCCAGCCGAGCCAGTTCGCCCGTAAGGGCCGCCAGGGCCCCGACCCGGTCGGTCATGACGATTCGGAGGGTCAGGTACCGCCCGGCGGCGGACAGGCCGTGCTCGATCAGCTTGGTCAGGAGCAAGGGGTCGATGTTGCCGCCGGAAAGCACCGCCACGGCCGGTCCGGTGCCGGGCACCCGGCCGGCGAGGATGGCCGCCAGAGCCGCCGCCCCGGCAGGCTCCACGACCGCCTTGGCTCGCTCGACCAGGAGGAGCATGGCCTGGCTGATCTCCTCCTCGTCGACGGTGACGACATCGTCGACGTAGGCCTGGACATGGGACAGGGTCAGCTGGCTGCAGGTCGCCACCGCGATCCCGTCCGCCATGGTGGCGACGCCGTCCAGGGTGACCGGCCGGCCGGCGTCAAGGGCCCGACGCATGGTCGGAGCGCCGGCGGCCTCGACGCCCACGACCCGGATCCGGGGCCGGGGGCCGGCCAAGGCGCCGCCAGGCCCGACGCGGACGGGGCCGTTGCCGAGCGTCAGCGCAGCGGCCACGCCGGAAAGCAATCCGCCCCCGCCGACGGGCACCACCACGACCTCCGCGTCGGGGGCCTCTTCGGCCAGCTCCAAGCCGACGGTGCCCTGGCCGCCGATCACCTGCAGATCATCGAACGGGGGCACGAAGGCGGCGCCGGTGGCGGCGGCAAACGCCTTGGCCAGGCCGATGCAGTCGTCGACTACCTCACCCTCGAGGCGGACATCCGCCCCGTAGGTCCGGGTGGCCGCCACTTTGGGAAGCGCGGCGCCTCGAGGCATGAAGATGGTGGCGGCCCGCCCGGTAAGGGAGGCCGCCAGCGCCACCCCTTGGGCGTGGTTGCCGGCGGAGGCCGCCACCACGGCGACTTCCGGCGCCAGCTGAGCGATGTGGTTGTAGGCCCCCCGGATCTTGAACGAGCCGGTGCGTTGCTGATGCTCCGGCTTCAGCAATACTGGCCGGCCGGCCAAGCGGGACAGTGAGTCGGATCGAGCCACCGGCGTGGCCCGGATGATCGGCTGGACCCGCTCGCGGGCGGACAGCAGGTCCTCCAGGGTGATCAACGTCAACGGGATGCGGCTCNNCCCGCCAATGGGCCAGGGCCGCGGCGGCCGAGGCCTCGTCCATCTGGTCGTTGCGTTCGGCCGCCCGCTCGTCGCGGCGCAACCAGCCGACGAACACAGCGATGGCGCCGAGGAGCCCGGTGGCCTCTCCCGCCACCCACAGCAGGCCACCACCGGTGTGCAGATCGGTGAGGCCGATGCCCGGGGCGATCCGGGTCGACTGGCTCTCGAGGGTCATGCCGAGGATGGTGTGGCAGGGCAGGAGGAGGATGAAATAGAGCATCCGCAGCCAGTACCCCATGGCCTTTCCGAGTCGGTCGACGCCGATCGGGGGCCAGAAGAACATGCACCCCACGACGAGCGTTCCCAGATTGACGAGCAGGCGGACCAGGTCGTGGTGGAGGGTGTAGGCGTAGAGAGGGCTCAGGTACAGCACGAAGAAGGAAAAGCCGTAGATCGGCCAGGTCACCGCCGGCTGGGACAAGATTCGGGCCGTCGGGCTCTCGACGACCTTCTCGATGGTGGTGCGGACCCGGGTCCCGCTGGCTTGGCGGGCCAGGGTCACGGGCGCCGAAAACGCCAGGAGGATCGGGGCGACCATGCCGATCAGGATGTGCTGGATCGAGCTGATGCTGAAGTTGGTGTCGACGTAGGCCGCCAGCCCCGAGATCCACGCCACCACCAGCGCCAGCTGGGCTACGAGGAAGGCTGCCGTGCGAGGCGCTGGCCACTCCATCCCCCGGGCAGCCAGGCGGCGCACCGACCACAAGTACCAGCCCACGCCTAGCGCGACGAGGACGATTGCAGCCGGTGCGAAGGTGGCCTTGGTGGCGAAATCGAGCGGGGTGATGTCGACGCCGGGGACCATCAGGGCCCCAAGGCTATCTCCGGAGAAGGCGCCTCGGGCCGCCGCCTCCCCCCGGGTTGGTTAACCCGGTGGTTGGTTGTGTAGAAATAGGGTCCAGTGAGCGCGATCTCTACTTCTGAAACTGACATCGCCGTTCCGCCACCGGTGATCCGGCCGGTCAATCCGGCCGACTACCGGCCCGCGTTGCTGCAAGTCGGGGTCATTGTCTGGCTGGCTTCGGAACTGATGTTCTTCTCCGGCCTCTTTGCCGCCTACTTCAGCTTGCGAGCCACCACCCCGGTTTGGCCCCCCAAGGGTGACACCCTCGACGTCACCCCCGTGCTGGTTGCCACCATTCTGCTGGTCCTGTCCTCGTTCACCATGCAGTACGGCGTGCACCGGGCCATCAAGGGCGACAAGGCGGGGTTCCTGGGCTGGCTGGCGCTGACCTTCTGTCTCGGGGGACTCTTCGAGGGCCTCCAGATCTCGGACTACCTGGGCCGGCCGTTCGCGATCAGCACCGACGCCTACGGCTCGGCTTTCTACACCCTCACCGGGTTCCACTTCCTGCACGTGCTCGGTGGTCTCATCGGCATGATCCTGATCGGCACCCGCGCCTACAAGTCGAAGCGGTTCGGCCACCGCACCGTGCCCGCGATCGAGTTCCTCTCCTACTACTGGCACTTCGTGGACGTGGTGTGGATCGCCCTGTTCCTGGCCATCTTCGTGCTCAAGTGACCGCCGCCGCTCGCTCTCGCCGCCTCCTCGCCGGCCCGTTGGGGCTGGTGGCATTGGCCGTGGTGGTGGGTTCGGTCTTCTTCGTGACCGGCACCCAGGCGCACGGTCAGTCCAACGTGGTAAGCACCAACCCGTCTGACATCCTCGCCGGCCAGCAGCTGTTCCAGGAACACTGCCAAGCCTGCCACGGCTACGAGGGCGAGGGCGGGCAGACCAGCGCTCCGCCGCTGGTCAGCGTGGGGGCTGCCGCCGCCGACTTCTACCTGACCACGGGACGCATGCCGCTCAACAACCCAGGCAACGAGGCGGCGCGGCACCACCCCTTCTTCGACGCCACCCAGATCAGCCAGCTGGTCGCCTACGTGAACGCCCTGCCCACCATCACCGGCACCAACCAGACCGGCCCGACGATCCCGACCGTGGCGCCGTTGTGCCCCACCGCCACCCCTGACCCGAGCGACCCGGGCTGCGTCACCCTGTCGGAAGGCCTGCAGGCATTCAGCCTCAACTGCGCGGCGTGCCATCAAGCCGCCGGCTCGGGCGGCATCCTGTCCAAGGGCAACGTGGTCCCGAGCCTCCACAACTCCAACATGACCCAGGTCGGCGAAGCGATCCGCGTCGGGCCCAAACCTATGCCGGTGTTCGCTCCGAGTCAGATGAGCGACCAGCAGATGTCGGCCATCGCTCAATACGTCCAGTATCTGCACCATCCCGCCGACCCGGGCGGCCTGGGGATCTCCCACTTCGGCCCGGTGGCGGAGGGATTCGTCGCAGTGCTCTTCGGATTTGGCATTCTGCTCTTCGCGGCGCGCATGATTGGGACCAGAGGATGAGCGACTCCCCTTACTTTGATCCGCGCCACTACGGCATCGACCCCCACGGTCCGTGGCCCGAGGACGTCCCTAAGGGCCAGGACGATAGCCACTGGCGCTACGAGAACGACCCGAAAGGGGCTCGTCGGGCTGAGTTGCGCGTCGCTTTCTGCTGGTCCTTGACCCTCCTGGCGTCCATCGGGCTGGCCTGGGTGTACGTCGCCGGTGGTCAGACCCAGGTGGAAGGGGCTCTCTGGGCGATGGCCTTCTTCGGCCTCGGGGTGGGCTTCATCCTTTGGGCGCGTGACCTCCTGCCTGGCACCGAGGTGACCGCCAGCCGGGGCCATCACGACGTATGTGCAGAGGAGGACCGCCGCGCCGTCGCCGAGTCATTGACGAGAGGGATCGAGCCGATGGCCCGCCGGCCCTTCCTCTTCAAGATGCTCGGCGCGGTCGGGGGTGTCTTCGGGGTGGCCGCCGTCTTCCCGCTGGCGTCCCTCGGCCCCCGGGTGCACCTGGACCTGGACCACACCAAGTGGGGCGTCGGGACCAGGGCGGTCACCGAGGATGGCAACCCGGTCCTGCCGACCGACGTCGCCGTCAACGGGATCCTCACCGTGTTCCCCGAGGGCTACATCACCGACGCCCTGAGTCCCACCCTGCTCATCAACGTGGGCGATCTACCCTTCGAGATCCCGCCCAGCCGGGAGGGGTGGACCATCAACGGGCTGGTCGCCTTCTCCAAGATCTGCACCCACGCCGGATGCCCGGCGAGCCTCTACAACGTGCAGAGCCACCAGCTAGTGTGCCCCTGTCACCAATCCACGTTCGATGTGCTGTCAGACTGTAAGCCGGTGTTCGGACCTGCCCCCCGCCCTCTGCCCCAGTTACCCATCACCACGGACATAGACGGCTACGTGGTGTCGCAGAGCGACTACCACGAGCCTGTCGGCCCTGGATTCTGGGACCGCTAAATGAGTACCACCGAAGAGCGCGCCGCCGAGCAGAAGCGCTACGCGGCCGGGAAATCGGTGCTCGACACCGTCGACGAGCGGTTCGGTTCGTCGCGGTTCCTCACCAGCGTCCTCGACAAGATCTTCCCGGACCACTGGTCGTTCATGGTCGGCGAGATCGCCATGGACTCCCTGATCATCCTGATCATCACCGGCATCTACCTGGCCCTCTTCTACGTGCCCTCGTCGACCGACGTGATCTACGCCCCGACCAGTGGGCACGTGTACGCCCCCCTGGTCGGCCAGCACATGACCGAGGCCTACCAGTCGGTCATCAACCTGTCGTTCAACGTCCGAGCCGGGCTGATCATGCGTCAGGCCCATCACTGGGCCGCCCTGGTCTTCCTGGCCGCCGTGCTCTTCCACCTGTGCCGGGTGTTCTTCACCGGCGCTTTCCGCAAGCCCCGCGAGGTCAACTGGATCATCGGGGTCACCCTGTGGCTGGTTGTCATCCTGGAGGGCTTCACCGGCTACTCCCTCCCCGATGACCTCCTGTCCGGGACGGGCCTGCGGGTCATCTACTCGATCGTCGAGGGCCTGCCGCTGGTCGGGACCTGGATCGTCTACGACTTCTGGGGGGGTTCCTATCCGGGGACCACGTTCCTGACCCGGCTGTTCGTCATCCACGAGTTCATCTTCCCGCTGCTCATCGTGGGGCTACTGACCGCCCACCTGATGATCCTCTGGCACCAGAAACACAGCGACTTCCCCGGACCGGGCAAGACCGAGACCAACATCCGGGGCAGCCGGGTGTGGCCGCAATACGCGCTGAAGGCCGGCGGCCTGTTTATGATCGTCACCGGGACCATCTTCCTCCTCGCCGGCGAGATCCAGATCAACCCGGTGTGGTTGTACGGCCCGTACAACCCCTACACCGTCTCGATCGGCGCCCAGCCCGACTGGTACCTCGGCTGGTTGGACGGGTCCGTTCGGCTCTGGCCCCACTGGGAGTTCGCCTCCTTCGGCCACGAGATCCCCAACCCGGTCTTCCCCGGGATCCTGATCCCCGGACTGCTTTTCACCACCATCTACGCCTGGCCGTGGCTCGACAAGAAGATCTACAGCGACTACGGGGCCCACAATCTGCTGGACCGACCGCGCGACAAACCGTTCCGGACCGGAGTCGGGGTGGCCGCCATCGTCTTCTTCGCCGATCTGACGATCGCCTGCGGCTCAGACATACTCGCCAATGACTTCCACGTGGGGTTCGAGCGGGTCATCGAGGTCCTCCAGTACGGCGCCCTGCTCGGACCGGTGGTCGGCTTCGTGATCGCCTACAAGGCCTGCCAGGCCCTCCAGCGGACCGGGGCCCACCCGATCCAACGTCCCCTGGGGGGCGTCATCATCCGCAGCGCCAACGGCGCCTACCACACCCTCTCGGACCACCACGGCAACGGTCACGGCGACAACGGCCACGGCGACAACGGCCACGGCGACAAGGCCGATGCTGTCGCCAACGGGCACGGTACGGCTGAGGAAGCCCCCGCCCCAGTCGGCGCCGCAGACGAACCGGCCGGCGCTTCCGACTGACTCGCGGCGGCCCGGGCCGGCGGTCGAGGTGCCTTAGGCCTACGGAGCCGGCTCGTAGCAGTTGAACATCCAGCGGATACCGAAACGGTCCAGGCTGCACCCCCAGTACGCCCACGGCATCTGCTGCATTCCCGTCGACTCACTTCCGCCCTCGCTGAGCGCGGCGTAGAGGCGATCGGTCTCAGCCCGGGTGTCGGGCTCGAGGCATATCGTCACGTTGTTTCCAACCCTGAGCTCGTGGCCCATGGACTCGAGCATGTCGGTGCCCATCAGCACGTGGCCAGCCAGGATCGGCAACTCGACATGGGCGACCATCTTCTTCTCGGCGTCGGTCAGCTCCGGCGCTCCCGGTCCGCTTGGCATCTCACCCATACGAGCGATCTCACCAGTGATCTCGGTGCGGAAGATAGAGCTGTAGAGACTGAAGGCTTCCTCCGTCGTCCCCATGAAGTTCAAGTAGGTGCTGACCCGGCTCATGGCTGCTCTCCTTGTCGTCTCCTCCGTCGGCCTATCCGCCGGAGCTGTTCTTCTACGAGGTGTTGGACGATGGATCGCTCCGAAATTCATCTCGAAGAACCCGGACCGTGTCGACTCGATGTTGCCGCCCCGCACCCCCGCACCCCGGGGTTTCAGCGAGAAGCCGTCAGTCGATGTGCTCCGGATGGGCGTCGATGTGCCCGGGGTGGCCGGCCGCCGTGGCGGTGTCCTCTTCGTCCTCGGTGAGGGGCACCTCGGTGGCGGCCTCGGCCTCGGTCATCCAACCGAACACCGCGCCGAAGAAGAGCACGCCCCCGATGATCGTAAACCACAGTCCGTAGATGAAGCCGACGACGCCGATGATCATGCCGAGACCCATGGCGGCGGGCCAAATCGACGCATTCGGGAAGTAGCCGACCTCGCCCTCGCCGTCCGCGGAGGTGGCGTCGAAACGGTCCTCGGGGCGGGGGATGCGGTCCCGCCGCAGGTACACCAGTAGCAGGTAGCCGAAGAGCAGGCCGTACGCGAAGAACCCGAACGCCAGCATGGTGACGCCGCTCGCCTCGACGGGGTGATTCTTGTAGGCCCCGTAGACAAGGGCCGTTGCCCCCAGGAACAGCGACGCCCCGAGGACGGTCCTCCACTCGACCTTCACTTCAGTGCCCGACCTTCGTGAGCTGGTCGGGATGGTTGGCGTCCCACACCGGCCGCTCCGAGCGGATCGGCGGCAGCGCTTCGAAGTTGTGGTCCGGTGGCGGTGACGAGCACGCCCACTCCAGGGTCTGACCATCCCAGGGGTTGTCCCCGGCGATCTGGCCCCGGCGGTACGAGTAGAACAGGTTGATCACGGTCAGCAGGACACCGATGCCGGCGATGTAGGCGCCGATGCTGGAGATCATGTTGAGGAAGTTCCAGCCCATCCCGGCGTTGTACGTCTCGATCCGGCGGGGCATGCCGCGCAGCCCGAGGTCGTGCTGCGGGAAGAAGCAGAGGTTGAAGCCGATGAGCAGGACCAGGAAGCTGAGCTTGCCCAAGCGCTCGTCCATCATGCGGCCGGTCATCTTCGGGTACCAGTAGTAGATCCCGCCCAGCCCGGCGAACGCCGATCCGCCGAACATCACGTAGTGGAAGTGGGCGACGATGAAATAGGTGTTGTGGAGCTGGAAGTCCAGCACGGGCTGGGCCAGGATGATGCCGGTGATCCCGCCGAAGAGGAACATGACGAGGAAGCCGCAGCAGAAGAGGAAGGCCGTGTTGAGGGTGATGGTCCCCCGCCACATGGTCCCGATCCAGTTGAAGAACTTGATCCCGGTAGGTACCGCGATCAGCAGCGACAAAGCGGCGAAGAACGGCAGCAGCACCGCCCCCGTCGTGTACATGTGGTGCGCCCATACGCCCATAGACAGAGCACCGATCGACAGCGTGGCGCCGATCATGCCCTTGTAGCCGAACACCGGCTTCTTGGACATGGTGGCCAGCACCTCGGTCACGATCCCGAAGTAGGGCAGGGCCAGGATGTAGACCTCGGGGTGGCCGAAGAACCAGAACAGGTTCTGCCACAGGATGGGCTGCCCGCCGTGGGTCGGATCATAGAAGTGGCCGTCCAGGTGCCGGTCGATCCACAACAAGGCGAAGGCCGCGGTCAGCACCGGGAAGGCCAAAAGCAGCAGGAACATGGTGACCAGCTGGTTCCACACGAAGACCGGCATGCGGAACATCACCATGCCCGGGGCGCGCAGGGTGAAAATGGTGGTGATGATGTTGACGGCGGTGAAGATCCCGGAGAAGCCCGTGAGGGCCACGCCGATAATCCACATGTCGGCCCCTGGACCGGGCGAGTGGATCGCCTCCGTTAGTGGCGCGTAACCGAACCACCCAAAGTTGGCCGCTCCATTGTTGGTCAAAAAGCCACACGACATGACGAGGAAGCCCCCCAGGTACAACCAATACGACAGGTTGTTGAACCGGGGAAACGCCATGTCGGGAGCGCCGATCATCAGCGGTATCAGGTAATTGCCAAGGCCGGCAAAGGCAAACGGACCGAGGAACACGAACAGCATGATCGTGCCGTGCATCGTGAACAGCTGGTTGTAGACCGACTCGGTCACGAAATGGTTGTTGGGGACGATCAGCTGGGTGCGGATGCCTTCGGCGAGCAGGCCCGCGAACAGGAAGCCGATAAAGGACGTGACCAGGTAGTTGAGGCCGATCTGCTTGTGGTCCGTGCTGGTGATGTACTTGACGAGTCCCCGCGGTCGCGGGCCGGGGACGATCTCCATCAGCACCGGCTCGTGGACCAGATGCTCCTCGGGGCGATCCTGGATGAGGGTCATGACTGAGCTGGCACCCCCGCAGTCGTGATGGATCCGGCCGGTTGCTGGGCGTACCACGCGTTGTATTCCGCGACCGGCATCACCTGCACCAGGAAGCGCATATAGGCGTGATACACGCCGCAAATGTTGTTGCACTGGCCGCTGTACAGGCCAGGCTTGATCACGTTGAAATCGACGACGTTGTTGATGCCGGGGATCAGGTCCCGTTGGAAGAGGAACTCCGGCACGTAGAAGGTGTGGATCACGTCGTCGCTTACCAGGTGCAGCTGCACGGTCTCGCCGGCGGGCATAAACAGCACTGGCAGGTTGTCGTTGGAGTTGATGTCCAACTCGTTGGCGACGGTGCCAACTTCCTCATGGCCGTTGGGATAGGTGAAGCGCCACCCCCATTGGAAGCCCTCCACGGTAATCGCCACCGCGGGATTCTTCGCGATGGCGTCCACGTGATTCTCGGCGTTGTACATGTACCCAAACACGATGGCCACGATGACCAGCGGGACGATCGTGTAGGTGGCTTCGATGGGGATGTGGTACTGGAACTGGGAGGGCGTGCGATCGTGTCCGGGTCTGACGCGGTACCGGATCATGCACCAAACGATGCCGCCCAAGACGATGAGACCTATGGGGACGGCGAAGACGTAGGTGATGTGCCACAGCTGGCGGACATAGTGGTCCTGGGTGGTCACGCCACCGGGCGAGCCGAAGTTGGTCTTACCGAGCAGATGCGTCTCGACGGCTCTCACTGATCCACACAATAAACATTGCCAGCGCAGCCGCACCAACCCGGCTGCCCTCGGCCCCGCGAAGCCCTCGCTGCTCCCTCGGCATCTCGCAGAAGTCCCGCTATCTGCGTCGGAAAGTTGAGCGCTACGCTGTCAGAGAAGTTGCCGGGGGACAGTAGAGGTGACCATACGGAAGCAAGCGCTGGAGCCCCCGATTGCCAGAGACGCCGGCGACCATCTATCCTGGTGAGTCGGCCCGCGGCCGCCTTGGCGCGCCCCGGTCCCCCTTTTTCCAGCGGTTACACCCCGAGGACACACCGTGCGAACCTTTTCCCCCAAACCTGCCGACATTCACCGCCTCTGGTACGAAGTCGATGCCGACGGCGCCGTCCTCGGCCGGTTGGCGACGGAGGTGGCCCGAGTGCTGCGGGGCAAGCACAAGCCCATCTTCGCCCCCCACATGGATACCGGCGACCACGTGATCGTCGTCAACGCCGCCAAGATTCAGATGACCGCCGGCAAGGCCGAGAAGAAGTTCCACTACCGCCACTCGGGTTACCCCGGTGGTCTGACGTCCCGCAGGTATAGCGACTTGCTCGCCAAGCAACCCGAGGAGACGTTCCGCCGGGCCGTGAAGGGGATGCTGCCGAAGGGACCCCTCGGGCGCCAAATGCTGCGCAAGCTCAAGGTGTACTCCGGCCCGACCCACCCCCACTCGGCTCAGAGTCCCCAGCCCTTGGCCGTCGACCCCCGCACCCACCGGCCTTCCTGAGGAGTCACCTTTCCGTGCCCAAGCCGCTCATCCAAACCACCGGCCGCCGCAAGGCCGCGGTCGCCCGCGTCCGCCTTCGGGACGGCACGGGGGTCGTCACGATCAACAAACGGCCCATCGACGAGTACTTCCCTTCGGCGACACACCGCATGATCATCACGGAGCCGTTGCGGCTGGTGGAGAAGTCCGACATCTACGACGTGGACACCACCATGGACGGCGGCGGGATCTCCGGCCAGGCCGGAGCGTTGCGCCTCGGCATCGCCAGGGCCCTCGCCGAGTTGGACCCTGAGCTGCGTCTCCCGCTCAAGCGGGCCGGTTTCCTCACCCGCGACTCGCGGGAGAAGGAATCCAAGAAGTACGGCCTCAAGAAGGCCCGCAAGGCACCCCAGTACTCCAAGCGGTAGCGGCGGCGCCCGTGTCGTTGCGCTTCGGCACGGACGGGGTCCGCGGCGTCGCCGGCACCGAGTTGACGCCGGAGTTGGTCCTGGCCCTCGGGCGAGCGGCGGCGCGGGTGCTCGGCCGTGGCCCGGACTCGGCCGGGCGGCTGGCCGCATCACGGCCGACGTTCCTGGTTGGGCGGGACACCAGATGGTCGAGCCCCCTACTGCAAGCGGCCCTGTCCGCCGGGCTGGCCGCGGAGGGCATTGATGTGGTCGACCTCGGGGTGTTGCCCACGCCGGGAGTGGCAGCAGTGGCCGCCGCCCGCAACCTGCCGGCGGCGATGATCTCCGCATCACACAACCCCTACACCGACAACGGGATCAAGCTGTTCGCGGCCGGCGGACGCAAGCTTGGCGTCGCCGACGAGCAGCGGATCGAGGCCGACCTGGCCGCTCTGGTGGGGCCCCGGCCGGCCGGCCCCGGGACCCGGTCAGGGGACGCCCTCGGCTGTCTCGATGGCGACCCCGAGGCCCGGGGCTGGTACTGCGACCAGGTCGTCGGGGCCCTCGACGGCCGGCGGCTCGACGGGATCCAGGTGGTGATCGACTGTGCCAACGGGGCGGCTTGCACCACCGCTGCCGATATCGTCACCAGGGCCGGCGCCGAGGTCGTCGAGGCCCTCGCCGCGTCGCCCGATGGGATCAACATCAACGCCGGGTGCGGTTCGACCGATCCTTCGGTCCTGGCCCGCGCCGTGCTGCTCCACCGGGCCGACGCCGGCCTGGCGTTCGACGGGGACGCCGACCGGGTGATCGCGGTCGATGGGACCGGCTCGGTCGTGGATGGCGACCGGCTCCTGGGCCTCTTCGCCACCGACTTCCGCCGGCGGGGCCGGTTGGCGGGGGACACCGTCGTGGTCACCGTGATGACGAACCTGGGCTTCCATCTGGCCATGGCCCAGGCGGGGGTGGCGGTGCATCAGACCGCGGTGGGGGACCGGCATGTCCTCGAGGCTCTGGACGAGCACGGGTGGTCGCTCGGAGGGGAGCAGTCCGGGCACCTGATATTCCGCGACCTGGCTACTACCGGGGACGGGGTGCTGTCAGGGCTGCTGTTGCTCGACCTGGTGGTCAGGGCCGGCCGGCCCCTGGCCGGGTTGGCCGCGGAGGTGATGGACCGCCTCCCGCAGGTGCTTCGCAACGTGGAGGTGGCCGACCGCGACGCGGTCACCGGTGCCGGCGCCGAGCCAGTGTGGGCCGAGGTGCGGGCGGTCGAAGCGGAACTGGGCGACCGGGGCCGGGTCCTTCTCCGCCAGAGCGGCACCGAGCCGCTGGTGCGCGTGATGGTGGAGGCCCCGACCGAGCAGGCCGCCAGCCAGGCTGCCGACCGGCTGGTCGCGGTGGTCACCGCCACCCTGAGCTAGGGGGCGCTCAAGTAAGGGTTGTTTGGGTTCCGGGGTCGTCGTGTTGCCGTCCGGGGTCCCAACGGACAGCAACACGACGCCCCCGAACCCCCCTTCTTTGGTCTTCCAGCCGGCGGACAGACCGGTTTTTGGGTTGGCGTTCGCTTCGTGCGGGCCTTGTTGTCAGGCGATGGCCCATTCTCGTAGTGTTTTGTCGTTCTCGTAGTCTTTCGTGATTCTCGTAGTGGAATCATGCGCTCAAGTGCACGATTCCACTACCAGAATCACGCTGTCCTACGAGAACGCAGGCAGCTGGGGGCTACAGATCCCGAGATGCCTGACAGCCGGCGGATGACCTCAGCCCAGGCTCCCCCTAGAGCCCAGGCTCCCCCTAGAGCCCAGGCTCCCCCTAGAGCCCAGGCTCCCCCTAGAGCCCAGGCTCCCCCCTAGAGCCCAGGCTCCCCCCTAGAGCCCAGGCTCCCC
>PMHH01000084.1 GCA_003156595.1 Acidimicrobiaceae bacterium
AACGGCCAGACCTTCAGCTCCAGCACCTCTACCACCACCGGAATGGGTGCTATCGAGTCGGCCCTGACCTGGACCAACGCGGCACCGACCGTCGGTAACAACGTTACCGTTTCCGTCGGCGACCCCGATACTTCGACCGTTCCCAACGAGCAGGTCGTGGTACTCGAGGCCTACGGCAAGGACGGCAACTGCTACTACATCCAGCAGAGCAACGACCCGGCTGGCTCGTCCACCGGGTATGCCGAGGTAAAGCAGACGACCGCCCACCTGTGCTACGCCATTACCACGCCCGCCGCGGGTCCCCCGACTGCGCCGCTCAGCGGTGTGGCCGGCTCCTCTGGCAACGTGGCTGCTGCTAACAGCACGCCCGTCTACTACACCTCCTTCTAATCAGAACCTGATTGGAAGCGACTCACAAGTAGGACCCACTGATTGGGGTCCCGGCCGATTCGGCCGGGACCCCAATCGCTTTCTACCCGAAAGGCAAGCCCACATGGCGACCATCACCAACCCGCACCTCAGCCGCAACGATGAGCAGGGCTTCACCCTGATCGAGCTCATGGTCGTCGTGTTGATCATCGCCATCCTGCTCGCCATCGCCATCCCGACCTTCCTCGGGGCCCGTAACACGGCGAACGCCCGGGCGGCCCAGTCCGACCTGCGGAACGCCCTTACCGCGGAGCAGGTCCAGTGGACCAACGGCCAGACCTTCAGCTCCAACACGTCCACCTCGGCCGGCATGGGCGCCATCGAGTCGGCCCTGACCTGGATCGCCGGTCCTCCGACCGTCGGCAACGTCGTCGGTGTGGCTGTTGGTGACCCCGATACGTCGACCCCCGCCAACTACCAGGTCGTGGTGCTCGAGGCCTTCGGCAAGGACGCCAACTGCTGGTACATCGAGCAGAGCAACGATCCGACCGGATCTTCCACGGGCTACGCGGTCGTACCGGCGTCGGGTACCCCCAAGGCTTGCCCGGCCCCGACGGCTCCTAGCGCGGCGCCGGCCGCACCGGCCTCAGGGCTGGCTATCAACAATAAGGAAACGGTGGGCACGGCCCCGGCCGCGTACTACACCTCCTTCTAGCGGAACTGGACAAGTACGAGATGATCCTCCTCGGCGCTACGGCTGTCCAGACCGCCAGCAACTGCGCCGTTTTGCCCGGTGAGACGCTAATCGCCGTAGTTTCGGTCAAGGCCGAACTCCCGGCGCCGATATTCAAGAGGATGACTACGGCACGCACAGCGGGAGAGAAATCGTGGACGCAGTAAGCATCGGGCTCGACATCGGCTCGTCTGCCGTGCGGGCGGCCGAAGTAGAGACGACCAAAGACGGTCGCTACGTCCTCCGACGTTACGCCCAGGTCGGTCTGCCGCACGGCTACGTCGTCGACGGCGAGATCATCAACGTGCCGGGCGTCAGCACCGCGCTGAAACGACTGTGGCTCGAGGGCGGCTTCGAAGGCACCAAGGTGGTGCTCGGGATCTCCGGACCGCGTGTGTTCGTTCGCCAAGCTGACGTGCCGGCGTCCAACACCCAGGATCTCCGCTCCTCACTGAAATTTGACGCCCAGGATCTGATACCGATCCCGATGGAGGACGCCAGCTTCGATTTCAGCGTCCTCGACAAAGGCGAGGCTCCTGTCGGTGACGCCAAGCAGATCATGCGCATCCTCATCGTGGCCGCCCACCGCGAGCTTCTCCGCACCCACCTGGCGGCGCTGAAGGGGGCCGGACTGAACGCCATCGCCATGGACGCCTCGCCGCTGGCGCTCATGCGTGTCGTCCCCACCGGCGACCAGGCGGGTCTAGGTGGAGTCGAGGTGCTGGTCTCGATAGGCGCCGAGCTCACCACCGTGGCGGTACGCGAAAACGGTGTGCCCCGCTTCATCCGTAGCCTGACCGTTGGCGGCGCCAAGTTGACCGAGATGATCGCCAACACCATGCACCTCGAGATGGCCGTGGCTGAGCGCCTCAAGCGGGGCTCGGTTCCGGCTGACACACCCCAGTCAGCGCAGGCCCGCAAAGCCATGTCAGCCGAGATGCGCGACCTCGCCGAAGAGGTCCGAGCCACTGTCGATTTCTTCGTGTCCCAGTCGGAGGGGGCCACGATCGACCGGCTGCTGATCACCGGTGGCGCTTCCCAAACCGAAGGTTTGGCGGCCTCGATCGCCGGCAACCTGCCGGTCACCGTGCGTCAGATCGATCCGTTCGCATCACTGACAGTTGGGGACTTTGGCTTCAACCCCGAGGAGATGAAGCAGGCCGCCGCCACCTCTGCCACGGCCATCGGCCATGCCCTGTGGGGAGTCGAGTCCCCCCTCATCCGTCTCTCCGTGCTGCCCGACGAGGTCGTCGCGGCCCAGCGGGCCCGACGCCTGGTGATTGCTGCGGCCTGCGGGGTCGCCGGACTCGCCGGGGTGCTGGCTTTGGTAGGAGCTGGTCAGGTTATTGCGGTCCACTCCGAAGAGGATCAGGTCCACCAGGACCAACGCCAAATGACCGCTCTGACCGCTCATGAGACCAAGCTGCAAGCCGCCACGGTGGTTGCGGGCGAGCTCAAAGCTCGTGCTGCGTTGGAGACGGGGGCGCTCGCCGGTGACGTCGACTGGGTGCGGGTGCTCGGTCAACTTGCCGCGGTGATGCCAGCGAATCTTTCCCTCACGAGCTTCACCGGCACACGGTCGAACCTGGGGGCGACGAGCAGCTCAGCTTCGAGCACGACGGAAGGGATAGGGACTGTGAACTTCAGTGTCACCGGGGGGGGCGGCCTGCCCGCAGCCGCCAACTGGGTACTCGGACTGCAACGCGACCCTGACCTGGAGGGGACCTGGGTGACCGGCATATCCGTCAAGGTCAACGGAGGTCCCGTCACCTTCAGCTCGACGGCCATCATGACCGGCGTCGCCGAGAGCAACCGAGCCCAAGAGGTGCAGCAATGAGCACAACGACCAAGCGGATCGCCGGAATAGCCGCGGGGGCAGCACTGCTGCTCGTGGTGGTCTGGTATTTCGCCTTATTCAGCCCAGAGAGCCATCACCTGACCTCGGCTCGCGCCGCCCGCGCCGCCGCCGCCCAACAGGTTTCCTCGCTGGATGCTCAGGTCGCCCAACTCGAGGTGGTGCAGAAGCAGATCCCAGCCGACCGGGTGAAGCTCGCCAGCCGGACGGCAGCAGTGCCCAACAATCCGCAGCTACCTGACGCCCTGGCCCAATTCCATGCCGACGCCGTCCTGAGCGGCGTCACCCTCAGCTCACTCAGTCCGACCGAGCCGACAGCCGGCTCCAGCGGATCTGCGACGGCCGGGACGCCTTCGATAGACGTTTCCATCAGTACGACGGGTTCGTACCAGCAGCTCCAGTCTTTCATGACCCTCGTCAGTCGGATGCCGCGGACCGTGGTGCTCAACACTATGAGCATCTCGGCAGGCGCCAGTACCACCCTGACCGCCAACTTCACCGCCGAGATCTTCTACGCCGGCAGCCCAACCCCTTGATCGGAGCCTGAGATGATCGATTCCACAAGAGCTCCACGACCAGCGTGGCAGCGGTACGGCGTCCCGGTGTTGCTGGTGATCTTCATCGCGGTAGCAGCCTTCATGATCTGGTCCAAGGAGCTGCATCACTCCTCGTCGCCAGCCGCGTCGACGCCGACCAGTCCCGCGATTACCGCCACGCACGCCGCGCCGCGCGCCAAGGCGCCGGCCACCACCATCCCAGGTGGCCTACCCGTCAGCGGGCGTAACCCCTTCGGGAGCTAACGCGTGGCTACGGGGCGCGGCCCCGCGCGGGAGAGCGACGAGGGTTTCACCCTGATCGAAGTGATCATTGCCATGCTCATCCTGATGATGGTCATGATGAGCATGACCACGGTGCTGATCAACTCGATGAGCGAGACGGCCTACGCCCGGCAGCGGTCCGATGCCACCAACCTGGCGAATGAGACCGTCGAGGAGATCAGATCGCTCCAGTGGAACACCCTCGAGACCGGGATGAGCACCTCCGACATCCTCGCGAGCGGGGACACCAACATTGTGGCCAACTGCTTCGAGGGCGCGCCGCTCGACGTGGCCTCGATCGTCGGAGCTCAGTCGTGCGCGGACCCATCCTGGGTCGACCCGCCCTGTCTTTCCCACACCGCCACTTCTCCTCCGCCGGCCGCCTCCGCCTTGACGGGTACGGTCGCAACGGGTTACGCCCCTATCTCACCCCATCAGGCGTGCTACCTGGTCGGGAGCCAGACGTACGGTGTCGACGTCTATATCACGGGCGTGAGCAATTCATCCTATTTGACCGGTAGTAACCAGCCTTTGACCGCGACCGTGGTCGTTTCCTGGTCGCGCCCGTTCGTTCACGGAGTTTCTGATCACGTGGTGACGACGACGGAACTGTCAGCCTGCCTCAAGGGCGGTGCCGAATGCAGTACCACCTGAAGCGGCTCCGTGGCCGCCGGGATGACCGTGGTTTCACCCTCCTGGAGATGGTCATCGCGCTCTCTCTCTTGTCGATCGTGTTGGCCGCGGCGGTGGCTTGGCTCATCAGCGCCACTCGCGTGGTGGGCGACGGTACGGCCTCGGCGGTTGACAACGCCGCAGCTCAGAGCGCTATTGACCGGCTGGACGCCAACGTCCGCTTTGCCACAGGCGTGGCGGTCTCGGCCAGCAACTCGACCCTGTATGTCACCAACCCGTCGACGAACGTCGATCAGCCCAACTGCGCCTGGTGGTACGTGAGCAGCGGGAACCTGGTCATGCAAACCAGCAGCACCGTGGTCTCGGTGATAGCCCGAGGGGTCCCGAGTGTGACCTTCAGTGGGACCAGCGGGACGACCGGAACGACCTATCAAGGGCTGGTGTCGGTGAGCTTCACCCTCAACCAGACGGGCGGAACGACCGATCCGAATGGCGTGACGATCAACGAAGCCCTCTCCGCCACCAATATGGCCTCGGCGGTGGGGACAGGAAGCTGCAGCTTCACCTCATGAGGCGCAGGCCTGTCGAGGACCAGGACCGCGGCGACCGCAGCGACCGCAGCGACCGCGGCATCGCCATGCTCGCGGTGCTCATGTGCGTCATCGTGGTGGTCACGCTCAGCACGGTCGCCATGCAGCAGACCATCGGCGGCCTCCATCAAACCGCCCAAGGGCGCGAGTTGGTTCAGACCGTCGACGCCGCCGACGCCGGCCTCCAAGCCGAGCTCGAGGTGCTGCACACCCTGTACACGTCTACGCCAGGTACCCCCATTCCCTGCGCCAACGCCAAGGTGACCTACGCCAATGCGGCCGACGCGGCCGGGATGGCGTCCTACACCCTGTCCATGACCGATCCGGTCGCGAACCAGTCGGGGGCCACGGCTGCGGCCCTCGAGCCGTGTGCGTCCAATACTTTCGCCATCCCGAGCAACGCAGATCCCTGGTACCTGCTGATCCAATCGGCCGGCACCAGCACGGGGGGTACCGACAACGGACTGCCCGGCCGGACGCTCCGGGCCCTGGTCGAAGTGGCCGACAGCAGCTCGGCCGGAACATCGACGAGCACCACGACCCTGCCGTCGGCGACGACGACCACGTCGGTCGCCGGATCGACGACGACCACCGTCGCACCGACCACTACCACTACGGTTGCGCCGACTACCACCACGACGGTCCTGGCCGCCTCCTACAGTTCCGCGGCGTCGGCCCAGCCGCTAAACGTGGCTCTCGGTGGGAGCTCTGTCTCGTACCTGCTCCCGACCACCTCGGTCAGCAACAACGGAACCGGCTCGAACGGGGCCGTGACCGCCCAGCCAGCCGTCAACATCCCCGGCGCCGACGCTTTCCTGACCGCGACCCTTGCCACCGCGGTAGCCGAGGCGAACAGCAACGGAACCTCGTATTCCTGCGCCGGTGTCCTCTCCGCCGGCGGGAGCCTCTCGGGTGGAAGCACCACCAGTCCGTGCACGACCAGCGGCAACGCCACGGGTGGGGTATCGGTCAACTTGTTCGGACTGCCCGGAGTCGGCTCTCTCGTGAGTGGCCTGCTCGGCGGCCTCACGCTCAACATCAACGCCGCCACCTCGTGGGCGACCGGCAACGCCGGTGGATCGTCTCTCACGGGCAACGCCACCCTACTCAACGCCTCGGTCACCGTGACCAAGCTGCTGGGGCTCGTGAGCGTGACGATCCCGCTCAACCTGGCCAGCCCCCTGACCCTGCAGACCAACCTGCTTCAGGCCATAACGACCGCCATCGCCGGCAACTCCCTCGTCGGCAGCCTGGCCGCGAGCGTGAGCAGTGCGCTGACCCCAGTACTGAGCCTGACGGCCGACTATCAGAATCTCACAGCCGGCGTGTTCACCGAGAGCGCCCTCCACATCGCCCTGCTCGGCAGTGCAGCCACCGCAGACCTGGCCTTGACCACCGTCGGCGTCAACTCCGCCAACACCCCGGTCACCACGACCACCACGGTGGCGCCCACCACCACCACCACAACCACGACCGTGGCCGGCGCCACCACTACCACGGTGGCCCATGCGACGACGACCACCCTCGCCAGCCCATCGACGACGACGACGCTCGCCCTCCCGCCGAACGGAGTGACAGTGGTATACATCGACCAGGTCGGCTAAACGCCGAGGGCGGCCCGGTACCATTGGGCCCGTGTTGCGCTTTCTGACCGCCGGTGAATCCCACGGGAAGGGCCTGGTCGTCATCGTCGAGGGTCTGCCGGCGGGTCTGGCCATCACCTCCGAGCAGGTCCAGGCCGAGTTGGCCCGGCGCCGCCTGGGCTTCGGCCGGGGCCCCCGGATGCGCTTCGAGCGCGACGAGCTGACCCTCCTCGGCGGGGTGCGTCACGGTCGAACACTCGGCTCGCCGGTCGCCATCGAGATCGCCAACACGGAATGGCCCAAGTGGGAGCAGGAGATGTCGCCGGATCCGGGCCGGACCGAGAAGCCCCTCACCCAGCCCCGACCCGGCCACGCCGACCTGCCTGGCATGCAGAAATACGGCTTCGACGACGCCCGGGATGTACTCGAACGGGCCTCGGCGCGCGAGACGGCCGCCCGGGTCGCGGCCGGCGCCGTCGCCAAGGCGTTGCTGGCCGAGCTCGGCGTCGGCATCGTCAGCCACGTCGTGCAGATGGGCCCGGTCGTATCGAAATCCAACGTCCGTCCCGCCCTGGGCGACCTGGACACCGTCGACAACTCGCAGGTGCGCTGCTTCGATCCCGAGGCCGAAGCGGCGATGGTGGCCGAGATCAAGGCCGCCGCCAAGGTCGGCGACTCTCTGGGCGGGCTCGTAGAGGTCATCGCCTATGGCGTGCCGATCGGACTCGGGAGCCACGTTCACTGGGACCGGCGTTTGGACGGCTTGCTGGCCCAGGCCCTCCTGAGCATCCAGGCCGTCAAAGGCGTCGAGATCGGCGACGCCATCGACGTGGCCGGCCGGCGGGGCTCAGAAGCCCACGACCCGATCGGTTGGGACCAGGAGGCGGCGGCCTACGTGCGAGATTCGAACTGGAGCGGGGGGATAGAGGGCGGCATGAGCAACGGGCAGCCGGTGGTGGCCAGAGTGGCCATGAAGCCCCTGGCCACGCTCAACCGTCCGGTGCTCAAGACCGTGGACGTGGTGACGAAGACCGAGACCGTGTCGTTCAAGGAACGGACGGACGTCACCGCGGTGCCGGCCATGGGTGTGGTGGCGGAGACCATGATGGCGTTGGTCGTGGCCGGCGAGGCGCTGCGAAAGTTCGGTGGGGACTCGATGCTAGAGGTGCTCCGCAATCACCGGGCGTACGTGGACAGCCTCGCCAGCCGAAATCAGTGACCACCCCGCGGCGCGTACTGCTGATCGGCATGATGGGGGCCGGCAAGTCGACGACCGGTCGACTGCTCGCAGAACGGCTCGGCTGGCCTTATTTGGACAGCGACGACGAGGTCGAGCGGCAGACCGGCCGGACGGTGCCGGAGATCTGGAAGGCTGACGGCGAGCTGGCCTTTCGGACCGAAGAATCCCGGGTACTGGCCCAGGCGTGCGCCTCCAACGGCCCCGCGGTGGTGTCGGTTGCGGGCGGTGCAGTCCTGGAGGCGGACAACCGGGTTCGCATCCGCCAAGCCGGTCTGGTGGTGTGGCTGAGGGCGGATGTGGCGACCCTCGCATCCCGGGTGGGCGCCGGCGCCGGTCGGCCCCTGCTCGAAGGCGGGCCGGCCGCGGCGCTGGCCCGCCTCTCGGAGGAACGGGCTCCGCTGTATTCGGACCTGGCCGATCTGGTCTTCGACGTCGACACCATGACCCCGCCGCAGGTCGTCGAACATATCCTCGCAGAGCTGCACGAGCGGGCTGGCGCCGGCCATGCGTGAGATCCGGGTCGAACTGGGGGAGCGGTCCTACCCGGTCGTGGTCGGGTCGGGTGCCCGTCATCGCCTGGGCGAATTGATCCCCATCGGAGCCACCCGGGCCGCGGTGGTGAGCCAAGAAGCCATCCCTTGGCCGGTCGACTGTGGCGTCGAGCAGCGCACCTTTTTTCTCGATGAGGGGGAGGACGCCAAGAACCTCGAATCGGTCGAGGAGCTGTGCCGGGCCTTCGCCAAGTGGGGAATGCACCGCATCGACGTGGTGGTCGCCGTCGGAGGGGGCGTGGTCACCGACGTGGCGGGCTTCGCCGCCGCGGTCTACCACCGCGGCATCGCCGTGGTGCACGTGCCGACGACCCTGCTCGGCCAAGTGGACGCCGCCATAGGTGGCAAGACCGGCGTGAACTTGCCGGAGGGCAAGAACCTGGTCGGCGCCATCTGGCAGCCGGCTGCTGTGCTGTGCGACACCGAGACCCTGACCACCCTGCCGCCGCGCGAATACCGCAGCGGGCTCGGCGAGATGGCCAAGTACGCCTTCCTCGGAGTCCCCGGTCTGCGGGATCTGTCACTGGACGACGCGGTGGCCGCCTGCGTCGCCTGTAAGGCCGACGTGGTGGGCTCGGACGAGCGGGAGTCGGGCCGGCGGGCTGTGCTCAACTATGGCCACACCCTCGCCCACGCCCTCGAAACCACCGGCGGCTACGACCTGCGGCACGGGGAGGCGGTCGCCATTGGATTGGTCTTCGCCGCCCGCCTAGCCCGCCGGCTCGGCCGGGTCGATGCTGACCGGGTGGCCGAGCACGAGGCCGTGGTGGCTGCCTACGACCTCCCGATGCGGCCGCCGCCCGGTTGGGACGCCCACGACCTGATCACCGTCATGGCCCGGGACAAGAAGGCGACGAACGGCGGGCTCACCTTCGTACTCGACGGTCCGAACGGCCTCGAGGTCGTGACCGGCGTGGCCGCGGACGCTGTCGAGGCCACTCTCGGGGAGTTCGAGAGGTGAGCGGGGAAGGTAGCAGCTCGCTGGTCCTACTGCTCTCGGGCCCGAACCTCAATCTGCTGGGCGAGCGGGAGCCGGACATATACGGCACATCGACCCTGGCGGACCACGTACAGACGGCGGCGTCGACGGCTGATCGCTACGGGCTCCAGGTCGAGCATCACCAGTCCAACAGTGAGGGTGTCCTCGTTGATCACGTCCACGCCGCCAGGGGCCGGACCGCCGCCATCGTGATCAACCCGGGCGCCCTGAGCCACTACGGCTGGTCCCTTCATGACGCCCTGGCGGCCTTCGACGGACCGGTGATCGAGCTGCACCTGTCGAATCCGGACTCGCGAGAGCCGTGGCGGCGCACCTCGGTGGTGGCACCCGTGTCCACCGGCTGCATTTCGGGGTTCGGTGGCGACGGCTACCGGTTGGCCATCGAGGCAGTGGCTCAGCTTCTCGGGCGTAGCTGATCCGCGGCGGCTAACTGCTGTCACAACCGAACCGTCCGGCGGGCGATGAAAGCCCTCGGCCGAGCGTCAACTACAGATTCGACGAAGACATGTCGACAGATATGGGGTGCGCCTTCCTGTTTTACTCGGCCGACGTGCCGGACGGCGAGCGCCATTTGGTTCGGGCCTGGCGTGGAGACAGCCATGATCAGCCTGGCCGACGTAGCGGCAGAGGCCGAGGAGTCGGTTAAAGGACCGGATGCGGGCCAATCGGGCCGGGTGAGCAAACGCCGCATCGTGTTGTGGTCATTGCCGGCATCCTTGCTGGCGCTCGGCATGACCTTCTACATCTGCACGCTGCCGAACATCCTCTACGGCGAGCACGAGTACGACGACGGTGTCTATCTCGGGGCGGCCATGAGACTGGTCCACGGCATCGCGCCGTACCGCAACTTCGTCATAGTCCACCCGCCCGGCATCGTGTTGCTGATGACCCCGATCGCCGCCTTGAGCGGCTGGATCGGTACCGACGCGTGCATGGCTCTGGCCCGGGATCTCACTTTTCTCGTCGGAGGCGTCAACCCCCTACTGGCCGCCCTGGTCGTCCGACACCGAGGGAGGACCGCGGCGGTGGTGGCCGCCACATCGCTCGCTATCTTCCCCATGGCGATCGCCGCTGACCAGTCGTTGCTTCTCGAGCCCTACTTGATGTTCTTCTGTCTGATCGGACTGATCCTGATGTTCAGCGAGGGCAGGCTGGCGTCGCCTCGCCGGGTGATGCTCGGTGGGATCTTCCTCGGGCTGGGTGCGTCGGTCAAGATATGGGGCCTGTTCGTGATCGCCGCGGCTGCGCTGATATGCCTGCGGCACGTGAGGAAGGCCCTGCTACCGGTGCTAGCGGGGAGCGCCATCGGATTTGGCGTGCCTTGCCTCCCCTTCTTCTTGATGGCCCCCACCGCGTTCATCCGAGATATTTTCGGAGACCAATTCGAGAGGGTCGTAACGGGATCGGCCACCTTCTCCTCGGGCGAGCGAATGATATGGCTCACCGGCCTCGAAGGCCTCACAATCATCAAGGCGACCGACGGCCTGGCCGTCGTTGCCGTCATCGCCTTCGTGGCGTTCGTCGGCAGCGGGCTCATCGTCGGGAGACGGTCGCTGCGCAGCCTCGACTGGATGATCGTCGCGGCGTCGACCGCCTCAGTCGCAGTCATGTGGGCCCCCAACTACCTGTTGCCCCACTACACCTACTTCCCGGCCACTTTCCTATCGCTCCTGTTGGGCGTGTCGGTAGCGATCCACCTCGATCGGTTGCGACTGAGGTATCGGTCGGTGTCGAGACGTAGTTGGATCGCGGTCTGCGCCGCCGGTTGTGTGATCGCGGCCGCCTTCTTGGTCCCACAACAGGCCGGCTACGCACGCAGCAATCTGGCCGTGGCCAAGAACATGAGCTTCTTGAACCTCTTTATGTCATCCCAGTCGTGCATAGTTTCCGATGACGCCGCCCTGACCATCGAGGCAGGGGTCTTCGCGCCTGCGCACCCCAACTGTCCTGATCTCGTCGACTCCTACGGGACGTGGCTGGCCCAAGGGCCCGGCACCGATCCCGGCTATGGAGGAAACGGACAATCGGTCGTCAACGGATTCGAAGGGCCTTACCCAGCCGCCTTCGAAAACGAATGGGCGAAATGGCTGAGTGAGGGAGACTTCGTCCTGATGCTCCAGCGGTGGAGCCCCTACATTCCGTGGACCCCGCAGCTCAAGGCCTGGTTTAGCTCGAACTTCCACCTGATCACCGGGGCCTCGGGCCTGTGGATCTACCGACACGTGGACCGCACGCCGCCACCGTTCGTGACGACCAGAAGCACCTGAGCAGCCCGATCCGCAAC
Organism: Acidimicrobiaceae bacterium; assembly: GCA_003156595.1. Taxonomy (GTDB): domain Bacteria; phylum Actinomycetota; class Acidimicrobiia; order Acidimicrobiales; family Palsa-688; genus PALSA-693. The sequence goes on from PMHH01000084.1 coordinate 11,657, forward strand.
GGTTCTACGTCGGGTAGTGGACCAACCCCCCGAAGGCGATGGCGAGGACCGCTCCGATGGCGAGGAACACCCCGAACGGAACCAGTGTCTTGCGGCCAGCCTTTCCGGTCGCCATAAGGATCACGCCGATGACGGAGCCGACAAGGTTGGCTGCCAAGAATCCGACAAACGCATAGCGCCACCCGATCCAGCCCAAGGCCAGGGCGATGATCGGCCCGAAGCGAACGTCGCCGAACCCGAGCGAACGCGGGCTGATGAAGTGGATGGTAAAGAGCAGGACGAACTCGGCGGCCCCGCAGCCGGCCGCTATCGCCAAGCGGTGCCAACTGCCCTGGACTGCGGCCGCGGCTACCAGGGCCGCCAGGACGAGACCGCCGGTCGGGTAGATGATCACCTTCGGCAGGAGCATCCGGTCCAGATCGGTGAAGGCCAACGCCACCAACCCGGACACGAAGATGATCTCAGCCGGAAGGGTCCAACTCCAACCGAACCTCAGCGCCACCAGGACAAAAAGGGCCCCCGTTAGCGCCTCCACGACCGGGTAGCGGGCCGAGATGTGCATGGCGCAGTTGCGGCAGCGACCGCGGAGCAGCAGCCACGACACGATCGGGAGGTTGTCCCTGGTACTGATCCGGTTTCCGCAACCAGGGCAAGCTGACGGTGGCTTGACGATCGACACTTTCTCTGGCACCCGGAGGATCACCACATTGAGAAAGGAGCCGATCACCACGCCGTAGACCGCCGCACTCACGACGAGGAAGCCGGTCACAGGCTGCTACTGCTCATTGAATACCACATCACTACTGACTTTTAGCTGGGGGACAGACGTATCGGGGTTGTTATCGGCAGGTCGCCGGCGTTCCTTGAGCGATTTTTTTCCTATATCGGGAGGTCGACATACCACAGGCCGTCGACCTCGGCGCATGGTATGGCCCGCTTGCCGAGTGTCCCTCCCCTGGAGAAGTCAGCAGCAAACGCACTGGTTGTGCTCTGGGCGGGCTGCCCCGCCGACCGATTGGTGTTGGTGGCGCACGTCGTCTTGCCACTGATGGTGGTGCAGATCCTGCCGGTCACGCTCACCAGGGCCTCCGTCCCGTGGATCGTCGATTCGCCGAGACCCAGGCCGGTCGCGGAAAAGCTGATCGTCGACGTGAAGGCCTGGCCACAGTCGAGGAGGTCCTGCGGCGTCACGTACAGGCACGCGCCGCTCGGTCCCTTGGACAACCCTTCCATGAATCCCGCCACCGCGGCCTGAGGCGTGGCGTCGCCGGCGGATGGAAAGGGCTCGGCGACCGGTGGCACCGCTTGGGGTGAGTGTCCGCCGCCGCAGCCCGCCGCCAGCGATGCCACCACCGCCAATCCCGCGAGCGCTCCGATGGTGGGGCGGACAGAGCGCACCCCGATACTCTAAGGCCGTATGACTGCTCCGATGGAGGTCAACGCCCGGTTGGGACGGCTCCGTTCCGCTCTGGCCGCCGTCGAGGTCAGCCCCGACGCACTCCTCGTCACCAGCATGACCAACATCCGCTACCTCACCGGTTTCACCGGCTCCGCCGGCATGCTGTTCCTGCTCCCCGGCGAGACTGTCCTCCTGACCGACGGCCGGTACGGCACCCAAGCTGCGGAGCAGCTCACCGCCGCCGGCGTGGACGCCCGCCTGGAAATCGCCAGAGCCGCCGAGCAGGCCGACCGGGCCCGCCAAGTCGTGGGCGGCGCCCCAGTCTCTCGGCTGGCCCTGGAGGCGGCCCACGTAAGCTGGGCCCGCCAACGGTCGTTCGCGGCTGACTGGTTCTCCGACGTCGAGCTCGTCCCGACCGTGGGCCTCATCGAGGAGCTCCGCCAAATCAAGGACGCCGGCGAGATGGCTCGCCTCGCCGAGGCGGCTCGCATCGCCGACGCGGCCCTCGGAGTCGTCCGCTCCCAACTGGCTTCCGGACCGACAGAGGAGGAGTTCGGGCGAACCCTGGACTTCGAGATGCGCCGGCTCGGGGCCTCTGGACCGTCCTTCGAGACCATCGTCGCCAGCGGCCCCAACGCCGCCAAGCCGCATCACCGGCCCGGCCCCCGGCGCATCGGAGCCGGCGAAACCGTGGTGCTCGACTTCGGGGCGCTCTTCGACGGGTACTGCTCCGATATGACGCGGACGGTATGGGTGGGCGATGTCGACGAACCTGACTTGCGGCGGGCGGTCGACGTGGTCCTGGCCAGTCAAGCCGCCGGGGTGGCCGCAGTCGGGCCTGGCGTCGACTGCTCCGCGGTCGACAAGGTCTGCCGCGAGGTCATCGCCGACGCCGGCTGGGCGGAGTACTTCGTCCACGGCACGGGCCACGGAGTCGGACTCGACATCCACGAGGCCCCGTCTGTCGCGGCGACGTCCGCGGATACACTACAGATCGGCCATGTCGTCACAGTCGAGCCGGGGGTGTACCTGCCGGGACTCGGGGGTGTCCGCATCGAGGACACCGTCGTGGTGACCGAGGATGGTTGTCGTTCCCTGACCAGCACACCCAAGGACACTCTTTAATGCCTGCCGTCTCCAGCAACGATCTCAAGAACGGAATGTCCCTCAACCTCTCCGAGGGCCTCTTCTCGGTGGTCGAGTTCCAACATGTCAAGCCCGGCAAGGGCGGCGCCTTCGTGCGGACGAAGCTCAAGAACGTTCGAACCGGCGCGGTGATCGAGCGGACCTACCGGGCAGATGAGAAGCTGGACCAGGCCCTGATCGACAAGCGGGAGATGCAGTTTCTCTATCTCGAAGGCGACAACTACGTCTTTATGGACAACACCGACTACGAGCAGCTGCAAACGTCCAAGGCCAGCCTCGGGATCTCCGCCTCCTATCTCAAGGAGGGCGACTCGGCGGTACTGCAGATGTATGACGACGAGATCGTCGGGGTGGATCTGCCCGCCGCGGTCGAGCTCGCTGTCACCGAGACCGAGCCCGGGGTGCAGGGCGACCGGGTGTCGGGAGCCCGCAAGCAGGCCCTCTTGGAAACCGGGATCTCGGTGCAGGTCCCTCTTTTCGTCAACACCGGCGACAAGGTCAAAGTCGACACTCGGACCGGGGAGTACCTGACCCGAGTCGGCAACTGAGCGCTTAGGTCGTGACTGCGGTGATCCCCTCGTCGCGCCGCGAGGCCCGCGAGCGGATCCTCTCCCTTCTTTACGAGGCGGACTCCAAGCAGACCGGCCCGTCCGCGGTCCTCGACGAGCTACCGGTCGCTCCCGACCAGTTCGTGATCGATATCGTGCGGGGCGTCGAGACGGAGCGTCCTCGCATAGACGAGCTCCTCGCCGATCACGCCATCGGCTGGACGGTGGATCGGATGCCTGTCGTCGATCGGGCGTTGCTCCGCATGGCGACTTACGAACTGCTGGCTCGTCCCGACGTGCCCACCGGCGCGGTGATCTCCGAGGCGGTCGAGCTGGCGACCCAGTACTCCACCGAGGAGTCCGGGCGCTTCGTCAACGGTGTGCTTTCCACCCTGGCCGCCATTCTCCGGACCTAGGAGGGTGCTGCAGGAAGGGTTGTTTGGGGCTCCGGGGGCGAAACTCGTAGTAACTCGTCATTCTCGTAGTAACTCGTCATTCTCGGCGTCGGATCGTGCAGTAATCCTCACGATTTGACGCCGAGAATGACGCACTCCTACGAGAAGCTCACTGTGGCCGGACTCCCTCTAGGTGTCGAGAGATGGCGACGCCAGGTCTCGCCGGGCGGCTACACTGCACTCCTAGCCCGTGAAGCCGGTCCTGTGAGGCCGGGACGGAGCTAGGAGGTTGGAGTTGGCTGAACGCGAGCGTGCCCTAGCGCCCCCTTATGGGGGCGTTTTTGTTGCCCGAACCACGGTGATGGAGGCCGAAGACGTCCGCCGGGCTACCTGGCGCATGGCGCACGAGATCATCGAGCGAAACAACGCCTTGCCCGAGCTGGTCCTGGTGGGACTCCAGACCGGCGGAGTGTGGATCGCCTCCCGGCTGGCTCGAGTCATCGGGGAGGTGACCAGCCAGGAGGTAGTCGTCGGAACCCTCGACGTGGCCTTCTACCGGGATGACTACGGTCTCCGGCCGGTCCTGCCCGAAGCGGCGACAGAGATCCCGGTGGACCTCAACAACCGGACGGTCGTGCTGGTCGATGACGTCCTCTACACCGGACGAACCATCCGGGCCGCGTTAGGAGCCCTCAGTGACTACGGCCGGGCCCGGGCCGTGCAACTGGCCGTGATGGTCGATCGGGGTCACCGCGAGCTGCCGATCCGGCCCGACTACGTGGGCCGCAACCTGCCGACCCGGCGGGACGAGATGGTGGACGTGAGCGAGGCGGGAGTGGTCATCGGGGACGTGAAGGCCCCATGAGCCGCCATCTGTTGTCCATCTCCGACCTGGGCGCCGACGGCATCGAGGAGGTCATGGCCCTCACGGACAGCTTCGTGGAGGTCAGTTCCCGAGCCATCCCGCGGGTCCCGGCGCTGCGGGGCAAGACGGTGGTATCGCTCTTCTTCGAGGACTCCACCCGGACCCGGCTCAGCTTCGAGACGGCCGCCCGGCGCCTCTCTGCCGATGTCATGACGTTCTCGGCGTCGAGCTCGTCGGTCAACAAGGGGGAATCCCTTCGCGACACCGTCGAGACCATCGAGGCCATGGGCATCGACGCGGTCGTGGTGCGCCACGCCGGCTCCGGGGTCCCCTGGCAGGTGGCCCGCTGGCTGCACGGCCCGTCGGTGATCAACGCCGGCGACGGCTGGCACGAGCACCCCACCCAGGCCCTGCTCGACTGTTTTACCATCCGCCAGGAACGCCAGCGACGCGGCGCGGCCCGCCCGGCCGAGGGGCGGCCCGCCTTGGACGGTCTGCACATCGCCATCGTCGGCGACATACGCCACAGCCGGGTGGCCCGCTCCGACGTCCTGGCCTTCACCAGCCTCGGCGCCCACGTGACCCTGGTGGCGCCGCCGACCCTCCTGCCGCCCTCTTTGGTCGGTTGGCCGGTCGAGGTCTCCCACGACTTGGACTCCGTTCTCCCCAAGCTCGACGTGGTGTACCTGCTGCGCCTGCAGAAGGAGCGGATGCTGGAGGCGCTGCTGCCGTCGCTCCGCGAGTACACGGCCACGTACGGGCTGACCCGGGAGCGGGCCCGGTTGCTGGGCGACGGCGCGCTCATCATGCACCCCGGCCCCGTCAATCGGGGCGTCGAAGTGGCCGCGGAGGTCGTCGACCAGCCGTCGTCGGTGATCACCCAGCAAGTCGCCAACGGCGTGGCGGTGCGGATGGCCGTGCTGTACCTGCTGCTCGGCGCGGGGGTCGAACTTGTCGCCGCGTAGCACGGGGGCCATCGTGATCCGCGGCGGGACGATCGTGGACCTCACCGGGACCCAGGTGGCCGATGTGCTGATCCAGGACGGCGTGGTGGCGACGATCGGCTCCAAGATCAGTTCAGTGCCAGCCGGAACCGTCGTGCTGGACGCATCCGGCTGCGTGGTCGCTCCCGGCTTGGTGGACCTGCACGCCCACCTGCGCCAACCCGGCCGAGAAGAAGCGGAGACCGTCGCCACTGGGGCCCGTGCGGCCGCCCTCGGCGGCTACACCGCAGTTGTCGCCATGCCCAACACGGAGCCGGCCATCGACTGCGCGGCGGTCGTCCGAGAGGTGCTCGACCTGGGCGCCGGATCCTGTTGCGACGTGCGCGTGGCCGGAGCCATCACCGTGGGCCGGCAGGGCCGCCAGCTGGCCCCGATGGCCGAGATGGCCGGTCTCGGGGTGCAGATCTTCACGGACGACGGATGTGGAGTCCAGGACGCCCGGCTGATGCGCCGGGCGATGGAGTACGCCTCGGCCCTAGGCGTGACCCTGGCCCAGCACTGCGAGGACGCGTCCCTGGCCGGCGGCGGCCACATGCACGAGGGGGAGTGGTCGAGCCGGCTCGGCATCGCGGGCCAGCCGGCCGAGGCCGAGGAGCTCATGGTCATGCGGGACCTGGCCCTCGCCCGCCTGACCGGCGCTTCGATGCACTTCCTCCATTTGTCGACGGCCGGTTCGCTCGCCATGATCAGAGGGGCCAAGGCTTCGGGTCTTACCGTGACCGCCGAGGTGACGCCGCACCATTTCACCCTGACCGACGCCGAGGTGGCCTCCTATGACCCGGTGTTCAAGGTCAACCCGCCGTTACGAAGCGAGTCGGACGTGGAAGCGGTCAAGGCCGCACTCGCTGACGGCGTGGTGGACGCCATCGCCACCGACCACGCCCCGCACGCCCAGGAGACCAAGGAGGCTCCCTTCGACGAGGCGCCCCCGGGGATGCTCGGCTTGGAGACGGCGCTCGGATTGGCCCTGACCGAGCTGGACCTGCCGATAGAACGGATTCTCGCCCTCCTGTCGTGGCAGCCCGCCGACATAGCTGGGCTGACCGCCGAGCACGGCGGCCCGATCGCGGTCGGCCGGCCAGCCAACCTGTGCGTCATCGACCCCACGGCCAAGTGGGTCGTCGACCCGGCCGCGCTGGCGAGCCGCAGCCGCAACACGCCGTACACCGGACGAGCGCTCGTGGGGCGGACCCGCCACACTGTCCTCTTCGGCGAACCTGTCGTCGTCAACGGAGAGGCGCAGCGTTGAGCGAGGCTGGCGCCACGACCAGACCAGACCGACGCCAGGCCCTCCTGGTCCTGGCCGACGGCACGACCTTCGAGGGAGAGGCCGTCGGCTGGTGGAACGCCGAGAATCCGGTGCCGGCCACTGGCGAGGTGGTGTTCAACACCACCCTGACCGGCTACCAGGAGGTCCTCACCGACCCGTCCTATGCCGGGCAGGTCATCTGTTTTACCTACCCCCACATTGGCAACTACGGCATAACCCCGTCGGACAACGAGAGCCGGCGAGCCTTCTGCCGGGGTCTCATCGTCCGTGAGATGGCGCCCCGGCCGAGCAGCTGGCGGTCCCAGCAGAGCCTCGGCGAGTTCCTCGAACAGGAGCGGCTGCCCGGCTTGGTTGGAGTCGACACGCGCCGCTTGACCCGCCACATCCGCGACGCGGGGTCCATGCCGGGCGCTTTCGGTCCGGTGAGCGGGCCGGGCGCGGTGGACGAGACTGCGCTCAAGGGGGCGGCCCTGGCCGAGCCCGGCACCGACGGCGTCGACCTGGCCGGCGAGGTCACCACCGCCGAGCCCTATCTGACCGGTACGGGGCCGTTGCGGGTGGTCGCCTACGACTTCGGGATCAAGCGGACCATCCTCCGCCACCTGGGCCATCTGGCGACCGTCGAAGTGGTCCCCGCTTCGACTCCGGCCTCCGATGTCCTGGCCCGCCGGCCGGACGGTGTCTTTCTCTCCAACGGGCCCGGAGATCCGGCCGCGGTCGGCTACGCCACCGACGCCATCCGGCAACTGCTCGGGCAGGTCCCGATCTTCGGCATCTGCCTGGGGCACCAGGTCATGGCGGCCGCCCTGGGCGGCCACACCTTCAAGCTCCCGTTCGGCCATCACGGTGGCAACCACCCGGTTCGGCGGGTCGCCACCAAAGCGGTGGAGATCACCAGCCAGAACCACAACTATGCCGTCGTCGAGGCGCCCATCGCCGGGGTCGACGTCACCCATGTCAACCTCAATGACGGGGTCATCGAGGGCCTGGCCTGTCGCGATGTGCCGGCTTTCAGTGTGCAGTACCACCCCGAAGCGGGGCCGGGTCCCCACGACGCCAGCTACCTCTTCGAGGAGTTCCGGGCCCTGATGGCGAAGGGCGCCTGAAGTTGCGGGGGAGGGACTAGTGCCCCGCCGCGACGACCTGCACAGCATTCTGGTGATCGGCAGCGGGCCGATCGTGATCGGCCAGGCCTGCGAGTTCGACTACTCNNCCGGCCACGATCATGACCGATCCGGAGTTCGCGGCCCGGACCTACATCGAACCGCTGACCCCCGATGTACTCGAAGCCATCATTGAGCGCGAGCGACCAGATGCGGTGCTGCCGACCATCGGCGGACAGACCGCCCTCAATCTGGCCGTGACCCTCCACGAGCGGGGAATCTTTGACCGCTTCGGAGTGGAGATGATCGGCGCCAGCGCAGAGGCCATCGCCACGGCCGAGGACCGCGAGCGCTTCAAGGTGGCCATGACCGAGATCGGGCTCGCCGTCCCCGAGTCCGGGTTCGCCTACACCCTCGACGACGCCCTCGAGGTCGGCGCGAGCATCGGCTATCCGCTCATCGTCCGCCCCTCGTACATCCTGGGCGGCGCCGGGACCGGAGTGGCCGACGACTCCGACGAGTTGGCCCGGGTCGCCGCCGGTGGCCTGGCCGCCAGCCCCATCTCGGAGATCCTCATCGAGCGTTCGATCGCCGGTTGGAAAGAGTACGAGCTCGAGGTCATGCGGGACCGCGCCGACAACTGCGTCGTCGTCTGCAGCATCGAGAACTTCGATCCGATGGGGGTGCACACCGGGGATTCCATCACCGTCGCCCCAGCCCAGACCCTCTCCGATCACGAGTACCAGCGGATGCGTGACGCCGCCTTCGCCTGCATCCGCCGCATTGGCGTCGAGACAGGCGGTTCCAACATCCAGTTCGCCGTCGACCCCGTCAGCGGCGCCCAGGTCGTCATCGAGATGAACCCCCGGGTCAGCCGCTCCAGCGCCCTGGCCTCCAAGGCGACCGGCTTCCCAATCGCCAAGATCGCGGCCCGCCTGGCGGTCGGCTACACCCTCGACGAGATCCTCAACGACATCACCGGTAAGACACCCGCCTGCTTCGAGCCGACCATCGACTACGTGGTCACCAAGATCCCCCGCTGGGCCTTCGAGAAGTTCCCTGGCATTCCCGAAGTTCTGGGGACCCGGATGCAGTCGGTGGGGGAGGCGATGGCCATCGGCCGCACGTTTACCGAGTCACTGCAGAAGGGCCTGCGCTCCCTCGAACGGGGTCGTCTCGGCCTCAACTGCGATGCCGGCGAGCGGCTATCGGACGCCTGGGACGACGACGAGCTGGTGCGGCGGGCCGCGGTCGCCACGCCCGACCGCCCGTTCCACCTCGAAGCGGCCCTCCGCCGGGGTATCTCGGTGGAGCGGATCCACGAAGCGACCGGCGTCGACCCGTGGTTTCTCGACCAGATCGCCCTCGTCGTCGACGAGCGAGCCCACCTGGAGACTTTCGGCGGTCCATCCGAGCTGAGCCGGTCGCAATGGAGGCGGGCCAAACGACTGGGCTTCTCAGACGCCCAGCTGGGCTGGTTGTGGTCCGTGCCGGAGGCCGAGGTGCGATCCGCCCGGCTGGCGGCGGGGGTGAGGGCCACCATGAAGACGGTGGACACCTGCGCGGCCGAGTTCGAGGCCCACACCCCATACCACTACTCGACCTACGAGGACGACGACGAGGTGTCGCCCAGCGAGCGACCCAAGATCATCATCATCGGGTCGGGTCCCAACCGCATCGGCCAGGGCGTCGAATTCGACTACTGCTGCGTGCAGGCCAGCTTTGCCCTGCACGACGCCGGCTTCGAAACCGTGATGATCAACTGCAACCCCGAGACGGTCTCCACGGACTACGACACCAGCGACCGCCTCTACTTCGAGCCGGTCACCTGGGAGGACGTCACCAACGTCATCGACGTCGAGTTGGCGACGGGGACTGTCGCCGGCGTGATCGTGTCCCTCGGGGGCCAGACTCCGCTCAAGCTGGCCGGCCTGTTGCCTCCCGGTCTGGTGCTCGGCACCTCCCCGGATTCCATCGACCTGGCCGAAGACCGCGAGCGATGGAACGCTCTGTGCGCCCAGCTGGAGATCCCCCAGCCGGCGGGCGGCACCGCCTCTACCTTCGAGGAGGCCAGGGCCATCGCGGACCGGGTCGGTTATCCGGCGTTGGTCCGGCCGAGCTACGTGCTCGGAGGCCGGGCGATGGAGATCGTCTACGGCGAGGACGACCTGCGCCGGGCCATGGACGAGCTGGCCGGTTTCGGTTCTCTCGGGCGGGAGGGCGGTCTCTCCGCGGAGCGGCCCGTCCTGGTGGACCGCTTCCTCGAGGACGCCATCGAGGTCGATGTGGATGCGGTGCGCGACGGAGGCGGCGACGTGGTGATCGGTGCGGTCATGGAACACGTGGAGGAGGCCGGCGTCCACTCCGGCGACAGCGCGTGCGTGATCCCCCCGCCGACCCTGGAGCCGGCGACGATCCGGGTGATCGAGGGATACACCCGCGACATCGCCGCCGCCTTGGAAGTGATCGGCCCGCTCAACGTGCAGTTCGCGGTCAAGCACGTGGAGGCCGGGGCCCAGGTGTTCGTCATCGAGGCCAACCCGCGTGCCAGCCGGACCGTGCCGTTCGTGTCCAAGGCCACCGGGGTGCCGCTGGCCAAGGTAGGCGCCCGGGTGATGGCCGGCGCGTCGCTGGCCAGCCTTCGCGAGGAGGGCTTGCTGCGTCCGGCCGTGACGGGCGGACACGTGAGCGTCAAGGAGGCCGTGCTGCCCTTCACGCGCTTCCCCGACGCCGACACCCTGCTGGGGCCGGAGATGCGTTCCACCGGGGAGGTCATGGGTATCGACAGCAGCTTCGGGCTGGCATTCGCCAAGAGCCAGGCGGCCGCCGGCGACGAGCTGCCTGCGGGGGGCACCGTCTTCTTCTCCCTGGCCGATCGGGACAAGCCGGCGGGGGTGGCCGTGGCCCGACGTTTCGTGCAGCTGGGCTTCCGGGTCGCGGCCACGTCCGGGACCGCCGCCTCTTTCGAAGCCGATGGGGTGCCCGTCGAGATGGTGGTGGCCAAGGTGAGTGCGGTGGGCGAGGATCCCGACCCGCGGGAGGTCGTCGGGACCGACGCGGTGACCCTCATCCGGGACGGCAAGGTGGACCTCGTCGTCAATACGCCGCGGGGCCGTGGCCCCCGCGCCGACGGGGCGTACATCCGGCGGGCGGCCAGCCAGCACCGGGTGGCCTGCCTCACGACCATCGCCGCGGCCCGCGCCGCCGCCGCTGGCATTGCCGATCGGGGCGCCAGCCCACTCCAGGTGCGCAGCTTGCAGGAGTACCACGCGTCGGAGCAGCTGCCCCTGTCATGAAGACGGCCAGCGACCACCGAAAGCCGTCCGAGCTGCGGGCGCCGTCCGTCGATCTCCGGGCGCGAGTCGGAGCGGTGGCGCTGGCCAATCCGGTCATGACGGCGTCGGGAACGTCCGGCCACGGCGCCGAGTTGGACGCCTACCTCGACCTGGGCAGCCTGGGCGCGGTCGTGGTCAAGTCGGTCTCGGCCCAGCCCTGGGGGGGCAACCCGGCCCCCCGGATGCAGCCCCTCGTCGGCGGCTTGCTCAACAGCGTCGGGCTGCAGAACCCGGGGGTGGCCGCCTGGCTCCGGGACGAGTTGCCGGCGCTGGCCCGGACCGGCGCCACCGTGGTCGCCAGCATCTGGGGGTTCAGCGCGGCCGATTACCATCATGTGGCGACCGCGATCCAGACGGCTCGGGCCGCCGGTGGGACGGGCATCGGGTCGGTCGTGGCGGTCGAGGCCAACATCTCGTGTCCCAACGTGGAGGACCTGCGGCGCATGTTCGCTCACAGCCCGGAAGGGGTGCACGAAGCCGTCACCGCGGCCGTTGCTGGGTTAGGCGGATGCCTCCCTTTGTGGGTCAAGCTGAGCCCCAATGTCACGGACCTTCCCGCCTTGGCCGCAATCGCGGTCGACTCAGGCGCCGCGGCCCTAACGCTCATCAACACGGTGATGGGCCTGGCCCTCGACCCCGCCACCGGAAAAGCCCGGCTGGGCGCCGGCGGCGGCGGCCTGTCAGGCCCAGCCATCCACCCCGTGGCGGTGCGGGCTGTGTACGACTGTCGGGCCGCCCTGCCGGACGTGCCGATCGTCGGGGTGGGCGGGGTCGCCGGCGGCGAGGATGCCGCCGAACTTCTCGCGGCCGGGGCCGATGCCATTCAGGTCGGTACCGCCACCTTCGCCGACCCGCGCGCCCCAGCCCGGGTCCTCGCAGAACTGGAAACCTGGTGCGCCCGCCATGGCGTCTCGGGCCTCGACGAGCTGAAAGGACGAGCGCATGACAAGCGTTGAAACTGTTCCGGAGTCGGTGCGCAGCCGGCTGGCCCTGGCCCTCGACGTGGACGACGCGGTGGCCGCGGCCCGGCTGGCGCGACAGTTGCGGCCTTGGTTCGGAGTGGCCAAGGTCGGGCTCGAGCTGTTTAGTGCCGCCGGACCCCGGGTGGTCCAGTCGCTCATCGACGACGGCTACGACGTCTTTCTCGACCTCAAGATGGCCGATATCCCCACCACGGTCAACCGGGCCGCGCGCGTCCTCGGTGCGCTCGGGGTGTCGTACCTCACCCTGCACGCCTTCGCCGGCCCGGCGGTGCTGCGGGCCGGCGCCGAGGGGCTGGCCGAGGGCGCGGACAAAGCCGGCTTGCCTCCCCCTGCCGCCCTGGCCGTCACCATCCTGACGAGCGACCCTGACGCCCCGCCGCACATCCTGGCCAAACGAGTGGCGGCGGCTGTCGAGGCGCGGTGTGCCGGAGTGGTGTGCGCCGCTTCAGACGTTCGCGAGGCCAAGCTGCTGGCGCCGCGGTTGCTGGTGGTCGTGCCCGGCGTGCGGCCGGCGGGAACGCCGACCCACGACCAGGTGCGCTCCACCACGCCGGAGGAGGCCATCGCGGCCGGGGCCGACATCTTGGTGGTGGGTCGGGCCGTCACCGCCGCGGACGATCGTGAAGCGGCCGCCGCGGCCCTCGCCGCGTCAATCCCAGTCTGAGGAGAGCCCGCCGCGCCCGGCGCCGGCCCGCAAATGCCACCAGGGCCTCTGGCGTGGGCGGCATGGTTCTCGCCGCGCTATCGTGCGCGGCATGCCCTTGCCGCCTGCGCTGTCAGCCGACCAACGACAGGCCGCCTTGGAAAAAGCCGCCATTGCCCGTCGCTTACGCGCCGAGCTCAAGGAGAAGCTCAAGATGGGCTCGATCTCCTTGACCGAGCTGCTCCGCCAGGCGGACGCCGACGAGATCGTCGGCAAGATGAAAGTTCTCTCCGTGCTCGAGTCGCTGCCCGGCCTGGGCAAGGTCAAGGCCCGCCGGTTGATGGGGGAGGTCGGGATCAGTGAGACCCGGCGCCTGCACGGCCTCGGCGACCAGCAACGAAAGAGGCTGTTCGAGAAGCTCAGCGGCTGAGGGCTCTGCTGGTGGCCTCCGGGGCCGGCCCAGCCCGCCGCACAGTGCGGGCGCCGACGTCAACCCCGCCCCAAACGTGATCGTCATCGTGTCCGGCCCCGGTGGGGTCGGCAAGGGAACGGTCGTGTCCCGCCTGCTCGAGCTCGAACCGGACCTGTGGCTCTCGCGCTCGTGGACGACCCGGGCCCGGCGGCCGGGTGAGCCGCCCGACGCCTACGTCTTCGTCGATAGGAGCACGTTCCGTGACCGGATCGACGCGGCAGGTTTCATCGAATGGACGGAGTTCCCGGGGACAGGCGAGCTCTACGGCACCCCGACGCTCGAAACCCCCGGCGATCGCGACATCGTCCTCGAGATCGAACTGGACGGGGCCCAGCAGATCAAGCGGCGCTATCCCGACGCGGTCCTGATATTGGTCGTCGCCCCCAGCCCGGACGTGCAGCAGCAACGTCTGCGCGGCCGAGGCGACGACGACGCCAGCGTGAGCCGCCGCTTGGAGGTAGGCGCCAACGAGGACCTCTTGGGCCGCCAGATCGCCGACTACGTGGTGGTCAACGATGCCGTCGACCGGGCCGCGGGCCAGGTAGCGGGTATACTTCAGGACCACCGCGCCGGCTCCTGACGGGCCGCGCCGGTAAACGGTAGCCGGTAGCCGGTGTGACCGGCGCCCCGCTGACCCTGCTCCGTTCGCCCTCGCCCCGTCCGACCGCCCCGCCCCGCTCGACCACCCACCAACATCCGAACCCACGGAGAGCCGCTGCTGATGTCTGACCGCCACCCGACCATGATGGAGCCCCCCGTCGAGAACCTGCTCGACAAGGTCGACTCGAAATTTACCCTTGTCAGCCTGGCGGCGATGCGGGGCCGGCAGATCAACTCCTACTTCAACCAGTTGGGTGAAGGCCTGGGCACCATCGTGCCGCCCCAGGTCACGTCGGTGTCGAGGAAGCCATTGTCGATCTCGCTGGAGGAGATCGCCGCCGGCAAGATCACCTACACCCGGCTCGAAGCCGAGCCGGAGGACCCGGAGGCGGAGGCCGAGCAATAGCCACGCTCGCTTCGGCCCTCGAGGGCCGGAGGATCGTGCTCGGGGTGTGCGGCGGCATCGCCGCCTACAAGGCCGTCGAGGTATGCCGGGGCTTGGTGGACGCCGGCGCGTTCGTGAGTCCCGTCATGACCCGCGGCGCCACTCGATTCGTGGGAACCGTGACCTTCTCGGCCCTGGCGTCCGAACCGGTGCGCATCACGCTGTGGGATGAGCCCGAACCCATACCCCATACCCGGCTGGGCCAGAGCGCCGACCTGATCGTGGTGGTCCCGGCCACCGCCCGACTGATCGGTAGCTACGCGGCTGGGATCTCCTCCGACCTGCTCACCGCCACCCTGCTGGCCACCCGGGCGCCGGTACTGCTGTGCCCGGCGATGCACACCGAGATGTGGGAGCACCCCGCGGTAGTGGACAACATGGCCCGGCTGCGCCAGCGCGGCGTGCACGTCGTCGAGCCGGTGGCGGGGCGCCTGGCCGGTGGCGACGTGGGCTCGGGCCGGCTGGCCGATCCCGCCGACATCGTGGCCGCCGCGGTGGCGATCCTGTCCGTGCCAGCCGACCTGGCCGGCATCGAAGCGCCGGCAACGCCCGGGCCGGTGGCGGTGCCCGGCGACCTGGCCGGCGTCACCGCGCTGGTGACCGCGGGCGGCACCAGGGAGCCGATCGACCCCGTTCGATACGTTGGCAACCGGTCGTCAGGCAAGCAGGGCTACGCCATCGCGGCCGAGCTGGCGGCTCGCGGCGCGCGCATCATCCTCATCAGCACGGTCGAGCTGGCAGTCTCCCGGGGGATAGAGATCGTGCGGGTCGAAACCGCCGCCGAGATGGAAGCAGCCGTACTGGCCCGGGCCGGCCAGGCGGAAGTGATCGTGATGGCGGCCGCGGTCGCCGACTTTCGACCCAAAGAGATCGCACCCCACAAGCTCAAGAAGGGCGCCGGTCCCCCCGAAGTGGTCCTCGAGCCGACCCCCGACATCCTGGCCGGTCTGGGGGCGCGCCGCCGGCCGGGGCAGGTGCTGGTTGGTTTCGCGGCCGAGACCGCCTCCGGAGAGAGCGCCGAGGGCGACCTTCGCAGCTACGCCCACCAGAAACTCAAGACCAAGGGCGCCGACCTGATAGTCGCCAACGACGTCGCCGCACCTGGAGTGGGTTTTGCCCACGACACCAACGCGGTGCTCATAGTGGGTGCCGACGGCTACGAGGCCGAGATTCCGCTGGCCTCCAAGGCCGAGATCGCCACGGCGGTGGTGGACGCCATCGCCCGTACCCGACACGACCGGACCCGCGACATGCGCCCGGCCACCAACGAGGAGCAACCATGACCCGCTGGACCTTCACCTCCGAATCGGTGACCGAGGGTCACCCCGACAAGATGGCCGACCAGATCTCCGACTCGGTGCTCGACGCCTTGTTGACCGAGGACCCGATGTCCCGCGTGGCATGCGAGACGCTGCTCACCACCGGCCTGGTGGTGGTGGCAGGTGAGATCACCACCCAGGGCTATGTCGACATCCCGACCCTGGTGCGAAACGTGGTGACTGATATCGGTTACACCAGCTCGGAGATGGGCTTCGACGGACGTACGTGCGGGGTGGTGATCTCCATCGGGTCGCAGTCACCCGACATCGCCCAGGGGGTCGACACCGCCCTGGAGGTCCGGTCGGGTACCAGCGGCGAGGACATCCTCAACGCCCAGGGCGCCGGCGACCAGGGAATGATGTTCGGCTACGCGTGCGACGAGACCGACGACCTCATGCCTATGCCGATCTGGCTCGCCCACCGCCTGGCCCAGCGCCTGGCCCAGGTGCGCAAGGCCGGCGTCCTGCCGTACCTGAGGCCCGACGGCAAGACCCAAGTGACCTTCGACTACGAGGACGGCCAGCCGGTACGCCTCAAGACGGTGCTGATCTCCACCCAGCACAACCCGAACATCGACCTCGAGACGCTGCTCTTGCCGGACCTACGGGACCATGTCATCGCGCCGCTGGTGCCGGCCGCGTTCGCCGACGACGGCTACCGGGTGCTCGCCAACCCGACCGGAAAGTTCGAGAAAGGCGGCCCCCACGCCGACGCCGGCCTGACCGGGCGCAAGATCATTGTCGACACCTACGGCGGCGCCGCCCGCCACGGAGGCGGGGCCTTCTCGGGCAAGGACCCGTCGAAGGTGGACCGCTCGGCGGCCTACGCGGCCCGCTGGTTGGCCAAGCACGTGGTGGGTGCCGGCGCCGCCCGGCGGTGCGAGATCCAGGTGGCCTACGCCATCGGGGTCGCCCGGCCGGTGTCGCTGCTCGTCGAGACCTTCGGCACCGAGACCGTCGATCCGGCCCGGATCGAGAAGGCCATCGACGAGGTCTTCGACCTGCGTCCGGCGGCGATCATCCGCGACCTCGACCTGCGCCGGCCCATCTACCGCAAGACCGCGGCATACGGGCACTTCGGCCGGTCCGAGAAGGAGTTCAGCTGGGAGCAGCTCACCAGACTGGACGATTTCACCGCCGCGCTCGGCGGGTAATCAAGAGGTGAAAGGGGGCGGGCGCCGGCGCGCCAGCCCGGCAGCTGTACCCGAACCCGAGGCGCTGGTCACCCGGGTCGTCACCGATGTGGCCGGAGTCGACAAGGAGTTCGACTACCTGGTGCCAGCGGGCGTCGCCGCGGCCGTACGGGTCGGGACCCAGGTCCGGATCGAGCTGAACGGGCGCCGGGTGGGGGGCTGGGTCGTCGCCGTCGGAGTGGAGCCCCCGACCGGCTTGGCGTTGCGCCCGTTGGAAAAGGTCCGGGGCTGGGGCCCGGAGCCGGAGTTGGTCGATCTGGCCGGCTGGGCCGCCTGGCGGTGGGCGGGCCGGCGGCGGACCTTCCTGTCGACTGCGTCCGCCCCGACGGCGGTGCCGGTGCTGCCGAACCCATCGTGGCGCCCGCCCGCGGCCCCGGCCGGCCTAGGGGCCACGGCGGATCTCCTGGCGCCGTTTCCGCTGGATCGTCCCGTCACGCTGCGGCTCGCTCCCGCGGCAGATGTCACCCCGGTCGTGGCCGAGCTGGCGCAGCGGGGACCGATCCTGGTGATCGTGCCTTCCGTCAACAGGGGATCGACCCTCGCCACCCGACTGCGACGGGCGGGAGGTGACGTGGCTGTCGTGCCGGAAGACTGGGCCCAGGCCCGGGCCGGGACTGCGGTGGTGATCGGCGCCCGGGCCGCCGCCTGGGCTCCCTGCCCCGGCCTGACCACAGTGATCGTCGTCGACGGCCACGACGAGGCTCTCGGAGAACAACAACAGGCGCCGACTTGGAACGCCGTCGCCGTCGCCGGCGAGCGAGCCCGCCGGGCAGGAGTCCCGTGCGTGGTAGTCAGCCCCTGCCCGACCTTGGACCTACTTGCAGCCGGCCCGGTTCGGCTTACCGATCGCGGCACCGAGCGGCAAGGGTGGGCGGCGTTGGAAGTCGTCGACCGGCGCCAGGACGACCCGCGGCTCGGTCTCTACTCCGACCGGCTGGTGTCGCGCATCCGGGCCGAGCCGCGGGTGGTGTGTGTGCTCAACCGCACCGGCCGGGCCCGGCTGCTGGCGTGCGCCTCCTGTGGCGAGCTGGTGCGCTGCGAGCGCTGCGGGTCGGCCCTGATCCAGCAGCCAGAAGGGGACACGCCCCGCCCGTTGGTCTGCCCGCAGTGCACCCTGGTCCGGCCCCAGGTCTGCGCCGAGTGCGGATCCACCCGGCTCCGCCTCCTCCGGGTGGGGGTAACCAGGGTCAGCGAAGAGCTAGAAGCGCTCGTCGGCCGGCCCGTCGGTGAGGTCACCAGCGCCACGGTCAGCTGGCCCGACACCAGCGTCTTGGTCGGTACCGAGGCGGTTCTGCACCGCCTGACACCCGCGGACCACTTCGGCGCCGTCGCCTTCATCGACTTCGACCAGGAGTTGCTGGCCCCGAGGATCAGGGCCGCAGAGGAGGCGCTGGCCCTCCTGGCCCACGCCTCGCGGTTGGCGGGAGGCCGAGCGGGAAAGGTGCTGGTGCAGACGCGGATCCCCGACCATCCCGTGCTGAAGGCGGCTCTGTCGGCCGACCCCGGGATACTCAGCGCCGGCGAGCTCCCGATTCGGCAGACGCTGCGGCTCCCTCCGGTGACCGCGGTGGCGGTGGTGTCCGGGCCGGCGGCGGCTCCGTACCTGGACGGGTTGGCCGCCCTGCCCGACTCACCGGTGGAGATCCTCGGACCGGACCGGGATCGGTGGCTCGTCAAGGCCACCGATGCGGCGGTGCTGGCCGATGCCCTGGCGGCCGTGCCCCGGCCGGCGGGACGTCTGCGGGTGGCCGTCGACCCGGCCCGGCTGTGACCCGGCGTGACCGGCGGCCGGCGGCCGGGGGTGGGGGACCGGCGCC
>PMHH01000126.1 GCA_003156595.1 Acidimicrobiaceae bacterium
TGCCGCTGCACCGGCTACCAGAACATCGTGAAGTCGGTGCTGTGGGCCGCCGAGAAGCTTCGGTCGCAGTCCGCTAGCTGACCAAGACGGAGGACATACACGTGTCGCAGGCGTTGGACGAGATCAAGATCGGCGGTTTGGGCGCCAGCCGGAAGCGCGTCGAGGACAACCGCTTTATCCGGGGCCGCGGCAACTACACCGACGACATCGTCTTACCGGGGATGCTGCACATGGAGATCCTGCGCAGCCCCATGGCGCATGCCCGCATCAAGTCGATCGACGCCAGCCGGGCCTGGGAGATCCCCGGCGTGCGCATGGTGCTCACCGGGGAGATGATGGCGACCCGGAACCTGGCGTGGATGCCGACGTTGTCCTACGACACCCAGGCGGTGCTGGCCACTGACAAGGTGCGTTTTCAGGGCCAGGAAGTGGCGTGCGTGATAGCCGATGACCCGTACATCGCCAGGGACGGATGCGATGCCATCGACGTCGACTACGAGCCGCTTCCGGTGGTCGTCAATCCGGTGCAGGCGGTGGCGCCGGGTGCGCCGATCATCCGCGATGACAAAGAGAACCAGCTCGACAATGTGATCTACGACTGGGAAGTGGGCGATAAGGAGGGCACCGATCGGGCGTTCGCCCAAGC
This sequence comes from Acidimicrobiaceae bacterium, assembly GCA_003156595.1. Classification (GTDB taxonomy): domain Bacteria; phylum Actinomycetota; class Acidimicrobiia; order Acidimicrobiales; family Palsa-688; genus PALSA-693. Next base: position 647 of record PMHH01000126.1, read on the forward strand.
CGATCTGGTCTCGAAACTGGAGTTGCACTACCCGCGCTCGCATCCCTCACCGATCGAGTGCTGCGCCTCGATCGCCGACTTCGACCGGGCCACGTCGAAGCTCACCGTGTACATGACCACTCAAGCGCCGCATATCATCCGGGCCGCGGTCGCCCTGGTGGCCGAACTGCCGGAGCACATGATCCGTATCGTGTCGCCGGACATCGGCGGAGGATTCGGCAACAAGGTCCCGGTGTATCCCGGATATGTCTGCTCCATCCTGGCGTCGATCCTCCTCGAGAGGCCCGTCAAGTGGATCGAGGACAAGAGCGGCAACCTGATCTCCACCGGGTTCGCGCGCGACGTGTACCTCAAAGGCGAGCTGGCGCTGCGCAAGGACGGCAAGATCCTGGCTGTGCGGGTGCACACCGACGCCGACCACGGTGCCTTCTTCTCTGACGCCCAACCGAGCAAATTCAAGATCGGGCTCATGCACTCGACGTTCGCGTGTTATGACGTTCCCGTTGGCCACCTCACGGCGCGAGGCACCTACAGCAACAAGGCCCCCGGCGGCGTCGCCTACCGGTGCTCGTTTCGGGTGACGGAGGCGATGTTCTTCCAGGAACGCATGGTGCAGGCGGCCGCCGATGATCTCGGCATCGACCAGGCCGAGATCCGACGGATCAACTTCGTGCAGGATGACCAGTTCCCGCACCGCACCCCCTTCGGCTTCTTGCTCGACTCCGGCCAGTACGGCAAGTGCCTGGCGGTCGGCCTGGAAGCGGTGGGCTACCAGGGCTTCCTCGAGCAGAAGAAAGCGGCCAAGGCCAAGGGACGGTTGCTCGGCATCGGTATCTCGACCATGACCGAGCCCCTCGGTGCCGGTAACAGCCGGGAGTACGACATCCTGGGCATCAAGATGTTCGACTCAGCCGAGCTCCGCGTGCACATGACAGGAAAGGCGATCCTGCGAACCGGAGCGAAGACCCAGGGCCAGGGCCACGAGACGACCTGGGCCCAGATCGTCGCCCACGAACTGGGCATCCCGGCCGAGGACGTCACCGTGGAGGAAGGCGACACCGACACGGCCCCATTCGGGATGGGAACGTACGCCTCGCGCAGCACGCCGGTCGCGGGAGCGGCGATAGCCATGGTGTCCCGCAAGATCCGCGCCAAGGCCCGGAAGCTGGCCGCCCACCTCCTGGAGGTGTCCGAAGAGGATGTCGAATGGGAGTTGGGCCGCTTCTTTGTCCGCAGCGCACCCGACCGCGGCGTCACCATCCAGGAATGCGCCATGGCCGCCTACAGCAACATGCCCGACGGCATGGAACCGGGCCTGGAGAACAACGCCTACTACGATCCTCCGAACCTCACCTGGCCGTTCGCCTGTTACATCGTCACGGTGGAGGTCGATCCCGAGACGGGGGTGTGGGACGTGCTCAACGTCGTCGCGGTCGACGACTGCGGCGTCCGGATCAACCCTATGATCGTAGAGGGACAGATCATGGGTGGACTCACCGAGGCGTACGCCATGTCCAACATGCAGTTCATCACTTTCGACGCCGACGGCAACTGTGTGGGCGCCAACTACATGGACTACCTGTTGCCGACCGCCTGGGAGACACCCGGTTACGAGCTGCACGAGGTGGTGACCCCCTGCCCCCACCACCCGATCGGCGCCAAAGGAGTGGGCGAGTGCGCCGCGGTAGGTGGCCCGGCCGCTTTCGTCAACGCAGTGATGGACGCGATCAAGGACACCGGGGTACGCAATATCGACATGCCGTTGTTGCCAGATCGGGTCTGGGAAGCCATCCAGTACCGCAAGGACGTCTCCGGCGCACCGCCCGTCCGCACGGACGCGGACGAGTAGGAGGCTCGCCAATGGACCATTCGGGAGAAGGGTGGGATGTCCTGGAACAGGCCGCTGAGCTGAAGCGGCAGGGCCAGGCCTTCGCGCTCGCGACTGTGGTCTGGCGGCAAGGCCCGTCATCGGGCAAGCAGGGCTCGCGCGCCATCATCACCTCTTCGGGCGAGCTCCACGGCTGGATCGGCGGCGCCTGCGCGGAGCCGGTGGTGATCCGGGAGGCTCGGCAGGTGATCACCGACGGGATGCCGCGCCTGCTGCTGCTCGGCACATCCGAGCAGTTCGGGGCGGCGGTCCCGGACGGGATCGCCGTCGTCCCCATCTCCTGCCAGAGCGAGGGGGCGCTGGAGGTGTACATCGAGCCGGTCCTGCCCACGTCGCACCTGGTGGTCGTGGGCCGGTCCCCGATGGCGCACACGCTGGTCGATCTGGCCCGGGCGCTCGGCTGGCGGAGCGAGCTGTTCGACGGTCCGGAGTTCACCACCGCCGCGGTGGATCGGCGCGCCATGGTCGTAGTCGCCACCCAGGGCCACGGCGACGAGGACGCGGTGGAGCAAGCCGTGGCCGGCGAGCCCGTCTACGTCGGTCTGGTGGCGTCGCGTCGCCGCGGCGAGTCGGTGCTCGGCTATCTGGCCCAGCGGGGCGTGCCGGCGGACCAACTCGATCGGGTCCGCTTCCCCGCCGGTCTCGACCTGGGCCCGACGTCGCACCTCGAGGTGGCGGTCGCCATCCTCGCCGAATTGGTCCAGTTGCGGGCGGGTGGGGCCCTGGTCGGCTCCGCCACCGCCGCGCCGGCACCGGTCGAGGCGGTCGACCCCGTCTGCGGGATGACCGTGACGGCCGGCCCGTCGGCGCACCCGTTTGCGCATCAGGCGACCACCTACTACTTCTGCTGCACCGGCTGCCGCCTGAAGTTCGAGAAGGAACCGACTGCGTACGTCAAGGAAGAGGCGCCATGCTGATCAAGACCGATTTCGACGTCGAGCAACCCGTCGAGAAGGTGTGGCGGTACTTCGACGACATTCCAGGCGTGGCGGCCTGCCTGCCCGGCGCTGAGCTCACCGACGATCTCGGCGACGATAGGTACCAGGGTCGAGTGTCCATCCGGATGGGGCCGGTCAAGCTGCGCTTCAGCGGAACCGCTCACGTCACCGAACGTGATGAAGCCGCCAAGCGGATCGTCGCCAAGGCCAGCGGGGCCGAGGAGAAGGGCAAAGGGCAGGCCGACCTGGTCATCACGGCCACGCTGGTGCGCTCCGGACGCGGTACCAAGGTGGCGGTGACCCAGGACCTGCAGCTCTCCGGCGCGGCGGCGCAGTACGGCCGAGGCATGATCTCGGATGTCACATCCGTCCTGATGCAGGACTTCTCATCCAACCTGCAAGATCGGATCTCGCGTGCGGAGCGCGGTGAAGCCGTAGCACAGCAGGCGTCTGCTTCACCCGCGCAGGGCTTCACCGTCGCTCGGAAGGCCGCCATGCTGGCGCTGATGCGGGTCTTCCGTCGATTCTTCGTGCCGTATCGGACTATCCCGAGCTGAGGAGGAAGCCATGGTCTTGTGGTGGATTGGCAACGCCGTCCTGTTGTTGGTGGTTCTGCCGGTCGTGATCGCGCTCCTCAATCGGGTCCTCGCCGCGGTGGAACGGATACGCGGTGCCACCGATGAGATCCTGCTGCACGGGGTCGGCCTGATCCGCAATCTCGATGACGTACCGGAAGCGCTGGCCACGACCGACCGCACCGTCCAAGAGGTGGCTGTCGGCGCGGCTCGTTATGGCGGCCTGGTGGCCCGCCTTCTCGGCTGAAGTTGATCTGAGTAGAAAGGACTAGGACCATGCCGGCAGTTGCTTGGGTAACAGTGGCTATCGCGGCGCTGATCATCGCCGTGACCGCGGTTGGCCTGCTGCGGATCATCTGGCACCTAAGAGCGGTGCGCGTGACGCTCGGGACGGTGGTGGTGGGTGCTCAGGTCATCGCCCACCAGACCAGCACCGTGCCCGGAGCGCTGACGTCGGTCAATGCGAGTCTGAAACCGGTCCGTGACTTCTGCGAGTCGGTCTGAGTCCGGCGACAAGGAGCTGCCATGTACGAATTCGAGTGCGGGAGCCCGGTGTGCAACCACCGGTTGACCTCCTCCAGCAAGGACGAGCTGATGCGGGAGGTCGCTGAGCACGTCCGAAGGACCCATGGCATCGCCGTGCCGCCCAAGTCGATCCTCAGCTACTTGGACGAGACCGCCGTCACCGAGACGTCGCCCACCCCCAAAGGCCGGAGGAAGCCATGACGGCCAACCCGATATTGGCCGCGATCCCCACCGGGTGGATAGTGGGATACGCACTTGGCGCCGTCGTGGTGGCGGCCGTCGTGGCCCTGGTGGTACCGATTCTGGTGCTCGCCTACGAGATCGGCAAGGAGGCCCCGGCGATCAACGAACCGCTCGAGGAGGCGGTGGTCAACACCGCGCCGCTCGCCGCCTTGACCACCACCATCGACCACGCCGAGGTCATCGTCGCGGGGCTCAACCGCGGACGCAAGCGGCTAGGAGGATAGAGAATTGGTCATCGCCCTGACTTCCAACCAGCACCACCTCTGGTCGATCACCCTCTGGGCCGGTGTGGTCGTCCTGATAGCCGTGGTTGCGCTGCTCAGCGGGCTCATCGCCCTGGTCATGATCATCGACCGTCGCGTCGTCGACGTGCGTGACACCCTAAAGGCCGCGGCCGCCAACACCGCCAACACCTCGCTGATCGCGCCAACCGCTGACGGTGTCGACGCCGTTCTGGCGGAAGGCCTCCAGCACCACCTGTTCCTCGGCCGAGTCCTCGGAAAGGTCCGGACATGAGGACGTTGGCCGTCCTCTCGGTCATCGAGATCGTCGTCCTGATCGCCGGGCTGGCGTTCTACCTCTGGTGGGTCGGTAGCCTTCTCACCCGCATCGCGGGAAATCTCGAGGAGTGCGCGGAGCTGGTCCAGACCATCGAGCACCATGCCGAGTTGATCGGGCCAGGCGTGGAGCACATCAACCAGACGGCCGCGGTGGTGGCCGGCGCCCTGCCCCTCCTGTACGGGATGGCCGAGGGCATCGTCGCCGGGGTCGCCCCCGTGCCGGCGCAGCGTGAGGCGCGGCCGCCGGCGAAACCGGCTTCGGGCCGGCGCCGGTCCCGCTTGCACGACGCGGTGGGTTACGTGGCCAGCCGGGACGGATAGGGCCGGCGGGGGCCGGCGGGG
>PMHH01000050.1:0-828 GCA_003156595.1 Acidimicrobiaceae bacterium
GGTGCACTCCAAGCGGGCGGCGCAGATCGAAGCAGAGTGCGCCCGCCGCGGCGAGTCCTCCTACCAGGCCCGGGGGGTGGCGGCCCGCAACACCCGCCGGGCCAAAGAGGGCGAGGTCGAGGCGGACTTGGTGGCCAGGTGGCGGGGCGAGCTGGCCCAGATCGGCTGGCCGGTCGAGCGCCTGGCCGCATCCGTGGGCGCCGCGGCGCGGCGNNCGCACCTGTACGGCCAGGACCCAGTCCTGTTGGAAGCTTTGGTGGACCGAGCGCTGGGCGACCCGGAGGTGGTCCCGCTGGTCGGGGTGGCCGGTGCCCGCGAGCAGGCCCACTCGCTGGCGTCTGTCCTGGCCAGGGAGACGGCCATCGCCGAGAGCCTGTCGCGACAGGTCGACCGCTGCGACGCCCCCGCCACTCCCAGCGGCGCGGTGATGGCGGCCATAGAAGAGGTCGAGGCCGGCCTGGGCGGTCCGCTGTCCGCCGAGCAGGCCTCCGCCGCGATGGCGATCTGCACCTCGCGCCGGGGAGCCGAGATCGTGGTAGGTGTGGCCGGGGCCGGGAAAACGACCATGCTCCGGGTGGTATCAGCCGCCTTCGAAGCCTCCGGCCACCAGGTGATCGGTACCGCCACTTCGGGCCAGGCGGCGCAGAACCTGGGCCGGGAGGCCGGGCTGGACGAGTCAAGGACGTTGGCCAGTCTGATCGGGCGGCTCGAACACGGACGGCTGCAGTTGGACGACCGCTGCGTGGTCCTCTGCGATGAGGTCGGCATGACCGACGATGTCGACCTGGTCCGCCTCGCCGCCCAGGCCGAGACGGCCGGGGCGAAACT
>PMHH01000050.1:847-8237 GCA_003156595.1 Acidimicrobiaceae bacterium
CGGGCCGTGCTGGCCGAGCTGCGGGAAGGAGACGTCGCCACGGCGGTGTCTTGGTACGAGACACAGGGTCGCCTCCACGCCATCGACGCCCGCGACGACGCCCTACAAGCGGCGGTGGACGCCTGGGCCGCCGATATCGACGCCGGCACCCAGGCGGCGCTGTTCGCCTGGCGGCGAGCCAACGTGGCCGCCCTCAACCAGCGGGCCCGGACCTGGATGGAAGCCAGCGGGCGGCTGTTGGGCCCTGAGGTGGTGTGTCCCGGGGGCCTCGCCTACCGGGCCGGCGACCGGGTCGTCACCCTCGCCCCCGGGCCGAACGGGATGCTGGTCACCTCGCAGCGGGCCACTATCGAAGCCGTCGACACCGGAGCCGGGGCGCTCAGGCTGCGCACCGACGACGGCCGGCTCGTCCGTGTCGCCGGCGAGGAAGCCAGCGCCGAGCGGCTCGGGTACGGGTATGCGACAACGGTTCACCGCTCGCAAGGCGCGACGGTGGCCAGAGCCCATCTCTTCGCCGACGGCGNNCCTGGGCCATCGACACCGGACAACCCATCCAACAGGAACAGCCCGAGCGGGCCGCCTTCCAATCGGTTGAGAGCCAAGTCCGCCGGGTCGCCGTGTCCCGGGCCCGAGAACACATCGCCGTGGCCGCGCTCGAGAAAGTCCGGCGACCGGCCCTCCAAGAAGCCGTCGAGACCGCCCGCATGGACCTCCAGCGGACCAAACAGGCCCGAGCCGACCTCGACACCGGCGGGGGCGTCTNNGCGTCTACCACCAAAGCGAGGCCGGCCGAGCCGTACGAGACCTCCACGACGCCCAAGCCGCCGCCGAGCGGGCCCGCTGGGACGCCGAACACGCCCCCCGCTGGCGGGAACGCCGAACGGCCGCCAAACAAGCAGCCACCTGGGCCGAGCGTGAGACCGATGCCCGCCGCAGGTTCCAGATGTACGTGGCGCCCGAAACCACCCGTTTGGACGGCGACATCCAACGGCGCGAGAAGACCTTCTCTGAGATCGTCTCCCGGGCCCAAAAGCAACAAGTGGCCTACCGGGCGACAGTCGACACGATGTTCGAACGCAGCCGTGAGGCCCGCGACCTATCCCGCATAGTGAGCGCCTACCAAGACCACCTCGACGGCATCCAACCACCAGCGCCCCGACCCGCGACGCGGACTATCCACCACCAGCCCCACATGCCTCCGCCGACCATCCACCCAGTACCGAAACCGCCACAAATCACCATGTAGCGCCCGGCGCCCGCGGGTACGTCGGAAGCTCCGTGGACGTTCGCGACTCTTCCCGAGGGCCAGAACCCAGTTGCCCGTTGCGAGTTATTGAGTTATGAGCGGATGGGCCGCTGCATCATGCCGGTTACCGGCGCTCTTGGCTGTCCACGCCGGCGGCGTCTGTGCGCGAAACGGGCTCTTCGCGTCTGAGTAGGGACGGGTAGGTCTGGGGGTATCCACCAACGCGAGGCAGGGATCCCGCCATCGTCGTGCTGTTCGAAGGCATTGACGATCAGGAGGACCCCTGCATGGATGACGCTACTGGGCTGGCCGAGGCGCTGTTGGGATTGGACGGCTTCCGGGTCTTGGCGGTGAGTGAGGGGCCCGACGAGTTGGTCATTGAGATCGAGACGACGGTCGAGTGGACCGCGTGTGTTTCGTGCGGAGTGCCGGCCATCGCGCATGAGCGGATGCCGGTGGCGGTCCGCGATCTGGCTTGTTTCGGTCGGCCGGCGCGGTTGGTGTGGCGTAAGCGGCGTTGGCGGTGCGGGGATGCCGATTGTGAGGCGAAGACCTGGACGGAGACCTCGGCGCAGGTGTCGGCCCGGGTGCTGTTGACCCGCCGGGCCGGCGCCGAGGCGTGCCGGCAGGTGGGTGAGAACGCCCGGCCGGTATCGGAGCTGGCCGAGGAGCTCGGGGTGTGCTGGTGGACGGTGATGGGCGCGGTGATCGAGCATGGCACCCCGCTGGTCGATGACCCAGCTCGGGTCGGCCCGGTCACCAAGCTGGGTATCGACGAGACCTCATGGTTGGCCGCCAACCGAGCTCATCCGACCCTGTACGCCACGGGCCTGGTCGACCTCGACGCCCGGATCGTGATCGACATGGTCAAGGGCAACGCCGCGGCTGACCTGCGCCGATGGCTCGACCGGCAGGATCCGCTGTGGCTGGCGGCCATCACCACGGTGACCACCGATCTGGCCGAGTCGTATCGCGCTGGCCTGACATCGCATCTCGCCCATGTCACCCCGGGTAGCGGACCCGTTTCATGTGGTCCGCGTCGGCAACCGTTGTCTGGACAAGGTCCGCCGGCGGGTCCAGCAAGAGACGCTGTTTCACCGCGGCCGCAAACCCGACCCGCTGTATCGCATCCGCAAACTCTTGCTCGCCGGACACGAACGCCTCGACGAACGCGGCCACGACCGGATGCTGCTCGGTCTGCGCTTGGGTGATCCCAACGACGAGGTGCTCGGCGCCTGGCTAGCCAAAGAATCAGTCCGCGACGTCTACCTCACCGACGACGTCAACAAGGCCCGCACCCTCATCGACAAGGCCATCGCCGGCTGCGCCCAAGACGACGTCGCCGAGATCCAGTCGCTCGGACGAACACTCGCAGCTTGGCGAACCGAGATCCTCGCCCACCATCACACCGGCGCCAGCAACGGCCCGACCGAAGCGCTCAACCTGTGCGTCAAGCGCGTGAAGAGATGCGGTCACGGCTTCCGAACCTTCGAGCACTACCGCCTACGAGTCCTCCTCCACGCCCGGCGGTGTCACCTGGCCACAACGTCCATGCCCCCCGCGCATCAGAACCCGCGCTCCCTACTCAAACGCGTAGGGCCGCGAAACGTGCATGGTGATGGGCCGCCTATGACATTGAAGTCAAGGAGACCGACACCGAGCTTGCGCCGGCGCAGATAATCGCGAGGGCGTTCGTCGAAAGAAGCGCTATGCCCTCTGCCCGAACTCACCGACCGATCAGGAAAGACGCGCTGAACGGAGGGGCCTCGGCGCTAACTCATCCGGGCGACTGAGGGTATGGTCAATAGCTACCACCACATACCGGTGCCCGCGCTCATTGTCCAACCGAGTTTCGCCGGTCGAAGGCTAAACCCTCCTGAGTGGGTGAAGTTAGATCACACTTCTTACTCAGCGTGAAGTAGTTCCCATCTGCCTTTCGATGCTGTCTGGACGTACGCTGTCGGGGTGAACTACGCGGACATGCACGATAAGGAGAACGTCGTCCTCGTCGATCTTGCTGTGACGCCACCAGGCGCCGAACGCAGGCGGGTTGCCGACATCGCGTTCGAAGGTTGCACAATCACCGGCCCGGTCACCGTAATCGCCCCTGACGTCACCGGTGCTGGCCCCCAGTTCATCGTCCAAGGAAACGCCTACTTTCGCGGTCAGGAGGAGGAAGCGTTCCGGGTGTTGACGGGAGGGGAAGACTTTCCCGACGACGCCATCGTCATCGACAACTCTAGGTTCACCAACTGCACCTTTGATGGCGTGGTTTTCATGGGTACAGAGTTACAAGTCAATGCACTGAGGAACCAGTTCTCTGTGTCTTAATCACGGTGGATCAGAAGGCTGATGTTCGGCATAGCGAGATTTCATCTCGTAATGTCACATGACGGTCAAACGTCGCATATTTCGGACCAGACGGACTGCCCAACTTGATCGTTCACTGGTGCCCCAGCCCGTGCAGACTGGGCATCCCCGTGCTTGATACTCGCGTTGAGATGTCGGATATCACCAACACCGCTGGGTCGACCCGTAGCGGCCCCGCCAGCCGGACGATGGTCTGGAAACTCACGTTCCGCTCGCCCCGTTCAACTGAAGATATATAGGTGAAGTGCAGCGTGGCATCCTCGTCCAGGGTCATCTGAGACCATCCGAGCTTGTCCCGCCAGGCACGAACACGCTGAACCTTCACTTCTTCGCGGCGTCGACAAGCGCCGGCTCAACTTCGACGTCGAGGTGGATGGTCCCCGCGGCTCGGTTAGTCGGGGCACCCACCAACGAGCCGTGGTCAGCCTGGCCCGCATGGGCGGTTAGTACAAGCACGTCCCTCGCTGCTCGGTCAGCCCTTTCACACGTCGGCTCGCCTGGCAACTGACTAGTCCTGTCGGTGCGTCCGAAATGACGCAGATAGGCCATGTCACCGGGGTTTGCGCAGTTGTACCGTTTGGGGGGGCGATTCTTGGCTCATTGACAGAAGGGGCGGCGGGTCACGAGGGTGGTTGCGCGCTTGCGTCGTCGGGCAGCTTCCTTGCAGACCAGACACCAAACCAACATCAGATGAGTAAAGCGAACAAGGAGGAAGCCATGTCCAAGAAGCTGGTGGTAAGGCTTGGAATCGCGACCGCGGTTGTCGGCAGCTTGGTTGGAGTCGGCGCAGTCACGTATGTGGCGGCCCAGCCGACCAACACGACGTTCTACGCCCTGCCTAACAAGTAAAGGGCAGCTAAACAAAGTGAATACAGCCGCCACTCCAATCTGTACAAGTCCTGCCGTCGCGGTTTCATGGGACAGCGCCGGTCCGCAAGGACCCCAAGGTCCGATAGGTCCGGCATCCGATCAATACGACGCCCAGAACGCGTGGGCTGGATCTGTGCAGTGGCCGCCTGCCTGCACGTCGGGCTGCTCGGGGACACTTCCCCCAGTTCCGAGCGGGGATCGGTTGACGATCACCAACGCCAACTATCCTTTCAACGCAAGCGCCACGGGATATGCCTGCGAGATAACCGGTTCGGTCGGAGGTTCTCCTGTTACCTACTCTATGTCGTACGTGCAAACGCCTCCGAGTGGGTTGGCGTGGTATGTCGATGGCGGCAGCCCAATCAATGTTGCGTGCGGCGGCCCGTATCCGCTCCAGATCACCCTGACCGGCTTTCTCACATCGCTGGGATGAGTCGGTTTAGCCATCCTCCCGCAGCACCTCAGCTAACCGCACGCCGTGCTCATACATAACACGCGTCCGCAAGCCGCCAGATCAATCATGGCCAGCACCCGGTCCGGCTCGATATTGGCGGCTTGGCCGGGCCGACCACGTTCGACGCGGCCTCAGCAACGAGCGAGCCGTCCTCGTACAGCAAGAAACTGCACGACGTAGGGACCGGCCTCCAAAAATGAGAATCCAACGACCCGGTGCCAAGTGGCAACCTTGGTGCATTGACTAGTCCTACCGGTGTCTCCGAGATGACGCAGATAGGCGATGTCACCGGGATTTGCGCAGTTTTACCGTTCTGTTGCGGCACTGATAGCGAACGGGGCTCGAAGTGCCAGCAGAACCGGTCTGGAATCCATACGCGGACCGTCCCGGCCAAGAGCGCATCTAGGCAGGAAGGTCTCGCATCTTCCGCACGACACGATGGACCATGTCGGCTGGGGTTACCTCCAGGCGCGACGCCAGTCGGAACACTGTCCTGAGCGTGGCACCCCGCTTTCCCCGTCCTAGCTCGCTGATGAACGTGCGTCCGCTCCCGATGTCGAGGCCGAGGCGCTCCTGGGACAGCCCGGCACTCAACCGGAGGTCCTTTAGTTTAGTACCAGACCGAATGCGCGGTCGACGGCCGCGGGGTCGGGCTGCCGGTGGTCCACCGGGGCAGGGTGACCGGTTGAATCCGATAGCAGCTACACGCTATAGCATGCATCCAGCGAGGGAGGTGTCTGATGTCGTCTGCTGAGTCGTCGCCGTGGTGGCAAGGAATCGAGCCGGGAGTTGTCCTCTGGGGCCATCTGGAAGGTGCCAACGACAACGAGCGCGGACAACTACGAATTACGCCTGCCGGGCTTGAATACACGGGCAAGGTGGCCAGGCCCCTATCAATCGACTGGGCCTCGGTCACGGATATCCGGGTCACCGCCAGTAACGCCAAGAAAGTGTCTGGTGCACGGGTCGCAACCATGGGAGTACTCGCCCTGGCAGCCAAGAAGACGCGTGAAACCGTCACGGTCACGGTCAGCGCGGCAACCGGCTCAGCCTCATTCAGCAGCGACGTCGCTGCTTCAGATGTAGAGGCACGTCTCGCACCTATCGTCAGCCGACTGCCATCTCACCAGAAGTCGGCCCTTCAAGACCCCACCGGGCGATTGAGTCGCGGCGTGAGCGACGCGTTGCAGAAGGAGGGCTTAGAGCTAGAGGGGGAATCGGCGGCGACGCTGGNNGACCATCCAGTGTCAATCCCAACTACTCCCAGCGTCGGTTCAGTCACTTGTCAACACTGCGGCACCACCGCACCATCTTCAAGGACGATGTGCCCCCAGTGCCACCGAAGGATGGTCGACCCAGGTGCAATCCAACGGCCTAGTTCGGTCGCGGTCACTCAAGGCGGAACTGGGCCTATTTGGCCTCCGCCATCTCCGGCCGCCAAGTCGATTCCGAACCCCCAACCCGGGCCGCCTGGTTTGTCGACCCAATCACCGACGGTTTCCAAACCATCGATTCAGCCAGGGTGGTACCCCGACCCGGAGCAACCTGGCCTGGAGCGCTACTGGGCTGGGGATACATGGAGTCAGCAGAGACGGTCCGCAACCACACCTCAGCCGCCGCCCCCCGTTGGGAAGCCGATAAGAGCCGCGACCAAAACACAACCCGCGAAGACGAAAGCAGGCAAACAGTCGACCAATCGGGGCTGTCTCATTTCCATCGGACTTGTCGCCCTGGTAGTGGTCATCATTGTGATAGCGGCCAGCGCTAGCGGCGGAGGAAAAAAGGGGCCGAAAACGGTGAAGGCAGCCCTGGCCGGGGACATTCAACTCGTCGACAACAATGTTCAGAGTATGCAGATCGCGCTCGGAGAGGCCATCCAGTCAGCCACTCCGGCGAACATCGTGCAACTCGCCTCTGCCGCACAAACGGCCCATACCAACCTCAGCAATGCGAAGAACCAAATCCTGCTCGACGCCCCAGACAACAGCGCCGGAAACGACCTCGATAATGCCATCAACGAGTTGAAGAACGCCATGGGGGCACTAAATAACTACACAGGTAACCCCAACGCCTCAACGCTCGCCAGTTTTGAGAACCAATACACGCAGGCCACGTCGGACTGGGACACCGCGGTAGGTGAGATATATGCAGGGACTGTCTCAACTCCGCCGTCCAGCCTTGGTAGCTGACCGAGTAAGGCACCGTGAGACAAGAGTCCGACTGGGCGGCCCGGAGCGCGCGATGAAAGTCCGAGTCGGACGCCCAACCTTCATGCGACGATGGATGCGTGAGCAACCAGTTGCCCCAACCAGAATCTGCCACCCCCAAGAAGACGTTTGTTAGTGGACGCACTTGCTGAAGACGGCGGCGACGTTGGTTGTGGTGATGGTGGGGGTGTTACGACCGAACGTCCAAAGTGGTTGGGTTGTTGACCGGTGTGGTGCTAGGGG
>PMHH01000167.1 GCA_003156595.1 Acidimicrobiaceae bacterium
TGGTGGGACGAGATGTTCGACGGGAACAACGGCTGGGCCATTTCCTCCGCGGAGGCGATCACCGATGTGGATCACCGCGATGAGGTGGAAACCAACAGCTTGTTCGAGTTGCTCGAGCGCCAGATCATTCCGCTGTACTACGACCGGCGGGGGGGCCGCTTCCCCCGCGGCTGGGTAGGCCGGATCAAGGCGTCGTTGCGCTCGCTCGGCCCCAAGGTGACGGCGGGTGNNCGGCGTCTCGGATGGTCCGCGACTACCTCAACGACATGTACGAGCCGATCGCCGCCCAAAGCGACGCCTTGGCCGCCGACCGGCACGCCCGGGCCCGGGAGCTGACGGCCTGGAAGCAGCGGGTCACCGCGGCCTGGCCCGAAGTCAAAGTCGAAGTCGATCCCGACCTGTTCATCGACATGGTCGCCCTCGACGATGAGCGGGAAGTCACCGCCGAGGTCCACCTGGGGTCGCTGACCACCGACGACGTAGCGGTCGAGCTCCTACATGGACCGGTGGTCGCCGTCGACGAGCTCGCCGAGACCCAGGTCGTCCGTCTCGAGTGCATCGCTCCCAGTGGCGGTACCGACCCCGCCGGCGAACGGGACGCCGGCACTGCAGGCGAGGGGAGTGCCGCCACCNNAAGTGCGACCAAGCCGGCCGCCACGGCTACGCGGTGCGCGTCCTCCCGGCCCACCGGGATCTGGTGGTCCCTGTCGAGATGGGCTGCGTGGCCTGGGCCTAGCGGGACCGCCCGCCGGCGGTCGCAGCGACGCTTCTCTCATTTTTTGGTATATTTGACACCATATAGGTGTTCTACATACCAATGAATCGAGGAACCGACCTCTAGGCGGCTCTTAGACGGACACCAGAGAGCCAGGCCGAGTTTCGTCTACCTGCGTTCGGCCTCCAGGAGACGTGCCGCGGCGTGGTAGGGGTCGAGCCGGCGGGCAAGCAGCTCCACCTTGACTGCCTCGAAGTGGTCGCCTCCTTCCAACGCCCGTACATCACGCTCGAGCAGGTGCACCAGCACCCGGCTCATCTCCTCGACGAGCCGCCGTTCGCGGCGCCGCGCCAGATCGCCGGTTACCTCCAGGTGGGCTCGGTGGTCGATAACTGCGGACCAAACCGCGTCAACGCCCTCCCCGGTGGTGGCGGTCGTGAGCAGGATCGGCGGACGCCACGCCCCCATCGACGGATTGAGATCCAGCATGTTGTCCAGGTCCCGGCGGGTCTCGGCGGCCCCGTCGCGCTCCGCCTTATTGATGACAAAGATGTCGGCGACTTCCAGGAGCCCGGCTTTGCTGGCTTGCACCGAGTCGCCCCAACCCGGCGTCACAACCACCAGCGTGGTGTCTGTCGCATCGGCCACCTCGACCTCCACCTGACCCACGCCAACCGTCTCGACGATTACCCGACTCATCCCGACGGCCGCCAGCACCCGGATGGCTTCGGGAGCGGCCAGGGCCAAACCGCCAAGGTGACCCCGAGTGGCCATTGACCGGATAAAAACGCCATCGTCAAGGGTGTGGCTCTGCATCCGGATCCGGTCGCCAAGAATGGCGCCACCCGAGAAGGGCGAGGACGGATCCACCGCCAGCACCCCCACCTGGCCGCCATCCGCACGGGCGGCGGCGATCAAGCGGTCGGTAAGGGTGGACTTGCCGCCACCAGGTGCCCCGGTGACACCGACAACCTGTTGGACGCCGGCACTGGCGGCGAAGGTGAGCTCACCCACGTGGCGAGCTGGATCCCCGCCCCGCTCGACCAGGGAGAGCAGTCTGCCGATCGCGGCCTTGTCTCCGGCCTGGGCGGCCTCGAAAAGGTCCGCCGGGTCACGGCTCCGCCCAGATTGGGGCGGTGGCGAATAGCGCGGTAGAGACTGCCTCGGCAAGGGAGTGGGTTCCAGCGGCATGGCCGCGTCCAGTATGGCGGCGAGTGCGAGCGCCGGCATCCCCGCCTCCGGCATCCCCGGCTCCGGCGTCCCCCCGAGGCGGCTGGGCGCCGTAGTCTCCTGAGGGTGCGTGACCATGTGGATGTTGACGAGGTGGTGAACCTGACCTCGGCCCTGGTGGCCGTCGACACCCGAAACCCACCCGGCAATGAGCGGCCCATCGAGGAGGTCGTGCGCGGCGCTCTGGAACGCTGGCGGCCGAAGTGGACCGAGATCGAGCCGGCTCCGGGGCGCATGTCCCTCGTCGCGGCCCTTCCCCATCCGGCCGGCGCAGGCGACCGTCCGACCCTGCTCATCAACGGCCACCTGGACGTGGTCCCTGTCACGGCTGAGGCCTGGACCCGAGACCCGTTCGACCCGCACGTGGAGGAAGGCCGCCTCTATGGTCGCGGCAGCGCTGACATGAAGGGGGGTATCGCCGCCGCCATCTGCGCCCTCGCCGTGCTGGAAAGGGCGGGCCGGGTCCCGGCGTGCGAGGTGGTCTTCCACCTGGTCGCGGACGAGGAACGCGGTGGCCGGTTCGGGACCGGAGCCCTGCTCGAACGGGGCCTCATCGAGGGAGACGCCTGCCTCGTCCCCGAGCCGACCGACCTCGAGCTGTGTGTGGCGGAACGAGGCCTGCTCCAGGGCAGGTTGACCGTCCACGGTCGGCCCGGGCACGGGAGCCGGCCTCGAGAGGCGGTGTCTGCGATCGAGCACGCCGCCCAGTTGGTGTTGGCCCTGCACGCCGCTGACTTCGGCGACCCCGACCACCCCCTGCTCGGCCGGCCCTCAGCCAACGTGGGGACCATCAACGGTGGGAACGCCCTCAACGTGGTAGCGGAGTCGTGTGTCATCGGGCTCGATCGCCGGCTCCTGCCCGGCGCCACGGCAGCCAGCGCCGAGGCCGGCGTGCGGGCGCGGATCGACGCGGCCGGCGTGGAGGGGCTGCGCTATGAGCTGGAGGTGGACACGTTCGGTGAGGCGAGTGAGATGCCCGCGGATGACCCGTGGGTCAAGCAAGTCGGCGCCGCCGTGGCTCGCGCCACCGGCCGGTCGCCGGGGATAATCGGCATGAGCTTCACCACCGACGCCCGCTTCGTCCGCAACCAGGCCCGGATCCCAACCGTGGTATGCGGCCCGGGCGCAGTGGAGCAGGCACACGGCAACGACGAATGGGTAGCCGTGGACCGGCTGGTGGACGCCACCGCCGCCTATGCGGAGTTGCTGGCGGAATTCGGCTAGAGATCTGCCAGCCAGGCGACCACGATCAGCGCCACCTCTTGCTCGGTCCCGCGCAATCCGTGATCCTTGCCCTCGATCCACCGGTGCGTGACCCGCCCCCGTATGGTCCCGGTGGCGAGTTCCAACTCCGTCGGGGTGGCGAAGGCGTCCCGGGTTCCCGATACGAAGAGGCAGGGCAGATCCAGGGCCGAGAAATGCTCGGTGCGCAACCGATCCGGCCGCCCGGGAGGATGTAAGGGATAGCTGATCAGGACCAGGCCAGCTCCCGGCAGTCCCATAGCCACGGCCATCGAGCAGATCCGCCCACCCATCGAGCGACCGCCAAGCACCGTCCGCCGCACCCGACCGGCAAGCTGATTCGCCTCCTCCGTGACCGCCCCAATGAGGACGGGAGGCCGATCCGGCGCCCGCCGGCCCGCCTTGCGGTACGGGAAGTCCATGCGCACTACGACCATTCCGGCCTCAGTCGCGACCCGGTCGATGGCCACCAGCGCCGGCTGGTCCCGGTCGGCTCCGGCGCCCGGGGCCAGGAGCAGCCCCAGCGAATCCGTCACACGATGGCGCGGAGAAGGTCGCGCAAGGCTTTGGCCTCCTCGTAGATCACGGTCGCGTCCCGATCGGTGCCGATCGATTCCGACAGGGCCCGAGCCTGGGTCATGATATGGAACCACGCCACTTCGTCGAGCCCGAAAGGCGGTGGGCCTATCGCGGCCTTGATCCGATCTACGGCATCCGCGGCCCGGTGCCCGTCGGCTGGGTCGTTGGCCAAACGGTCGACGGCCGCGAACATCTCTTCGATAGCCCGATACCGGGTCTCGCCTTCGTCGTCGCCGTCCTCGTCGCCGAAAAGGGCGCCCACCTGTTCGAAGAGGGATTCGACCTCGACTTCCCGGTCAGCCGGTACGACCAGGTCGTCCCCCTCCCATTCATATTCGATCTGGGCGTTGTCAAACATGATCCCAAGTTGCGCCCGTTGCTCGGGCAGCCATTCGGGCAGCTCGTAGACGGTCAGGGTCCCCGAACGGGGGTCCCCGGCGTCCCCGGAGACATCCTCGCCAGCAACGCCGGCGGCCCCGGCCGCATCCTCGCCACCGGCCCCAGCGGCCCCAGCGGCCCCGGAGAAATCCTCGCCAGCGTTCCCAGCGGCCCCGACGTCGCCGGCATCGCCAGCGGCCCCGGCGTCTCCGGCGGCCACCTCCGCGAAGTGCCCAGCGTCCCATGTGGCTGTCTCGGTGTCTCCGGTGGCCGGCTCGGCGGAGGCCGCCGCGACCGTCTCGCCCCCAGCCACCCAGCCGCCCGGCGCCACGACCGTCCCGCCCCCAACCACCGGGAGCCCGGTGAGGTCGACCGGCTCGCCCCCGGCTCGCACTTCCATCGCCCCGGCGCCGCCTGCAGTCGCCGGCGCTAAGGACGCTGACGGCGCCGACGGCGCCGACGGCGCCGACTGCCCTGACGCCCCCGACACCCCAGACGCCCCCGACGGGGCCGCCGTCTCGCCGCCATCGGAACTCGGGCCGCCGGTACGGTGCCACGTCGATGGTTCCTGGATCAACGGGTCGAGCAGCTTGTCAAGGACGGCAGCCTGGGAGCGGATCTCATCCTCGAGCGCCTCGTCGGCTCCCAAGGCCGACAACAACCGTCGAGTGACCCGCCCCACGGCCGCCCACGTCTCGGCGTCGGCGCCGTAGAACATGTCGACCGTGAAGACCGCCGCGGACGCCTCGGCCACGTCCGCGTCGGCATGCATGTCAGTCGGGTCCTCGCGCAGGCGACGGGCCGCATCCGCTAAGAGAAGCACGGCCGCAGTCACCCACTTGTCCTGGTCCTCGTCCGAAGGCTCGCCGTCCGCGGCAGCAGTGCCCGCTTCCTCGTCGCCATCCTCTGCGGACGGCTCGTCGTCAGGGCTGGCCGCCACCTCGGCGAGGAGATCATCGACGCGGGATTCGTCGTCAGCGGCGACCACCAGTTCGTCGTCCTCGAAGCGGTGCAGGATCTCCAAGACGTTCAGGCGCTCGATCAGGCGGCCCCGGGTGCGATCCTGCCAATCGCCGAGGCGGTAACCGACCTCGTCTTCCTCCTCGCCGGCCTCCATCTCGGGCAGGCCCGACGCCACCAATCGCTCGTGACAGGCATGGCAACGCCCGCGTGAGGTCACCTCGTACCCGCAGTTCGGGCAGTACCAGATCTTCGCCACGGACCTCGTCCTCAGGATCGGGGTCGATCGGGCAGGATCGGGGCGTCGCGCCCCGTTCCGCTGAATGCGGCCCCGGCCGGGTCACGGAGCCGGTCGTGGGCTTCGTGGTACTCCTCTTCCACGTTGACCGACCAGACGTCGTGATGGGCGCCGAGGAGGTTCTCGACTGTCAGCATGGCGGTGTACATGGAGTGATCCTGGTTGTTGTACCGGTGCATCCCGTTGCGGCCGACGGGAAACACGTTGGAGGCGTGGGCCTCGAGCCAGGCCCGGATGAGCTCGACATTCGCCTTGTAGCCTACGTCGTAGTACGGATACGCCTTTGGCATACGGACCACGTAGCCGGCTTCGACCCGCGACGGGTCGACGAGCCCGAGCCGGCCCAGTTCGGCCTTCCCCTGCTCGATGAGGACCTCGTCAGGCGCCGTCCACGACTCGTCGCCTTCGTCGACGGTGTACTCCAGCCCGAGCACGTTGCGACCGTCCTTGACCAGGTACGGCGACCACGAGCCGAAGTTCTGGATGCGCATGGTCTTCACGCTGGCGTCGTGGATGTAGATCCAGTTGTCGTCCCACGGCGCCGTGTCGGATGGGACCACCAAGGCCACGGTGAGGAAATCCCGGTAGGTGAGCTCAGCGGCGGCCCGGAGGATATCGGGCGGGGGCGGAGGATCCATGACCGCAATTAAGCCCGACAGAGGCATCGAGGAGATCACCGCCGAGGCCGGGTACTCGGTCTGGCCGCCTTCCGAGGACGCCACCACCGACGTGGCCCGCCCGGACTGCAGCCGGATGGTGCTGACGGTGGTGTCCAGCACCACCTTCGTCCCGGCGGCCTCCACCAGATCGTGACAGCGTTCCCACATCATCCCTGGGCCCAGCTTGGGGTACTGGAACTCCTCGATCAGCGACGTGATCTCCTGTTGGTCGCGCCTCGGCAACAGGGCGTTGAGGATCGCCGACATCAGGGAGAGATTCTTGACCCTCTGGGCGGCCCAGTCCGCAGGCATCTCGGAGGGCGGGTGCCCCCACACCTTCTCGGTGTAGGTCTTGAAGAAGTGCCGGTACAGGCGCCACCCGAACCGGGCCGCCAACCATCCCTCGTACATGTCCTGCCGCTTGGGCGGATGCACCCGGGCCCAGACGTAGGAAAGCACGCAACGCACGGCCTCGATCACGCCCAGGTTGCGCAGCGCGTTCAGCGGCTTCAGCGGGTAGTCGTAGAACTTGCCCTCGTAGTAGATCCGGCTCTTGCGGGGCCGGAGCATGAATTCCTCGTCAGGCAGGATCTCGTGCCAGAAGGCCTCCACTACGCCCACCTTGGTAAAGAAGCGGTGGCCGCCGATGTCGAAACGCCACCCGTCGCGCTCCACGGTCCGGCTGATCCCCCCGACCACGCTATCGGCCTCCAGCACCGTCGGACGCCGGCCGGCCTTGATCAGCTGGTAGGCAGCAGTGAGCCCAGCGGGTCCTGCGCCAATGATGACAACGTCGTCGGCCGCGTCGTAAACGGGTTCGGTCACGCCTTCATGCCTCCATCACCGGCGGAATTAGAACCGTCGTCGGAATCGTCGGCCCCAGCTGGCAATCGGTACCATTGTGACCGGAACCGACCCTCTACGGCCAGCCGCTCTCGGCCCAAGAGGGCATTTTTCTCGTAAAGCACCCGGCGCCGGCCAGCCCAGGCCGGCGTTTCGGTCGACGATGAGGGCGGCTCGGCCGGCATCAGAGCGGGTAGCGGGCCAGATTGTCGTGCTCTTCAGTATGGCCGCCGTTTTGGACGGCGGCCACCGGGTGGAGCGCTCGGGCCCGCTTGCCGGCGGCTGATACGAGTACTGTCGCCGGAATGGGTGTCACGGAAGGTCACCGTGCGCAGGCGCCCGATCGCAACCTGGCCATGGAACTGGTTCGGGTCACCGAGGCGGCGGCTATGGCCGCCGCCCGCTGGATGGGCCGCGGCGACAAGGAAGGAGCCGACGCCGCCGCGGTTGACGCCATGCGCATCGTTCTCAGTAGCGTGCCGATGGCGGGCGTGGTGGTCATCGGGGAGGGCGAAAAGGACGAAGCGCCCATGCTGTACAACGGGGAGAAGATCGGCGACGGCACCGCACCGGACACGGACGTGGCGGTCGACCCGATCGACGGCACCAGGCCGACGGCGCTGGGCCGAGGCGGCGCGCTTTCGGTGATCGCGGTCGGCGAGCGAGGCACCTTCTTCAACCCGGGCCCTTGCGTGTACATGGAGAAGCTGGCGGTGGGCCCCGAGGCCGCGGGCAAGGTGAGCCTCGAGCAGTCGGCCACCGACAACATCCGAGCCGTCGCCGAGGCCAAGGGCGAATCGGTGCGCGACGTCACCGCGGTGATCCTCGACCGCCCTCGCCACGTGGACCTGATCGAGGAGGTGCGCGTCACCGGCGCCCGTATCCGACTGATCACGGACGGGGACGTCGCCGGCTCCATCGCCACCGCCTGGTCCGAGTCCGGCGCGGACATCCTTCTCGGCATAGGAGGGACGCCCGAGGGGGTCATTGCGGCCGCGGCCCTCAAGTGCATGGGCGGCGAGTTGCAGGGGCGCCTGTGGCCCCGCGACGACGCTGAACGGCAGGCGGCCGTAGGCCTCGGCTACGACATCGGCAAATGCCTGTACCTCGACGACCTGGTGCAGGGGGACAACTGCTTCTTCGCGGCCACCGGGATCACCGACGGGGAGCTGCTGCGCGGCGTGCGCTACGACAGCCGGGGAGCGACGACCGAATCCCTAGTCATGCGGTCCAAGTCAGGGACCGTCCGGCGCATCGACGCCCGCCACCGGCTCAAGAAACTGGCGGTGTACGCCTCCGTGGAGTTCGACTAGCGATTTCGGCTACCCAGCCGGCACGGACCACCCGCTGCGGGCCTGGTAGAAGCCGGCAGGGCCGTGGGCGTGCAGGACCGGGCACTCCCAACCGGCCGCCGTCACGGCCGCTTCGACATGGGCGAGCAGCGTCCCGCCGATCCCCTGGTGGCGGACGTCGCCGGCGACGATCACCGCAACGTGACCCCCGTCGTCGGCCCGCCAAGCCCGGGCTGCGCCGACCACCGCGCCTTCTCGGCGAACGGACAGCACGATCGGAAAAAGGGGCGGGTCCTCCGACACGGAAGCTCTCCCCCTGGACTCGATCGCGGTGGCGCCGGCCTCGTCGATCATCCGCAGGACCTCCGGATCAAGAGTTCGGCCGGTGGTGATCTCCAGGGCCAACCCGCCCGTTCCGACTATGGCAGGTGGGCCGAGAGCTGCGTCGGCGAGCGGTCGCCATATGCGCCCGCTCCCTTCCTGCAACAACACCAGGCGCCCGATGGTCGTGACGACCGCGAAGCGGTCGAGGGCCGTCACCGCGGCGGCGATCCGACCCTCTTCGGCGCTGTCAGCCACGGTCGCGTGGGGGATCCAGGGCCATGAGAGCGTCCGCTCGAGGGGAGCCACGAACACGGCGTCGCGGAGCGCACGCAGCGCGTCGAGATCACCGCCCACTTCCAGGTACAGGACTGGATTGTCGGGCAGGAACGTCGCCGGCGGCCCCAGCGTGAGGCGCAGCGGACCGGGCTGGCCGCCGGCCGCGGCCCGGACGCAGCCGAGAGCGGCCCCGAGCTGATCGGCCCGGACGTTGACGGGGGGCACCAGGGTGATGTGCGACGCGACCCGCCCGAGGGACGGGTCCCCGACCGCCAGGCGCAGCCCGTCCACCGCGGCGGCAACCGGGGGATCGAGCAGGAGGGCGACGCCGAGCCGGCGCCTGGTCGCGGGCATGGTGCGCCAGTGTGGCAGCCGTGGAGCGCTCTAGACTGCTGTCGTGACCGAAGACCGCGACCTCTTCGACATCATCCAGCGCGAGGAGGAGCGGCAAAACACCACTCTGCAACTCATCGCTTCGGAGAATTTCACCTCTCGGGCCGTGATGGCCGCCACCGGGTCAGTGCTGACCAACAAGTACTCCGAGGGCTACCCCGGGAAGCGGTACTACGGGGGTAACCGCATCATCGACGAGGTCGAGGACCTGGCCCGGCGCCGGGCGTGCGACCTGTTTGGGGCGGAGCACGCCAACGTCCAACCGCACTCCGGCGCCAACGCCAACCTGGCCGCCTATCTGGCGGTGCTCGAGCCCGGCGACACCGTCCTCGGCATGCGCCTGGATCAGGGCGGTCACCTGACGCACGGCTCGCCGGTCAACGTGAGCGGCCGTCTCTACCACTTCGTCTCGTACGGGGTGACCGAGAGCGATGAGCGTCTGGACCTCGAGCAGCTGGCGGCACTGGCGGAGGAGCACCGGCCCAAGCTGATCGTCGCCGGGGCCACCGCCTACTCCCGGATCATCGATCCGGCCCCGATCCGGCGCATCGCTGACGAGGTCGGCGCCCTGTTTCTCTTCGACGCCGCCCACGTGGCCGGGCTGATCGCCGGCGGCGTGCATCCCAACCCCGTCGGCGTGGCAGACATCGTCACTTTCACCACCCACAAGACCCTCCGGGGGCCGCGGGGCGGGGCCATCCTGTGCACGCCCGACCTGGCGCCGGCCATCGACAAAGCCGTGTTCCCCGGCCTGCAGGGCGGGCCCCTGGAGCACGTCATCGCGGCCAAGGCGGTGGCCTTCCGGGAGGCGGCCCAACCCGAGTTCCACGACTACGCGGCCCAGATCATCCGCAACGCCCAGGCCCTGGCCGCGGCGCTGTCGGGCGAAGGGTTCCGGGTCGTGTCCGGCGGCACCGACAACCATCTCATGCTGGTCGACCTGCGACCCTTCGCAGCCGAGCTCACCGGCAAGGTCGCCCAGGAGGCCCTCGACGGCGCCGGCATCACCCTCAACAAGAACCAGATCCCCGGGGACCCCCGCTCACCGTTCGTTACCAGCGGGCTGCGCATCGGCACGCCGGCGGTGACCACCGCGGGCATGGGCGAGGCCGAGATGGGAGAGATCGCCCGGCTGATCGCCCGCGTCCTGGGCCACCCCGGCGATGCCGGCGAGTCGGCGGCCGTCCGCGACGAGGTAGCCGTCCTCTGCTCGAAATTCACGCCCTACCCGTCCTGAGCATCTGCGAGGAGCGACCGCATCAACGGTTACCGCGACTACGCCATCGTCGGCCTGGCGGCCGCGCTCGCGACCTTCGCCGCCACCTTCGTGGTGCGCCGGCTGGCGGTGCGCTTCTCGATCATCGTCCTGCCCGACGATCGCCGCGTCCATGAGCGGCCGACGCCGACCGTCGGCGGGGCCGCCATGTACCTGGGGCTGCTCGTCGCCATGGTCGTCGCCTCGCAGCTGCGCGACCTGAGCCCGCTCTTCAGAGGTTCGTCCGACCCCATCGGACTGGTCGTCGCCGCCTCGGTCATCTTCACCGTCGGGATGGTCGACGACCTCCGGGAGATGTCGCCTCCTGCCAAGATGTCCGGCCAGATCCTCGCCGGCACGATCCTGTATCTGTTCGGTATCAACATGCTGTTCTTCCGGATGCCCTTCGGCGGCACGACAGTCGTGCTCTCGGCCGATCTGATCCCGGTGATCACGGTGTTGTGGGTGGTGGGGATGGCCAACGCGGTCAACCTGGTCGACGGCCTGGACGGGCTGGCGGCGGGCATCGTAGGCATCGCCTCGCTGGCCTTCTTCGTGTACTCGCACCAACTAGTGCGCACGGGCAACATCGGCGCCGAGAGCTCAGGGCCGCTCATCGCCGTGATCATCATCGGCCTGTGCGTGGGATTCCTTCCCCACAACTTCCATCCGGCTCGAATTTTCATGGGGGACGCCGGGGCCATGCTGCTCGGACTGCTCATGGCCGCGTCCACCATGTCCGTCGTGGGCCAAACCAACAACGACTTCAGCGGTCGGACGTACTTCTTCTTCGCACCCCTGCTCATCCCGTTCTTCATCCTGGGGATCCCGATGCTCGACACGGCTTTCGCCATCATCCGTCGGGCGGGAAAGCGCGCCAACCTGGCGGAAGCCGACAAGAACCATCTCCACCATCGGCTCATGGGCCTGGGCCACGGGCAGACCCGGTCGGTGCTGATCCTGTGGACATGGACGGCCCTCCTGTCCGGTTTGGTCCTCTATCCGACCCTGGTCAACCGGGCTATCTCGATCGTCCCCTTCGCGGCCCTGGCGCTCGGCGTGGCCCTCTACACCCTCTTCGGGGTACGGGGCCGCGGTGAGTCCCGCGTCGAGCCCAGAGACGAAGACGTTCCCGTCGGCGCCGGCCGGCGCAACGGCTCGTCCTGAGTCGGCGGTGTCCCTACTCGGTGAGGCTCAGGAACTGCTCCCAGCGCCGCTTGTCACGCTGGGCCACCCTGCGCCTCTCCGTATCCTCGCCAGCCTGCTCGAGCTCTTGCTCGGCTAGCTGCAGACGCTCCCGCAAGTCCGCCGCGTCCAGGTCTCCGACGGGGTGAGCCTCCTCGACCAGCAGCAGGGCGTGGTTGCCACCGACCTGGAGGTAGCCCTCCGACTGCGCGAAGCGAAGTATCTCGGTTTCGGTCTGGTACAGCCGCAGCTCCGTGGGCTCGAGCGTCGCCAGCAGCGGCGAGTGCCTGGCGAGAATGCCGATCAGACCTAGCGTGGTGCGCGTCGAGACCATCTCCACCTCGCCATTGAACACCTCGCCCTCCGGTGTGAGGACCTCGACCGGAAACTTGGCATGGGCCATCAGCCCCCTCCCTCGCCACCGGCGTCCTTGATCACCTCGTCGATCGTGCCCTTCATGAAGAAGGCCCGCTCGGGGAAATCGTCGTACCTTCCCTCGAGGATCTCCTTGAAGCCCCGGACCGTCTCCGCAATCGGAACGTACGCGCCAGGGGTGCCGGTGAACTGCTCGGCCACGTAGAACGGCTGTGAGAGGTACCGCTCGAGCCTGCGGGCCCGGTTGACCGCCACCTTGTCCTCGTCCGAGAGCTCGTCGATACCGAGGATGGCAATGATGTCCTGCAGCTCCTTGTAGCGCTGGAGCACCTGCTGGACCTCGGTGGCGACGCGGAAGTGCTCCTCGCCCACGATGTCCGCCTTGAGGATCGTCGAAGTCGACTCGAGCGGGTCAACGGCCGGATAGATGCCTTTCTCGGCGATCGACCGTGACAGCACCGTGGTCGCGTTCAAGTGGGCGAACACCGACGCCGGGGCCGGGTCGGTGAGGTCGTCGGCGGGCACGTAGATCGCCTGCACGCTCGTCACCGAGCCCCGGCGCGTGGAGGTGATGCGCTCCTGGAGCTGGCCCATCTCGGACTCGAGCGTGGGCTGGTAGCCGACCTGCGAGGGCATCCGGCCGAGCAGAGCCGAGACCTCGGAGCCCGCCTGGACGAAGCGGAAGATGTTGTCGATGAAGAGGAGCACGTCCTGGCCCTCCTGATCGCGGAAGTACTCCGCCATCGTCAGACCTGAGAGCGCCACGCGCATGCGGGCGCCGGGCGGCTCGTTCATCTGCCCGAAGACGAGAATCGTCTTGTCGAGCACCCCGGATTCCTTCATCTCCAGCCACAGGTCGTTGCCCTCGCGCGAGCGCTCGCCGACGCCGCAGAAGGCCGACAGGCCACCGTGCTCCTGGGCGAGGTTGTGGATCAGCTCCTGGATGATCACGGTCTTCCCGACGCCGGCACCGCCGAACAGCCCGACCTTGCCGCCCTTGACGTAGGGCGCCAGCAGATCGATCACCTTGATGCCGGTCTCGAAGATCTCCGTGGTCGGCGTCATCGCCTCCATAGTGGGAGCCTCGCGATGGATCGGCCAGCGCTCGACGGCCGGGTCCATCGCGGCGCCGCCGTCGATGGGCTCTCCCAGCAGGTTGAAGATCCGTCCCAGCGTGGCTCGGCCTACCGGAACGGTGATCGGGGCGCCCGTGTCGATCACCTCGGTGCCACGGGCCAGGCCGTCGGTGGTGTCCATCGCCACCGCCCGGAGCCGGTCGTCCCCGAGGTGCTGCTGCACCTCGAAGATCAGAAACTCGTCTGCCGCGGAGATGTCTTCATCCTCCTCGGCGCGAGCCGCCGCCGGTCTGCGCACCTTGATGGCGTGGTTGATCTCCGGAAGGTGGTCGAGGAAGACCGCGTCGATCACGACGCCTTGGATCGACTCGATCCGGCCGACATTCTCTTGACGACTCTCCGCCGCCTGGGTCTCTTCTGTCAGTGCCATGTCCTCTTCCTGTCTCGGGGTCTAGCGGAGCCCCTCGGCCCCGGCAACGACCTCCATGATCTCCTGGGTGATCTCGGCTTGGCGCGCCCGGTTCATCTGCAGCGTCAGGTCCTTCATGAGGTCGCTGGCGTTGTCAGAGGCCTTGCGCATCGCGGTCATGCGCGCCCCGTGCTCCGAGGCCGTGGATTCGAGCAGGGCGCGGAAGATCGAGACCTCGACGTAGTCGGGGACGAGCCTCTTGAGCACCGGCTCGGGGTCGGGCTCGTACT
The DNA here is from genome assembly GCA_003156595.1 of Acidimicrobiaceae bacterium. Classification (GTDB taxonomy): domain Bacteria; phylum Actinomycetota; class Acidimicrobiia; order Acidimicrobiales; family Palsa-688; genus PALSA-693. The sequence continues at coordinate 13,780 of PMHH01000167.1, forward strand.
CCGGTGAGACGCGCGGGGGTGGGTCCGCACCAGAAGCTGGCTCTTCGGGCGGCTCCTCCTCGAGCACGGTGGCCCGCTGCAAAGGCAGCAGCGTCTCCCGCCGGACCACCTGCGAGATGGCCGAGGCGTATCCGTTATAGAAGATCTCGACCTGATCGACCTCTTCGTCCAGATAGGCCGCCATCAGCCGCTCCGCGATTCGGCGGGCGTCGGTGTAATTGGGACGGTCGGTGAAGCCGGTGAAGCTGTCGACCGGCACCTTCCCGCGAAAGGTCAGCGACGAAGCGGCTCTGCGGCCAGAGGCGAAGTAGACGACCCGCCGACCCGCGGCCTCGTGCTCGCGCCCAGCCGCGATCCCGGCGCGAACAACATTGGAATTGAAGGCACCCGCGAGACCGCGATCCCCGGCGACGATCAGGAGGCCGACCGTACGCACCTCAGCGTGCTCCTGCAGGATCGGCACCCGACCCATGGCGCCTGACGCCTGTGCGGCCTGCCGCGTCATCCGCCGGATGGCGCTCGCGTACGGCCGCAACGCCTCGATCCGCTGCACGGCGCGGCGCAACCGGGCCGCGGCGACCATGGCCATCGCCCGGGTGATCTTTTCGATGTTCGTGACCGCTTTGATGCGGGTGCGGACGTCGCGCGGCGACTGTGGCATGGTGGAGGCGCGGGTGCATCACTGCACCAACGCGGCTTCCTCCTTCTCCTCTGGCGACTCCGCGCTGGTGGCTCCCGTCGGGTTGGCGCGACGGGGCTCTTCCGCGCCCTCGACAATCGGACGGCCCTCTTCGTCCAGGTCGAAGCCGAAGTCCTGGGCGAACTGCTCCACGGCCGCGAGCACTTTCGCCTGGGTCTCCTCACTCCAGTCCCCGCCCCCGATCTGCTGCAGCAGCTCGGAGTTGGTGCCGCGCACCCTGTCGATCAGCTCGGAGAGGAACCGCTCGACCTTGTCGATCGTGATCCGGTCGACGTACCCGTTCGTGGCCGCGTAGATCTGCACCACCTGCTCCTCAACCGGAATCGGGCTGCGCTCCGCCTGGTTCAGCGTCCTCACCAGGCGCTGGCCGCGAGCCAGCGTCCGCTGCGTCTCGGGGTCGAGCTCGGACCCGAACTGGGCGAAGGCCTCGAGCTCGCGGTACTGAGAGAGCTCGAGCTTCAGGCGGCCGGCGACGCGGCGCATCGGCGTGCTCTGGGCATTGCCGCCGACGCGGGAGACTGAGATGCCGACGTTGATGGCCGGGCGCACGCCGGAGTAGAAGAGGCTCGGCTCGAGGTAGATCTGCCCGTCCGTGATCGAGATCACGTTCGTCGGGATGTAGGCCGACACGTCGCCGGCCTGCGTCTCGATCACCGGCAGAGACGTCAGCGACCCGCCGCCCGGGAGCTTCTTCCCCGTCTGCGGATCGGTGACGTCATCGGACAGCTTGACCGCCCGCTCCAGCAGCCGGGAGTGCAAATAGAAGACATCGCCCGGGTAGGCCTCGCGGCCCGGAGGGCGGCGCAGCAGCAGCGACATCTGACGGTAGGCGTAGGCGTGCTTGGTGAGGTCGTCGTAGATGGTCAGCGCGGCCTTGCCGTTGTAGAGGAAGTACTCCCCCATGGCGCAGCCTGCATAGGGCGCCAGGAACTTGATCGGCGCGGCCTCATCGGCGGCCGCCATCACGATGATCGTGTTCTTGAGCGCGTCGGCCTCCTCGAGCACGGTTGCCAGTTGCGCCACGGTCGACTTGCGCTGCCCGATCGCCACGTAGACGCAGATCAGGTCACGATCCTTGTTATTGATGATCGTGTCGATGGCGATGGCCGTCTTACCGGTCTTTCGGTCCCCGATGATCAACTCGCGCTGGCCGCGACCGATCGGGATCATGGAGTCGATCGCCTTCAATCCGGTGAGCATGGGCTCCTTGACCGGCTGGCGTTGGACGACTCCTGGCGCCTTGTGCTCGACCGGACGCGTGGTCGCCGTCCGGATCTCCCCCTTCCCGTCGAGCGGGTTACCGAGCGGATCGACGATCCGCCCGAGCAGCTCGTCTCCGACGGGAATCTCGAGCAGGCGCTTGGTGCGCTTTACGGTGTCGCCCTCGACAATCTTCTCCCACTCACCAAACATCACGACGCCGACGTTGTCGGACTCGAGGTTGAGCGCCAGCCCGGTAACGTCGTGCGGGAATTCGAGCATCTCGAATGACATGCAGTTCTCGAGACCGTGGATCCGGCAGATGCCGTCTGCCACCGACAGCACGGTCCCGACCTCCGTGAGGTCGGCGCTCGAGCTGTCGAGGCCTTGGATCCGGCTCTTGAGGATGGAGGTGATCTCGTCAGGCTTGATCTGCATTGAGTGGCTCCTTGACCGGCGAGGGTGGCCGCGCCCGTCCGACTTGCTTGCGAAGTTGGCTCAGCCTGTTGCTGATGGACGCATCGAGGATGAAATCACCCACGCGCAGCACGATTCCACCGAGGATGTCGGGATCCACGACGCTGGTGAGCTCGATCTTGTTTCCGGTCTGCGCGCCGATGCGCGCACCGATGTCCCGCACGACAGCTTCGTCGAGCTCCACCGCGCTCGTCACCTGGACCGGGAGCAGCTTCATCTCCGCGTCCCACAGCTCCTCGTAGCGCCCACGGATGTGGAAGATCTCCGGCATGCGGTGACGCTCGACCAGAGTCTCGAGGAAGCTCATGAAGGTCTCCTCGGCGCCCTCGATCAGGCGGCTCAGGCCGTCCTTCTTCTCCTCGGTCGAGAGATACGGGGAGAAGAAGAAGGTCTGGAGATTGTGGTTGGTGGACAACGCGTCGGCAAACTGGACGAGCTGCTCTCGAACCACGTCGAGCAAGCCGCGCTCCGAGGCGACCTCGAAGAGCGCCCGCGCGTACACCTCGGCGACCTGTTCCACTAGCTAGCTGGGCCTCTTGCAACTCACGGTTGCCGGCTCGGTCCGCCGCTCAGGACCGTGAAGTCAAGCTCGGACACGGCTTCCTCGACCAGCCGACGCTGGTCCTCCCCGGTGAGCACCTGGCGCGTCACCCGTTCGGTGGCCATCACCGTGAGCTCGACGACATCCCGAAGGATCTCGTCGAGGGCGCGGCGGGTCTCCGCCTCGATGTCCCGACGCGTCTGCTCCATCATCTGCTCGCGCCGCGCCTGGCCTTCAGTGCGGGCCTCGCGCTCGTTCACGGCGGCCGATTGGCGGGCCCGCTCGACGATCTCTTCGGCCTCCTGGCGGGCATTGCGAAGCAGCTCGCGATACTCCACGAGCAATTGGTCCGCCTCGCGGTGGGTGCGATCGGCCGCGTCGATCGAGTCGCCTATGGCCTTCCGGCGCGTATCGAGGGCCGCCCCGATACGAGGGAACACCGCCTTCACCAGGATGAAGAGCGAGATGGCGAACACGACGAGCGTCCAGACCGTCAGCCCGACATTGGGCGTGATGAGCCATGAGCTGGATGCGACTAGCACGTCGGTCATGTCAAAGGATCGATTCTGTGGGGTTTAGAGGAAGAAGGCGATGAAGCCGCCGACGAGGCCGTAGAAGAAGGTCGCCTCGGTGAGGGCGAATCCCAGCCACTGGATCTGCGTGATCTCGCCGCGCATCTCCGGTTGGCGGGTCGTCGCCTCGATCACCTTTCCGAACAGCATGCCGATGCCCGCGCCGGCTCCAGCGGCGCCGCCGCCGGCCCCGACGCCGAGGGCGATCGACTTACCGGCGTTCTCGCCTATCAAGTCATAATTCTGCGCCGCAGCCAAGATGGCTGGATGGAAAAAGCCGGAAATCAAAGTGACACTGAAGAGATGAAACATGCAGCTCCTTTTATCTAATGACTGCTGACCGCGCCACCGAGGTAGATGGACGTGAGGATAGCAAAGATGAACGCCTGTAGACCGGCGATCAATACGCACTCGAACAGGTAGATCGCGACGCCGAGCGGCAGGGTGAGCCAGCCCACGTACGGCAGGCCCAGCAGCACCGCCATATCACCCGACATGAAATCGATCAGGAGATGCCCAGCGAGCAGGTTGGCCCAAAGTCGGATCGCCAACGAGAGCAGCCGCAGGAAGTGGGAGAGGATCTCCAGTGGGTAGAGGAACAGCAGCATGCCTCCGGCCACGCCCGACGGAACCAGGCTCTTGAGATACCCCACGAACCCGTGGTGCCGGAGGCCCTCGACGTTGTACGCGATGAATACGCCGAGCGCCAGTACCAGCGGAAGCGCCACGTTGGTATCCGCCGCATAGATCTGGAATGAAGGGAGGTGCAATCCAGCCACATTGATCTTGTCTACCGTGTTGATGGGCAGCGGGATGTACCCGAGGAGGTTCGTGATGAGGATGAACACGAACAGGGTGAAGACGAGGGGAAACCACTTGGTGGCCATCCGCTCGTCCATGTTGTCGTGCGTCAGTCGGAACGACACGTCGTAGAGCCATTCCACCGCGGTCTGCACCCGGTTGGGCCGCATCTCCATGCGCCTGGCGACCCACACGAGCACACCGATGGTGAGCACCGTGGTCATCAGGAGGTAGAGCACGCCCTTGTTGAAGGCGACCGGGCCGACCTGGACCCACGTCGTCAAGTGGTAGGGGGAGACGATGTTGAACGTGTTGTTCTGGTGCTCGTGGGGACCGAAGACGAGCCCGAACACGACCAAGCCCACGACGTACACGGCCGCGATGCCCCAGATGATCTTCCGGCGGCGACTCATGGGCTGCTTGGGAGGCTTCGTGCTGGCCGGCGGGCTCGCGGTCGCTGGGAGACTCGTAGTGGCCGAGGGGGTAATAGTGACGGGGGAGCTCATTGGACCACCCTTCGCCGCGGTGGTCCCGAGATCACCCTGATCACGAAGGCCACCGAGTAGGCCCCGAAGATCACCAGTGCCGCGGTCAGTCCGTCCCTGCGTCCGCCGGCGACGCCCGCGATGATTATCACGCCCGCCAGCAGCCAGATCCGCCCGAACGCCTCGAACAGGCTGACGCCCAGCTGTTTCCGGGGCTCGGCCAGCCGGCCGATCCAGCGCCGATCAGTTTCAGCCAGCCCGCGCTGCAGGAACCATCCGCCTGCAGCCAGGACGTACCCGAGGACCGGCGCGCCGAGCGCGAGCGCGGGAGCCATGGCGATCACCACCACCGCCACGTCCAAATAGCGCAACAACACCACAGCACGCTCGGCGAACGTGGGGCCAGCCTTTACCGCCACGGCAGGCTCCGGCGCTGAATAGCGGGTATCGCCCACCTCACGCGGCTGGCGCACACGGCTGGGGTCTTCGCTGTGGGAGAGGGGCATGAGATCGGTCGGAGCAAGAGTTATCGGCGGCGAGCGGGTGCAGTGAGCGGGCGACCTGTGGCCCGTGCTCCGGGGCGGGACATACGCACGTAACAAATCCTCCCATGCCGGGTATCCGTGGGGCAAACCGTTGCAGAGGGTTAGCCGCCGTTCACTACGGCCACGATCTGCTCCCACGCGATGCTGCCGGCCCGTAGGAGCTTCGGCACCTCGCCGGTCGAGTCAACCACTGTCGACGGGGCGCCGTCGCAGACGCCCGCATCGAGGACGAGAGCAACCCCCGGCAGGCTGGCCGCCAGATCCTGGGCGGTGGTCATGGGCCGCGACCCGTGACGGTTGGCGCTGGTCGTCGCGATGGGACCCATGGCGCGGCAGAGGGCCAGAGGCACGGGATGGTTCGGGCAGCGCAGACCGATGGTCTCGTCTTCCTCCCCGAGATCGGCGTCGACCTCCTGACGGCGCGGCAGCACGATGGTGAGGGCTCCCGGCCAGAACCGAGCCATCAACCTCAGAGCGCACTCGGGAACGGCGGTGGCCAGGGTCAGGGCTTGTTCCTCTCCGGACACCAGGAGAGGGAGTTCGACGCTGCGAGGCCGACCTTTGACCAGGAACAGGCGATCGGCTGCGCCCGAGTGCCAGGGATCGGCCGCCAGGCCGTAGACGGTGTCGGTAGGAATGCCGACGATGTCCCCGCCGCCCAAGGCCTCCGCGGCCGCGGCAATAGCCGCCTCCGGCGGTGGATCGCCGGCAGCCAATAGCACCGCGGTCATGGGGCGCCCCTCGCCACCAGCACCGCGGTCATGGGACGCCCTTCGCCACCAGCACCGCGGTCATGGGACGCCCTTCGCCACCAGCGTCCGGTCCCGCCCGCTCAGGTCAGGATGCACCTCCACCTCGGTAAAGCCGGCCTTTCTGGCCATCGCCGCCGCCTGGCCGGCTTGGTGGGGAGCGATCTCCAGCACGATGACCCCCCCGGGACGCAACCAGGCGGGAGCGGCGTTGAGGAGCTCGTACACCGCTTCGAGCCCAGTGGGCCCCGCCTCGAGGGCCAGTCTCGGCTCCCACGCCGCGACCTGCGCGTCCAATTCCGTCATTTCACCTGAAGAGATGTACGGCGGATTGGACACCACCAGGTCGAGCCGGCCGCGCAGATTCTCGGGAAGCGCCGACCACCACACTCCGTGAGCCAGCCGGACCCGGCTGGCGACCCGTCCTCCCAGCCCGGACAGGTTGACCGACGCCACCTCGAGCGCCGGCGTCGAAACATCAGTTGCCCACACCTCGACGCCCGTCCGCTCCGCGGCCAGCGCCAGCGCGATGGCCCCCGAGCCGGTGCCGAGGTCGACCGCGACCAACCGCTGGTCCCGTCCGCCGGCGCCGGCCAGGCGGTCGAGCTCATGTAGGGCGACCTGGGTGACCTGTTCCGTCTCGGGCCGGGGTATGAGCACCCGCCGGTCAACCATGAGCTCCAGGGTCCGGAAACCCCACCGGCCGACTACGTACTGCAACGGCTCGCCGCTGGCCCGGCGGTCCACGAGCGCCTCGAACCGGGCCCGGGCCCGTTCGGTGACCCCGCCGGCCACGAGCGGCCACCGATCGCCGGCAACCTCCTCGACCAGCCAGCGTGCCTCGGTGTCGGATCCGAGGC
>PMHH01000081.1 GCA_003156595.1 Acidimicrobiaceae bacterium
CTGTATGCCGGTGAGCAGAACAGCCAGCAGACCGTCAGCGGGTTCACCTCTTCCGGTTCGGGCCCGTACTCGGTGACGTTCACCACGAGCAACGGGGCCACTTTCAACCAGAACTGGGTGGCCGGCACCACGGTCACCGTCAGCGGCGTCACCAGCTCGGCGACGGCACCGAACGGCACTTTCACGATTACCAGCGTCAACGACGCCGACAGTCAGTTTACGGTGTCGGTGCCGTCCAACCCGGGTACCTACACCTCCGGTGGTGAGGCGGCCGGGCCGGTGAATGGTGGCCTGACCGATGTGGGCGGTGGCTACTTCTTGGACCCGAGCTGCGCTTACGAGAACTCGACGGCCACCTCCGGCGGTACCCCGGCCAACAGCTGCGGCACGGGCGGCGGTACCAGCGCCTTCAAGCCCCAGTCGGTCACCGTAAACGACGTGACGCCTCAGCAGACCGGCACGCCGAGCGACGGCAACGCCATCTTCGACCCGACGCGCCCGCTGTACATCTACGTGCGCTCGGCCGACCTGGACTCGACCAAGGACTGGCAGCCGACCGGGACTACCAACTGGGTGCAGACGCTGTTCTACACGACGAAGTCCACCACCCCCTTCATCGACTCGGCCGAGGGCCAGGTGCTGCTCGACGACGCCGGTGTCACTCCGCAGATCTCGACCTGCGTGATCCTCACCACCAGCGCCTCCACCAGCACCACCCCCTGCACCTGATCGATTCGGCAAGGTAGGGTCGGTCCTTTTCTCCTGCGGGAGGAGGGACCGACCCCTCGACCGAGCAACCGAATGTTCTCCCATTCGATGCCGTTTGTTTACCTATGGACTCTCGCCTGTACGGCAATGTAGGAGGGGGGCCGCGACGTACTGAAGGAGGGGCCATGATCGACCTGACTACGCCGGGCAAGCCGCCCGGTCATCGGGCTTCTTATCTCTTGCAGCGGGGAACCTGGAAGGGAACCTGCCTCGAGTGTGGCTGGAGCGTTTCGGGGGCCACCCGGCGCCAAACCGCGGCGCAGTTTCGGGTCCATATCCATGACACCCGAGTGATCCGTCTCGAGGTCCCCCGTCTCGACGGAGCCCCGAGTACGCCGCTGGCAACCGAGGGTCGGGGTTCCTGACAGGATGCGGTGATGGTCCGGCCAGGCATGACGAGCCCCACTGTCGGCGGCCCGCTCCTCGACATCGACATCGACCTGGCCCAACGGCTCGATGAGCTGGTCCTCGATGAGACCGACGACGAGGACGAGCCGGTGCTGCGCTGGAAGGACGGACGGCTCGTCGACACTTGGCGGGAGGGCTACCCCTACGCCGAGAGGATGCCCCGACCGGACTACGAGGTAGTAAAGCGGCAGCTCCAGATCGAGTTGCTGAAGCTCCAGAACTGGGTAAAAGACACTGGCCAACGCATCGTCATTGTCTTCGAAGGACGAGACGCCGCGGGCAAGGGCGGGACCATCAAACGATTCACCGAGCACCTCAACCCGCGAGGGGCGGCGGTGGTCGCCCTGGAGGCGCCGAGCGAGCGGGAGCGCGGGGAGTGGTACTTCCAGCGTTACGTCGTGCGCCTGCCCTCGTCCGGCGAGATCGTCCTCTTCGACCGATCCTGGTACAACCGGGCCGGCGTCGAGCGGGTGATGGGGTTCTGCACCGATGAGCAGTACCAGATCTTCATCCGTCAGGCGCCGGTCTTCGAAGAGCTGCTGACGGGCGACGGCACCCATCTGATCAAGCTGTGGTTCTCGGTGTCGCGCGCCGAGCAGCGCACCCGCTTCCTCATCAGGCGCATCGACCCGGTGCGGCAGTGGAAGCTGTCACCGACGGACCTGGCCTCGCTTGACCGGTGGGACGACTACACCGTCGCCAAGGAAGCCATGTTTAAAGCGACCGACACCTCTTTCGCCCCGTGGACGGTGGTCAAGAGCAACGACAAGAAGCGGGCCCGGATCGGTGCCATGCGCTTTATGCTCAACCAGTTCGCTTACCCCCGCCGCGACGACACCATCGTGGGCGGGCCCGATCCGCTGGTCGTCGGACCGGCGGCGGAGGTATACGAGCACGGGGAGACCCCGGGGCCCCTTTGAAGGCCAGCTCGGCTCAACCGAGCTGCTCTACGAATCGCTCCAGCTGCTTGAGGTTGCGGCACTCATAGGCGCCGTCGCAGTGCGTGGCGTATTGGCTGACGATGGAGTCACCCGTGTCCCAGTAAGAGCGGGGCTCCGGGTTGAGCCAGTACACGTGACGGGCTTTCTTGGCGACCTCGGCCAGCACCCAGGCCTGAGCGGCGTGGTAGTTGTTGCGGGCGTCGCCCAGGAGCAGCACGGTCGTCTTGGAGTTGACGTCTTTGCCCCACCGCTCCCAGAACGCCTCGAAGGCGTGCCCGTAGTCGGAGTGCCCGTCGACCCAGATGACGTCCGCCTCGGTGTTGATGCGGTGGATGGCCGCGGAGATGTCTTCGGTGGCGCGGAAATAGTCGGTCACCTCGTCGATGCCGTCGATGAACACGAATGACCGCACCCGGCTGAACTGCGAGCTGATGGCGTACACCATCTGCAGGGTGAACCGGGCGAAGGCCGCCACCGACCCGGAGATGTCCGCCACCACCATGATCTCCGGTTTGGACGGCCGGGGGTAGCGGAACTTGGGTTCGGCCGGCACACCTCCATAGGAAAGGGAGTGGCGGACGGTGCTGCGGAAGTCCAGCGGGCCCTTGCGTCCGTGGCGTCGCTTGCGGGCCAGGCGCACCGCCAGCTTGCGGGTCAAGGGGGCGATCGCCTTGCGCAGGGCGAGCAGCTCCTCCCGGCTGGCGTGCATGAAGTCGATGTCCTCGGGGAGCGGCTTGCGTAGGGACTTGGCGACCGCCTCTGCGCCCCGGTCCGCGACCAGCCGGCGCCGGATCTCCGCCTCGATCTCCCGGCGCAGGGCGTCCATCCGAGCCTCGTACTCCTCGCGCGCCAGCCGCTCCTCCAGCTCGGTGAGCTCACCTCGAGTCTCTTGTCGCGCCGCGTCCATCATCTTCTCCAGCACCGCATCCAGGTCTAGCTGACGGAGGGTCCGGTACAGGTAGTAGGTGCCGCCCACCGGCCGCCCCGGTTCCATGCCGGCGTAGCGCGTCACCGCGGCGCGGGCGATCGCCCGCAGCATGGCATCGTTGCCGTCCATGAGGGCTCGGTACAACAGCTCGGCCAGCTGCTCCGGGGTCAGCCCTTCGGCCCCGCTTCCCTCACCCTCACGGGACCCGAGCAGATCGGTGATGAGCTCATCGACGGCGTCTTCGCCCCCGTCAGTGATGTGGTACTCCCGGCCCCGCAACGAGAAGTACACCTCGAACACCGTCTCGAAGGCCTTCCAGTGTGAATTATTTTTGACCATGGTGGCGGCCAGGGCGTACTTGAAGGCGTCACGGTCCTCGAGCGGGATGTGGCGCAGCGCCTCCATGGCGTCGAGATTTTCGGTCAGGCTGACCGGGATCCCGGCGGTGCGCAGCTCGGTGACGAACCCCGACAGTGACTCCAGCAGACCGCCCGAGCTGCCCGCGGGCAACGACGGGGCCGCGCCGTCGATGGTCAACTCAGATCTCCTCGCTACCGAGGGGGTGAGACCGTAGAGGCGTTCAGATCCTTGGCGGCCTTGTCGATGTCGGACTGGTACTTGAGCAGGATGTGGAGGGTCTCGGTGGCGGCCTGGGCGTCCACCGATTGGATCCCGAGCAGGAGCAGGGTCCGGGCCCAGTCGAGCGTTTCTGACACCGAGGGCGCCTTTTTGAGCTCCAGGTTGCGGATCGAACGCACGATGCGCACCACCTGATCGGCGAGCGATTCGGAGATGCCGGGAACCCGGGTCAGCACGATCTCCCGCTCCCGTTCGATGTCGGGGTAGTCGATGTGGAGGAACAGGCACCGGCGTTTGAGGGCCTCCGACAGCTCCCGGGTGTTGTTGGAGGTCAGGAACACCAGCGGGATCTGGGTGGCGACCACCGTCCCTAACTCCGGGATCGAGACCTGGTAGTCGGAGAGGATCTCGAGCAGCAGGGCCTCGGTCTCGACCTCGACCCGGTCGACCTCGTCGATGAGCAGCACCACCGGCTCCTCGGCCCGGATGGCTTCGAGCAGAGGGCGGGTGAGCAAGAACTGCTCCGAGAAGATGTCCTCTTCTATGTCCTCCCACTTCTCCGCGCTCGCGGCCTCGCCGACGCGCTGGGCCTGGATGCGGAGCAGCTGCTTCTTGTAGTTCCACTCGTAGAGGGCCTTCGATTCGTCGAGGCCCTCGTAGCATTGCAGGCGGATCAGGCGCGACCCGGTGAGTTCGGCGACGGACTTGGCCAGCTGGGTCTTGCCAGTGCCGGCCGGCCCCTCCACCAACACCGGCTTGCCGAGGCGCTCCGCCAGGTACACCACGCCCGCGATCCCCTCGTCGGCCAGGTAGCTGACCCGGCGCAGCCCTTCCCGCACGGTGGTCGGGGACTCAAAGCGGGATGGGGCGGCGTCGCTCACTGGGTCTGATTCCTTCCTGATGTCGGCGCCGCGAGGGCGCGGACCAGCCAGTCTACGGTTGAAGGTCCGCTGACGCCCATTTGTCATCGCTGCCCGTAGGCGACGACGCGGCGGCCTCTTCCAGCCAGGCTCGTAGCGCATCTTTCCCGTCGCCGTCTTGGGTAGCTCGCTGACGACGTGGATCTCTCTCGGGCGCTTGAACGCCGCCATGCGGGCCCGGCAGTGGTCGTCGAGCGCCACCGGGTCGGCCGTTCGCCCGTGGGCGAGGACCACGAAGGCCACCGTGACCTCCAGGCCGTCGGCGTTGCGGCCGCCGACGACGGCCGCCTCCAGCACGTCCTCGTGCTCGACGAGAACCCCTTCCACCTCGGCAGGTGACACCCAAATCCCGCCGGCTTTGATCATGTCGCTGTTGCGGCCCACGAACCGGTAGTAGCCGTCAGCGGAACGCTGGTACACGTCCCCCGTCCGCAGCCAACCGTCCACGAAGGTAGAGGCGGTGAGGTCCGGTCGCTGCCAGTAGCCGGCGGCAATCGAGCCCCCCCGCACCCACAACGCCCCGGCCGTGTCAGGTTCGGTGATCACGGCGCCGCTCTCGTCCAGCAACCGCAACTCGTATCCGGCGACCGGTCGCCCGGTCCATCCGGGCCGGACGTCGCCGGGGTGGTTCGAGCAGAAGATGTGCAGGGCCTCAGTCGAGCCGATCCCGTCGAGCATCTCGGTGCCGAAGCGAGCGGTAAAGCGGCGGTGCACCTCGCCGGGCAGGGTTTCGCCGGCGGTCACGGTCGCCCGCACCGATGACAGGGCATCGCCGGGCAGGCCGGCGTCGACCATGGCCGCGCAGAACCCGGGCGGGGCGAAGAAGAGCGTGGGCCGGTGGGCGGCCAGCAGGTCAGCGGCCCGGGCCGGGTTGGGCGGTTCGGGGTCGATCACCGCGCTCGCCCCGACCGCGAGGGGGAAGAACAGTCCATTGCCGAGCCCGAACGCGAAGAACAGCTTCGGCACCGAAAAGCAGACGTCGTCGGGCCCGATGCCGAGCACCGAGCGGCCGTAGGTGTCGCAGACCGCCTTGATGTCGCCGTGGCGGTGGATGGCAGCCTTCGGCTTTCCGGTGGTGCCCGAGGTGTACAGCCAGAAGCCGGAGGTGTCCGCGGTGGCCGGCACCGGTGGGACCTCGGCCTGGTCGGCGAAGTGGTCCGCGAAGTCCGCCCAACGGTGCACCGGAACGGCGGTTGGCCCCGCCTTGGATCCGTCCGCTCCGCCACCGTCCTCCGTGACCACCGCAGCCACGACGGACGATCCCGGTCCGCACAGGTCCGCCAGAACGCCGGCGTGACGCCCGGAGACCACGATCAACTTGGCGGCCGAGTCGGCGAGGAGCACCGCCACCTCGGCGGCCCGAAGCATGGTGGACACGGGAATCGGTATGGCGCCGATCCGCAGACCGGCGAGGAAGGCCGTCGGAAAGGCGAGCTCGTCGCTGACCAGCATCAGCACCCGGTCCCCTGGCCCGATGCCGAGGGCGCGGAACCCGTGGGCCGCAGCCCAGGTCGCCCGTTGCAACCCGGCGTAGGTCAGGGCCTCGTGGCCACAGCGGAAGGCGACCCTTGGGCCTCGACCGTCGGTGACGTGCCGATCGAGTAGCCAGGAAGCGGCATTGAAGGACGGGCTCGCCATCGCGGTCCCTCAGGTCCTGACGTACTCGAAGTCGAGCGGCCTGGCGTGGATGCCGGACGCGGGCGGGGCGACCCAGCTGGCCATCTGACCGGGTTCGGTGACCAGGCACATCACCGACGCCACGTGGTCCCGGTCGGCTGAGGTGGGCAGCCACTCGGCCCGCCGGGCCTCCCACTCCGCACCGGTGATGACGTGTCCACCGGGGGTGAGGGAGTGCCCCGCGAACGCCCCGACCTGGCGGTGGAAGCCCGCGTGGGGCAGGCGGAGCTCGGCGCCGGCAGGAGCCAGGACCCGGTTCCAGCGGTCGAGGCCCTTCTGGCAGTCCGCTACGTAGTCGTCTCGGAGGGTGGCGTTGAGCGCCGACAGGGCGGGGGCCTGGCGCTCGAGGATCCGGCCTGCGGACACCTCGGGCACGGCCTGCACCTCGGCGTGGAGACGGTGATCGTCCAGGCGGGTCGCCTCCTGGTAGCGGCCCTTCAGCCCGGCTGCGAAATAGTTGGCGGCGTTGGTGGACCTCTCGGCGCCGAACAGGTCGAGCGACACGCTGAAGTGCAGGTTGAGGTAGCGCTGGATGGTGTCGAGGTTGATGCCCCCGAAGGGGGTGACGTCGGTGATGTCGTGCTCGAGCATGAGCTCCGCGGTCCGCTGCACGACGCGGCCCACCCCGCCGGCGCCCACGAACATGTGGTGCGCCTCCTCCTTGAGCATGAACTGGCACGTACGGGCCAGTGGGTCGAATCCGCTCTCGGCGAGCGAGGCCAACTGGAACTTGCCGTCCCGGTCGGTGAAGTAGGTGAACATGNNTCCCGGCCGAAGTAGGCGTGCAGCAGGTAGACCATCGCCCACAGGTGACGGCCTTCCTCCACGTTGACCTGGAACAGGTTGCGCATGTCGTACAGGCTCGGGGCGATGGTGCACAGATGGCGCTGTTGCTCGACCGAAGCCGGTTCGGTGTCGCCCTGCACCACGATGAGCCGGCGCAGGTCGGCGCGCAGCTCACCAGGAACGGTGTCCCACACCGGCTCGCCGATCCGGTCCCCGAAGCCGATGGTGCGGCCATCCTCCGCGTCGGCCAGGAAGATCCCCCAGCGGTAGTCGGGCATCCTGACGTGGTCGAAGTGGGCCCAACCCTCCTTGCCGACGGCAACGGCGGTGCGGAGATAGACCGGGTCGTCCTGGTGGGTGACAGGTCCCATCTGCCGCCACCAGTCCAAAAACAGGGGCTGCCAACGCTCGAGGGCCCGCTGCAACTTGCGGTCGTCGGACAGGCCCACGTTGTTGGGGATCTTGTCGGTCAGGTCGACGGTGCTCATGGCCTACACCCTTCGGTGGTCATACACCGGCCGGGAGCCGGTGCCGTAGCGGCGTAGGGCGCCCTCGGGGCCTGACGCGTTGGGTCGCAGGAAGATCCAGTTCTGCCAGGCAGACAGGCGGCCGAAGATCTTCGTCTCGGTCGTCTCCGGTCCCACGAAGCGAAGGGAGGCCTCCAGCCCGTTGAGGGCGTCAGGCGAGAAGGCGGCCCGTTCTTCGAGCATGAGGCGGACCTCGTCGTCCCAATCGATGTCGTCGCGGGCAAACGTCACCAGGCCCAGGTCCAGGCACTCGGCGGCCAGCAGCTCCTTGCCGAAGGCCGAGCGAGCCGCATCGAGGCGGTCCGGATGACCCCAGTGCCGGCTGGCCAGTCGGCTGAGGCCATTGGCCATCGGGTGGAGCCCGTCGTTGACCTCGGACAGGACCAGCACCGGAGCCGGCAAGTCGCGGTCGGCCACCTGCCCGTCGAGGATGAACGACTGATCGGCGGCCAGGGCCAGTTCGGCCAGGGTGCCGGCGAAGCAGCTACCTGCCTCGATCAGGGCGACGAGGGTGCGAGCAGAGACGTCGAGGCGCTTGAGGGACCGCTTCCAGAACGCGGTGATCTCACGGATCAGCCAGTGGCCGCGGTGCTCGCACAAGACCTCGTCGACGGCGAGCACGGCAGCAGGGTCACCCTCGGTCCTGAGTATCCAGGTCCCCAACTCCGGCTCGTTGAACCGGAGGTGCAGGACGGCGTCCTCGAGCTCTCGACAGGCCGCCAGCGGCCAGTACGACGACCCGGCCGCCTCTATCTGGTCTGGGGTGGTGGGTTGCTCACCTACCGGGCCCGCACGACGATGGCCGCGGCCCCGAGCTCGCGGTCGTAGGTCACCTCGACGGTCGAGTACCGTACGCCGCCGGAGGAAGGGTGCCGGTCGAGCCGCTCCAGTGAGATGCCGCGGCCACCCGGGCGGTCCGATCTATCGGCGCGGGACTGGGCCCTGGCTGCGACGTGGTCGGCAAAGGTGGTCTTCGGCGCGATCGAGTCGACCAAGCCCCAGTCGACCGCCTGCTGGCCGCGCACGCCCTCGGATCGGGTGGCGAAGACGTCGGCGAGATCGCGTCGGACGTGTCGCTTGTCGACCAGCCGGGTGAGGCCGCCCGTGCCGGGCAGGACGCCGAGCAGAGGAACCTCGGGAAGCGACACCGTCGTCGAGCGGTCGTCGACCAGGATGATCTCGTCGCAAGCGAGGGCCAGCTCGTAGCCGCCACCGGCCGCGGTGCCGTTGATCGCCGCCAACCAGCTTTGGGCGGACGTAGCGGCGGCGTCCTCGATGGCGTTGCGGGTCTCGTTGGTAAATTTGCAGAAGTTGACCTTGTGGTCGTGGCTGGACGCAGCCAGCATCTGGATGTTGGCACCGGCGCAGAACACCTTGTCCAGGCCGCTGGTCACCACCACCACCTTGACCTCCGGGTGTTCGAAACGCAGTCGCTGCACGATGTCGTACAGCTCGATGTCTACCGCCAGGTCGTAGGAGTTGAGCTTGAGCTCGTAGCCATCCCGGAGACCGCCCGACGCGTCGACCGCCATGGTGACAGTCGCCATCGGGGCGGCAATCTCCAACTGCCAGTGCCGGTAGCTCCTCGGGTCCGACTCGAACGCGATCAGGTCGACCTCGGGCATGGGTTCCCCCCTTCCTCCATATAGTCTACATATCAATGGACCAACGTCAATAGACCGTCGTATGACTGGCTCCGCGGCCTAGTATCCCGGCGTGGATGCCCACACCTGGACCCCTTGGCGGCGGGGCGAGAACGCGTCGAGCGCGCCCGCCCTCCTCTTGACGGCGCTCGGCGAATTCGTCCTGCCCGGCGGGGGTACGGCGTGGACTTCGACGCTGATCGACGCCATGGGCGTCCTCGACGTGGAACCCAAGACGGCCCGCCAGGCCATTGGGCGGACCGCGGCGGCCGGTCTTCTTACGTCCGAACGGGTAGGACGTCAGGTGCGCTGGTCCCTCACCGCGCCGGCGACCAAGCTGCTCACCGACGGCGCCGAGCGGATCTACCAGTTCGGCCGGCATCCCGAGCCGTGGGACGGCCGGTGGCTGGTGGTGCTCGTCACCGTCCCGGAGACCAACCGCCGCCTTCGCTACCGGCTGCGGGTGTCGCTCGGGTGGCAGGGGTTCGCCAGCATCGGTCCAGGTGTGTGGGTCTCTCCTTGGGTGGCCCGAGAGGCGACGGCCGCCTCGGTACTCGAGGAGCTCGGACTGGCGGCTGAAGCGCTCTCCTTCGCCGCCGAGCCGGGAGCTCTGGGCGCTCTCGGTGAGCGGGTCTACCAGGCCTGGGACCTGGCCGCGGTGGAGTCGGAATACCAGGAGTTCATCGAGGTGACCGGCGCCAAGGCCCCGGCCACCGCGACCGACCACTTCGTCGACCTCGTCACCCTCGTCCACGACTGGCGGCACTTCCCGGCGGCCGACCCCGGGCTGCCCGAGCGCCTTCTACCCGGGCCGTGGCCAGGCCGGGCTGCCGCGGAGATCTTCCATGACCGTCACGGGCGCTGGCGGCAAGACGCCTGGCGCTGGTGGCACGATCACACGTAAGGGCCTGCGAACCCTTGTCTTCCGGCGGTTCCGAGAGTCGTCCATAATGATGATTTTGAGCGGGCGAGCCCGCCGATGCCGCCGGCAGTAGCTACCCTGAGCGGCACATCCTGAAACCAGGAGGCCCTACCACAAGGGAGAATGGGTCATGGCACTGCTCGGGCGCGAATTTATTGCGGTACCGGATGACAAGAAGCACCAGATCGTCTACAAGTGGCCGGACCAGCACATCCGGAAATATACCCGGGCCATCGTCAACGCCGACGAGCAGGCCATGTTCGTCAACACCGGCAAGGTCATCGGCACCATGGGCCCCGGTCGCCACCAGATCGACGCCGACGAGATCCCCGGGTTGGGCGTGCTCATCGACCACGTCGTCGGGGAGAACGTCTACCGGGCCGAGCTGTACTTCGTGGGGACCCGGGAATACCCCGGCAACAACTTCGGCGGCCGTATCGACGACGTGCAGGACCCCCAGACGGGGATGATCGTCACCCTGCGTGTCTTCGGGGACTACTCCATGAAGGTCAATGACCCGGAGGCCCTGATCACCAACCTGGTCGGCACCGTCGACGTCGCCAACAACGAAGCCATCACCGGCTGGATGAGCGACCAGCTCCTCAAGGTCATGCGCACCCACATGACGATCCAGATCGTCCGCAACGGGTGGCCCATCCTGGGGCTCTCGGCCTACACCCCCGACATCGAGGAAGAGGTGATGGCCAAGGGAAACGATCAGCTCGCCACCTACGGCGTGTCGATCATCCGGATGGGGAACTTCGACATCAACCTGTCGGAGGAGGACGAGAAGCAGCTGAAGAGCCTGGCCAAGGACACCGCCTACTCGCGGCTGGCCGGCGGTTTCCAGCAGTACGCAGCCGGCGAGATGGCCCTCGGGGCCGGCGCAGGCATGGCCCAGGGCGGCGGGGCCGTGGGCGGGGCGTTCCTCGCGGCTGGCCTCGGCATGGGCGGCCAGGCTGCCGCGCCCGTGCAAGGTGGCCCGCCTCCGCCTCCAGGCCCGGGGTTCGCCGGCGGCGGCGCCGGCTATGCCCAACAGGCGCAGGCCGCCGCCACCTGCCCGAGTTGCAACGCCGCCAACACGGCGGGAGCCAAGTTCTGCGCATCCTGCGGAAGCGCCATGGCCCCGCCCGCGGCGGTGTGTCCCAGCTGCCATGCCGAGAACGCCCAGACGGCCAAGTTCTGCGCGTCGTGCGGCACCGCCATGGTGGCGGCGACCCCGCACTGCACCTCGTGCGGAGCTGAGATGGCGCCCGGGGCCAAGTTCTGCCCGGGCTGCGGCACCAGCACCGCCCCTGCGGCAGCCCCGGCCGCCGCAGGGGGAGACCCACCGCCGGCAGCCGCCCCGACTGGTCAGTGACCGCCGGGTTCGCCGAACTCGTCTTCCGGGCCGGTGGCGGCCAGGGGTTCGGGGGCGGCGGCGATGGCGGTGGTGGCGGCGGCTTCTTCGGTGGGGGAGGGTTCTTCTTCTTCGGGGGCGGAGGGGGTGGCCGCGCCGCGGGTGGGACCGTCGTCTTCGTGATCATTCTCCTGACGCTGGTCATGACCCGGATGCTGTGGCCCCGCCGGCGCGGCGGCCGGGGCCGTATTGGAGGCATACCTGGCGCCACCCCATCCCCGCCCGCCGAGCAGTGGAGTCACTCCGACCAACCGGCGATCAGCAGCGTGCAGGGGGACCTTTTTCCCGGAACCGCGGCTGCAGCCGCCGGACCGGAATCCTCGGAGCAGGGGCTGGCCACCATCGTCGCCCACGACCCCGGTTTCTCACGGGAGGTCTTCCTGCAACAGGTGCAGCGGACGTTTTTCATCGTCCAGGAGGCGTGGACCCAACGCCAGCCCGGGTTGAGCCGCCAAGTCATGGCCGACGGGTTGTGGCAGCAGCACCGGGTGCAGATCCAGGGTTACCTCGACGCCCACAAGCGCAACGTCCTCGAGGACCTGGCCGTCGGGGATCTCACCATCATCGGCGCTCATCGAGATGCCAATTACGAGACCATCACGGTGCGGGTGCTAGCCGCCTCCGCTGATTACGACGTCGACGACGAACACGGTCGGG
Source organism: Acidimicrobiaceae bacterium (assembly GCA_003156595.1). Taxonomy (GTDB): domain Bacteria; phylum Actinomycetota; class Acidimicrobiia; order Acidimicrobiales; family Palsa-688; genus PALSA-693. The sequence continues at coordinate 12,156 of PMHH01000081.1, forward strand.
TGATCCGGGGCGACAAGCGGGTGGGCCAGTGGACGGAGGATTGGACGTTCCAGCGGTCGGCCTCAGCCACCACCCCGACGGGCGGCGGGACCCTGACCGCCAAGTGCCCCAACTGCGGGGCCCCCCTCGACCTGGATCTGGAGGGGGAGTGCAAGTACTGCAAGGCGCCCGTCAGTTCAGGCGCCTACGACTGGGTCCTGGCTCGGATCGCCCAAGTAGGGGTGGCTCGGTATTAGGGGNNTGAACGGGGGCCAGCACCTCGCCGCTCCCGTCCCCCAGGTCGCCGGACTGGCCCTCCTCGATCCGCGTTCCTCGCGAACTTACTTTTGCGCCGTCGAGCCGGGCAGGGGGGCGAGGGTCGGGCCCTTGGCCGGCGCCGGCGGGGGGGCGGCGATCAATCCGGCCGCGAGCAGGCGCTGGGGTATCAACCAGGTGAGCATCTGGTTGTAGATCGTCATGATGGAGATCCCGTACTGCAGGCTCGATGCCCACTTGCCGGCGAGGGCCATCCACGTGGTGCAGCATCCCCCGATGCCGACGTTGCCGACCAGGGGCGTGGAGACGGGCGTCGGCGAGGCGTAGGCCTCCAGCAGTTCCGCCTGGGCGCTGACGCCGGTCTGGGCGTTGGGGAAGCTCCAGCCGTGGGTGCAGCTGTCGCAGGCCCCGATGCCGGCAAAGTTGTTGTCCTTGGGGGTCAGCTGCCCGTACGTCGGGAAGGAGAAGAACCCGGTCTCCACGATCGACTGGGCGAAGGCCACGTCGGCTCGGATCCCAGTCTGCTGGCCGGCCTTCTGGTAATCAGCGGCCAGTTGGGCCATCGGCACGGTCGTGTTGGCCTTCCTGCCGGTGCTCGCGAACCACTTCGCCAGCTCGGCGCCGTCGAGGATGCTGGGACCGAGGATCGTCGGGGAAGCCGGAAGCGCCACCGAGGTGGCGGCGTCGATCGGGTCAGCCGCCGCTTCCGCCCCCGCCCCCGTCGCGGTGGTGGAGGGTGTGGCCAAGGGCGTGACGTCGGCCGCCGAAAGCTTCGATGAAGGGAGGCCGGACGTGGTGCCGGTGACTGCCTGCGAGAGGGTCTGGCCGTCAGGCAGATTGAGGAGCGTCGCGGCCGCGCCAGGCGTCGTCGCGGCCTGGACCACCAGCGCCAGCGTCTCCTGGCTGGCCGTGAGTGCGGATTGCGCGGCGGTCAGGGTGGCCTGGGCGTGCGCGACCCCGCCGCCCGCCGCCCCGGTGACGCGTTCGGCCTGGCCCAGCTGGCGTCGGGTGCTGACGACTCCCTGGCGGACGCGCTGGGCAACCACCCGCAGCATCTCCTGGGCGTCTACGGCCTCCGACCCGGTGAGCCCCCCAAGAGTGGAAACTGTACCGGTGCTGGGGTCGTTGCTCGGCGAACCGGCCGCCGGCGTGACGTAGCCCAGGCCCATGTAGGCCGCCAACGCCAGGCCTCGCAAGCGGGCCGCCGCCGCGTTGACCTGGTCCTGGGCGGCCCGCTGGGCGGCCTCAGCCTGACCCTTGACATCCATGGCCGACTGCACGTTGGCCGCGGCGAGGGTGACTGCCTGCTGGCTGTTCGCCACGCCCACCTTGGCCTGGCCATAGTCCTGGATGGCGGTCAGCTGCGACAGGTCGGTCTGAACCAGCGCGAGGATCGGGGTGGCGTTTAGGGGCGCTACCGGCGTGGGCTTGGCGCCGGCGGGTGCGGTGGTGGTCGGCGGTCCGCCCACTGGCACCTTCGGGACGCCAGTGACCGGCGGGCTACCGGGTTTGGTGGTGGACGTCGTGGCCTGGGGCGGCGTGGTCGTGCTCACCGTTGTGGTCACCGTCGTAGTTGGTGCCGCGGTAGTGGAGGTAGTCGGTGCGGGAGGCCGGGTGGTGGTCGTCGTCGTCGGGAACAGCGTGATCGGAGGCGACGTGGATGCGGGCGCGGCGGTAGAGGACGCCCAGGCGCCGGAGCTACTCGGAAGGGCGACCATCACGGCGGCCACGCTCACGGCGACCGCCGCTCGCCGTGCGGAGCGGGAGAACAACATCAACCTCTTGGCATTCGACGCGACGGGCTGAACGCCTGCTGCCCGCCTACGTCAGAAGCTATCAGAGCCAGACCGGGGGGAATCAAGCCAGAGCCGGTCGCATCCCGCCCGGGGCCGCGGCTCAGAGGTGCAGGCCGCACTCCGTCTTGTCCGAGCCGGCCCACCGCCCTGAGCGGGGATCGGCGCCGCCCTCGACCCGGTCGGTGCACGGGCGGCAGCCGATGGAGGGGTACCCCTGCGCCAGCAGCGGGTTGACCGGAACGTTGTGGTCTATCACGTAGCCGGCCACGTCCTGGTCGGACCAGGTGGCGATGGGGTTGACCTTGACCAGGCCGCGCAGGTCGCGGGCCACGATCGGGGCGTTGGCCCGGGTCGGCGACTCGGCCCGGCGCAACCCGCTCATCCACGCCAGCTTGCCCAGCAAGGCCCGATCGAGCTGCTCGACCTTGGCCGTCGAGCAACAGTTCGAGGGATCGGCCCTCCACAGCTCCACGGGCTGGGGCGCCACGGTCAGGACCCGGAGATTGAGCCCGTAGTGGCGACGGACCCGCTCCACAGTCTCGAGGGTCTCGGGGAAGTGGTAGCGGGTATCGATGAAGACCACCTCGATGGACGGCTCCACCCGCACGGCCAGGTCGATCAGCACGGCATCGGTCATCGACGCCGAAAGACACATAAATGGATGAAACTGCTCTACAGCCCACTCGATGACCGCCTCGGAGGGAGCGGTCTCGAAACTCCGGTTGAGCGTGGCCAGCTCGGCGTCGCTGAACTCCGGGGCGTGCAGGTGGGTTCCGCCGTTGAGGAGGGTGGACATGGCGAGAAGCTCGGGTCGCTCTGCCGCTAACCGGCCGCGCACTCGCCTTCGCCGACATCGGCCACGTATGGGCCCGTCTCGTCGAAGTCGATGTAATAGTCGGGATGCTCTTCAGGATCGGGCCAGAAGTCGAGATCCTTTAGCTCGGTGCCCATTACCTTGGCCCCGCCGACCCGTTCCAACCACCCGGAGAAGGGCTCGCCGACATTGCGCTCGTCGGCGTACCGGCCGACCAGCCGGACCGTCGCCTCCGCGGCCGCCTTGGCGGGCAGGCGCAGGGCCCGGTGCCCGAACTCGATCTCGGTGTTGCCGACGTGCCCGCCGAGCAGCAACTGGTAGCCCGGAGCCGGCCGGCCGTGGGCCCGCCGCTCGACGCCGTGAAAACCAATGTCGGCGATGTGATGCTGCCCACAGCTGTTGGTGCAGCCGGAGATGTTGATCCGGACCCCACCAATCTCCGCCAGTCCGGCGTCCTCGAGCGCTCGGCCGATGTCCGCGGCCAGGCCCCGGCTCTGGGTCACGGCGAGGTTACAGGTGTCGGCGCCCGGGCAGGACACCACGTCGCGAGCCAGCTCGGCGCCGGGTTCGGCCATGCCGATCTGCGCGAGGCGGTCGTAGAGATCGGGGAGCTGCTCAGCCGACAGACCGCGAAGGGCCAGGTTCTGACGGTTGGTGACCCGCATGTCGATACCGAAGTCCCGCACGATAGCGGCGAGGGCGCGGAACTGGTCGGACGTGATGTCGCCCAGCTCGGCGTAGGCGATGGCAGACACCGTGCCCTTGGCCACCCCGATGATCACGTTGGACGACTCCCAGCGCCGGTAGGGGTCCTGCTTACTGTCGATCCGGAAGGTGACAGGGGTGCCGACGGGGGTGGGTTCTATGCCGGTGGCCACGCCGGCGGGGGCGTCGCCGAGTTCCTGGACGATCGCCGGGATGCCGCCCGGCCAGCTGGACGAGGCCAGCAGCAGCTGCCGCTCGCGCTGCACCCTCCGGCGCAGTTCGTCGATCCCGATCTGGTCCACGACCCACTTGAGGCGGGCCCGCAGCTTGTTGTCGCGGTTGCCGTAGTGGTCGAAGGTCCGCAGGATGGCTTCGATGGTCGGCAGCAGCTCTTCGCGGGGGGTGAACTCCTCGAGTGCCTGGGCGGGGTGCGGGTTGGCCCCGAGCCCGCCGGCCATGAACACTCGGAAGCCCGGCTCAACCGTTCCGTCGGGCAGGGGCCGGGAGACGGCCACCACGCCGACGTCATTGAACATGGCCTGACCGCAGTCGGTGGCGCACCCGGAGAAGTTGATCTTGAACTTGCGGGGTAGCCGCTGGGCATAAGGGTGATGCAGGAAATGGCGGAAGGTGGCCTCGGCCCAGGGGCTGATGTCCAACACCTCGTATGGGCACGCCCCGGCCAGGTGACAACCCATGACGTTGCGTACCGTGTCGCCGCACGCTTCCCGGGTGGTTAGGCCGACTTCAGCCAGCTCGCGCAGCAGGTCAGGTACGCGTTCCAGCTGGACGAAGTGGAATTGCACGTTGAGCCGGGTGGTCAGGTGCCCCCAACCCCGGCTGTAGCGGTCGGCGACGCTGCCCAGGAGGTCGAGCTGCTCGGCACTGACCCCACCGTAGGGAAGCTTGATCCGGATCATCTGGTTGTGGCCGCCCTGGCGCTGACCGTAGATGCCGTTGTTGAGGCGGAACACCCGGAAGGCGTCCTCGTCCACCCGGTCTGCCAGATGGTCGGCTAGCAGCCGCTCAAATTTGGCGATGTCGGCCGCGATTTCCGGGTCGATCTCTCGGGTCTGCACGCCCCCAGTCAATCAAAGGTGACTGTGATTATCAACTTTTGCGCCTTTTTATTCTGTGGATGTGTATTCGATGTATTTCCTATTTTTCCTACTCGATCACTGCGGATAGGCGGCTACTCCATCTCGCGCCCAGATGGACAGACCTCGCGTCGCTGGCCCGGGTGCCTGCCGAGGTCTGTCCGTCTCGATGTCGAATTCGGCACCCGATGGGACAGACCTCGCGTCGCTGGCCCGGGTGCGTGGCGAGGTCTGTCCGTTTCGATGCCCGAGCTCGGGGATCGAGGGCTCCTCGTATTCATGTCGTATTCAAGCGGTGCCGGGTTGTGGTCGATCACTTCGAGAGTGACTATCGCGCCTGAGGGCACCGCCGTCTGTGCGCAGTGCGGTCAGGCGACTGGGGCTGGGTGTCATTGCGTCGAAGGGCAGGGGCTCATGGAGTTCCTCGGCACCTTCAGGAGCGCTCGGACGAGCCCCGCCGTCGTGGCACCGACTGGGTCAGTGGCACCGACTGGGTCAACAGAAAGCGGTCCGACCGACCGGTCGCTAGGAGCACCGGGTGAGCCAGCCCGGACCGCCAGGGCCGATATGTCGTCCTCGTCGCCGGTGGACCCTCGGAGCAAGGCAGGCGACCTCTCCGGAGCCGTGGCCGCCCGGCCGGGTGGCGCACCGGCAGGTCAAGACACTGAGCAAGACACAGAGGAGGACGAGCCGAGCGATTCATGGCGGCAGTACCACCCGCCGCAAGGTGGAGCCAGCGGTACTGAGGCGGTGGCTGCTCCGGCTGTGGACCGGGTGAGTCAGGGCGCCGGGCCAGTCGGCGACGCCTGGCGGCCGCCAGACCAGTCCGCGTACCGGGGCAGTCCTCCTCCTCCTCCGAATGCGTTCGCTCGACCGGTGCCCGGTGCGGGGCCAGGGACCGGTGGCTGGCAGCAGGCGCCTTCGGGCGCCTGGTCGCCGGCGTTGCCTCGGAGTTGGCGGGCCCTTGCCACCTGGCGCATGATTCTTGCGACCGTTGCCGCCATTTTCGTCCTGCTAGCGGTTGTTGGAGCGGTCTTCGGGAAGGGCAGCTCGTCACCCTCGAGTAGTGGCTCCGGTGGTGCCGCGATGCCATCGCTCCCGTCGCTGCTGTCGACAGCTCCAGCGCCCGGCTTCGCGATCGACCCGAGCGCCCCGCTCAACGGGTACCTCATGGAGGCTCAAGTCGAGCAGGAGGACGGAGACACGCCTCTCCCGGCCCGGAGCCTGATGTACGCGGCGTCCTGGACGAACGGGAGCCATGAGGAAGTTATGGAGGAAGCCGTTATTCTGCCGACGTCCAACGATGCCGAGGCGTTCGGGGCGGGTGAGTACAATTCGCTTCTCAACGATGGCGGCCAGCCCTTTACCTTGCCGGGGCTGACGGGCGATGCCGGAGGGCTTTCTCTACCGGTTGCAGCATCCCGTCGGAGGCCGGAGGGGGCAGTCGTAGTGGCCCGATCCCAGATCGCAATGATGTTCGTAGCTGTCGCCGGTGATCCCACGACCGCCCAAACCTTCGCCAGTCGGGCCGCGCAGGTTACGGGCGCATCGCTGGCAGTCGATCCAGGTACACCCGGAGTAGCCCCTGCCGCAGGTACGCCGACCCGAAACGGGGGCTTCATCACCGCTTACCGGCTAGGAGAACTGCTCGGTAGCCTCGTGTTGCTAGGCCTCGTCGTGGCCGGTTTCGTCTTGCTTGTCCGCCGACTCGCAGACCGGGTCGGTAGGTACTAAGCGCCGCCTTTACTCGCCGGCTAGTGGCCGCGGAGCAGGTCAGCCACGTGGAAGGCCAGGTCCAGTGACTGGCTGGCGTTGAGGCGGGGATCGCACGTGGTGGTGTAACGCAGCTCGAGCTGGTTCTCGAGCACCTCGTCGGCACCGCCCAAGCACTCGGTGACGTTGTCGCCGGTCAGCTCGACGTGTACTCCACCCGGCCACGCCCCCGCGGCGCGGCACACCGCGAAGAACTCCCTGATCTCGGCGAGCACGTGATCAAAATGACGGGTCTTACGCCCGCCCTGGCCGGTGAAGGTATTGCCGTGCATCGGGTCGCACGCCCACACCACCGGATGGCCGGCGTCGCGGACCGCCGCCAACAAGCCTGGGAGGATGGCCGGCGCCCGCCCGGCGCCGAGACGGGTGATGAGCGTGAGGCGACCGGGCGTCCGATCCGGGTCGAGCGCGGCGCACAGGCCGACCACGTCGGCGGGGGTGGCGTCCGGCCCGATCTTGGCGGCTACTGGGTTCGACAGTCCTGACAGGAAGTCCACGTGGGCGCCTCCCGGGTGGCGGGTGCGCTCGCCGACCCACACCAGGTGGGCCGAGGTGTCGTACCAGTCGCCGGTGAGCGAATCCCGGCGCGTCATGGCCTCCTCGTAGCTGAGGATGAGTCCCTCGTGGCTGGTCCAGAAGTCCACCTGTTGGAGCGAGGCCTCGCCGCCGAGGTTGATGCCGCACGCCCGCATAAAGCGCAGGGCTCGGTCGATCTCGGCCGCCAAGGCGTCGTAGTGCTGGCCGCCGGGGCTGCCGGCGACGAACTGCTGATTCCAGGTGTGGACCTGCGAGAGGTCGGCGAAGCCGCCCTTGGTGAAGGCGCGCAGCAGGTTGAGCGTCGACGCCGACTGGTGGTAGGCGGTGAGCATGCGGGTTGGGTCGGGCGTTCGGCCCGCCAGAGTCGGCTCGTCGTCGTTGACCACGTGGCCGCGGAAGCTGGGCAGCCACTGCCCGTCGACGAACTCGGTGGCCGACGAGCGCGGCTTGGCGAACTGGCCGGCGATGCGGCCGAGCTTCACCACCGGCACGCCCGCGCCGTAGGTCAGCACTACCGCCATCTGGAGGATGACCTTGAGCTTGTCCCGGATGCTGTCGGCGGTGAAGTCGTGAAAGGACTCGGCGCAGTCGCCGGCCTGCAACAGGAAAGCCTCACCCGCCGCGACCTCGGCCAAGGCCCGCTGGAGGCTCCGGGCCTCCCCCGCGAAGACGAGCGGCGGCAGCGCGGACAGCGACTTGAGGGTCTGGTCGAGGACGTGGGGATCCGGCCACTCCGGCTGTTGTTCGGCCGGGAGGTCCCGCCATCTGCTGGGTGTCCACGACCGGTCCATATCCCACCAGCGTGGCGGATAACGGCGGCTAGAGCAAAGCGCTTCTCCGCGATCGGTAACGTCAGGCCCTCATGGGCCAGCGGGTCGGGATCTTCGGGGGCACCTTCGACCCCATCCACGTCGGGCATCTGGTGGCGGCAGTCAACGCCAAGGACGCTCTGGGCATGGACCGGGTGCTGCTGGTCGTGGCCAACGTCCCGTGGCAGAAGGCCGACCTCCGAGCGGTGAGCTCCGCCGAGGACCGCCTGGCCCTGGTGGACGCGGCCGTGGGTGACGTGCCGGGACTGGAGGCCAGCCGGCTCGAGATCGACCGCGGCGGGGAGTCGTACACCGCGGACACCCTGAGCGAGCTGCGCCAGTCAGGACCGAACGACGAGCTGTTCCTGATCGTCGGTTGGGACGTAGCCGGCGATCTGGCGACCTGGGAGCGCCATGAGGAGATCCAACGACTGGCCACCCTGGTGGTGGTCAACCGTCCCGGCGCCGGGCACCCGCAGGGCCTCGACGACGACGGTTGGACGGTGGTCGAAGTGACCGTTCCCAACCTCGAGATCTCGAGCACGGACCTGCGGGCCCGGGCCCTTGACGGCCGTCCGCTCGACTACCTGGTCCCTGAGTCGGCCGTCCGCTGCATACGAGCCCGAGGGATGTACGCTACAGGCAGATGACGATGGTCCGCCCTGCATCCCCGGTGGCAGCGCCTTCGGTGGTCGCGTCTGCTGGCGCGGACGACGGTGGCCCTGGGGTTCGCCTGCGCCGTCTGCGCCGTCGGCGGCGACTGTTGCGTGAGGAGTTGCTGGCCGTGGCGTTCCTCGTCATCGCCCTGGCTGCCACCCTGGCGGTCCTGGGGCTGGAGTGGCTCGGTAGCGGGCCGTCCGCCAACTCGGCGGTGGTCGGGGCGCCGGCCCAGATCTATGGAGGTCCTACGTGACGCTTTCGGCAAGCCCGCGCCGGTGACAGTCCCGGCACGGAGGCTGACTACCCTCGATGAGGTCCGGGAATGGTGCAGCGTGGCCGCCCGGTCGGCGTGGACGAAAGGTGGTGAGGACACCGTCATCCTTTCGGTGGGGCAGGTTCTGGCCATCACCGACGCCTTCGTGATCACCGGCGCATCCAACCCCCGCCAGGTGCGCACCATCGTCGAGGAGGTGGAAGAGCAGGTCAAGCGGGCGGGCGGCCCATCCCCGCTGCGAATCGAAGGCCTAGATGACGCTCGGTGGGTGCTCATGGATTTCGGCGACTTCGTGGTCCACGTGATGCTGACCGAGGCCCGTGACTTCTACCAGTTGGAGCATCTGTGGGCTGACGCGGAGCCATGGTCGTGGCAAGAAGGTGACGTACTGGCGACCGGGGGCAGCCGCCCGTAAGTGTCCAGCAGGTAACCGAGAGGCGACAGACTGGCGAACACTTGCTTCATCTCGGTATTCTCGTCTGCTGAATAGGAATGCGGCCGCGTGGCGTGCCACGAGGTCCCTGCCTGGAAGGGGTTTCGGGTGCACTTGTGGGCGGTGGTACGAGGTGAAGACGAGCCGGGGGTGGAATCGATCCTCATGATGCTCGATGACCGTCGGAGCGCGGACGAGATCGCTCAGGAGTTACGGGGTCGGTCCATCTCGGTGCGAGTTGTTGCCGTCCGGATCAACGCCGACGGGTTTGCCGGCTGGATGGAACTTCGAGACAACGCGGCCGGAGCCGCCACACCGGGCCGGCGACAGCGGCTCTTGTCGGCCTGAACGATCAGGACTGGGCACCCGGGGACGGGGTGGCGTACATCCGGAAGTCGGGGGCGTACTTGCGGATCTCCCGGCGGGCGATGGTCATCTTGTGCACCTCGTCGGGGCCGTCCGCGATCCGCAGCGTTCTGATGTGGGCGTACAGCTCCGCCAACGGGGTAAATTGGGTGACTCCAGCGGCTCCATAGACCTGGATGGCCCGGTCGATGACTTTGAGGGCGACGTTGGGCACGGCCACCTTGATTCCCGAGATCTCGGTGGCGGCGGCCTTGTTGCCCACGGTGTCCATCAAGTAGGCGGTCCGCAGCACGTACTCGCGGGCCATGTCGATGTCGATGCGAGCTTCGGCGATCCAGTCCTGGATCAGGCCCTTTTGGGCCACGAGGGTCCCGAATGTCGTCCGCTCCAGGCTCCGGCGCACCATGTGCTCGAGGGCCCGTTCGGCCGCACCGAGGGCGCGCATGCAATGGTGGATCCGGCCCGGCCCGAGGCGGGCCTGGGAGATGGCGAACCCGCCACCCTCTTCGCCGAGCAGGTTGTCCACTGGCACCCGGACATCGGAGAAGATGACCTCGGGGTGTCCGCCCCGGTCGAGATAACCGAACACCGTCGGGATGCGACCGATAGTGACCCCCGGGGCGTCCTTGGGCACCACGACCATGGACTGCTGGAGGTGCGCGGAGGCCTTGGGGTTGGTCTTCCCCATGACGATAAACACCTGGCACCGCTCAGCCAACGCCCCGGAGCTGAACCACTTGCGTCCGTTGAGCACGTAGTCGTCGCCGTCGCGCTCGATGCGCAGCTCGATGTTGGTGGCATCAGATGAGGCGGAGTCCGGCTCGGTCATGCAGAACGCGGAGCGGATCTCACCCTCTAGCAGCGGCGCCAGCCAAGCCTGCTTGATCGGCTCCGAACCGTAGAGATTGAGGACCTCCATGTTGCCGGTGTCGGGAGCCGAGCAGTTGAGCGCCTCGGACGCGAAGGTCGTCTTTCCCAATTGTTCGGAGATGGGCGCGTAGTCGAGATTGGACAGCTTGGTGCCGGGCGCGTCAGGGGCCAGGTGGGGGAGGAACAGGTTCCACAGGCCGCNNGTACCCGGTCGGGCCGACCTCCTCCACCTGCTCGTGGTACTCCGCCTCGTTCGGGTAGATATGGTCGTCCAGGAAGCGGGTGACCTCTTGGAGCGTGGCCACGCCGGCGTCGGTAAACGAATAGGGCATCAGTGAGACCTCCCGGGTCCTTCTATGAACGGGTGAATCCGAACAGGTGCTGGCCCACCTTCCGCATCTGGATCTCCTCGGACCCCTCGGTGATCCGGTAGCGGCGATGGTGACGATAGATGTGCTCGAAGGGCATGTGCCGGGTGTACCCGACCCCGCCGCACGTTTGCATGGCTCGGTCGGCGGCGTCGCAGGCCAGCCGGTTGGCCCGATAGTTGCACATAGCCACGTGATGGGTGACTTCCATGTGGTTGCGCCGGTCGAGCTCGGCCGCGGTGGCCCGCACCAGGAGCCGCAGGGCGGCCGCATCGGTGTGCAGCTCGACTAGGGGAAATTGAATGGCCTGGTTGGACGACAGCTTCTTTCCCCAGGTCACCCGGGTGTTGGCGTAGCGGACGGCCTCGTTGATGCAGTACTGGGCGGCACCGAGCGAGGCCGCCGCCTGCCGGATGCGGTTTTCGTGCACGAAGTGCTGGGCCAGCGCCAGCCCGTGGTCGACGCGCCCGAAGACGGTATCGGCACCGACGCGGACTTCTCGCATGGTCACCTCGGCGTGGTCGGTCGGCATGTTGAACGTCCACCAGAAGAAATCGACCGAAAAGCCCGGCGCGTCCGTGGGAACCAGGAAGGCGGTGATGCCGAGCGGCTCGCCGGGTTCGCCTGAGGTGCGGGCAAAGATGATGTCGTGCGAGGCGTGGTGCAGACCGGAGTTGAAGCGCTTCTGCCCATTGATCACCCATTCCTCCCCATCTGGGACGGCGGTGGTCTCCAAATGGGCGGCGTCGGAGCCGTGGCCTGGTTCGGTAAGGCCGAACGCCAGGCGGCGACTGCCGTCGAAGAAACCGGGCATCCACTCGGCCTTCTGGGCCTCGGTGCCGAAGTCCCGCATCATCAGCACAATAGGGAAGTTACCGACCACGCTCGACTCGTTTTGCAGGTCGTTGTGGAGGCCGAGGCCCTTGGCCGCCAGGTGCTCACGGATGATGGCCATCTCCAAGTTGGTGGCGGCCTTGCCGCCGTACTCCTCGGGCAGCGCCAGTCGGAGCCAGCCGGCGGCATCGGCCCGCCGGCGCATCTCGGCCAGCAGCTCCTCCCAGTCCTTGCGGGGGACGCCGCCGTTTTCCCAGTCCGTGCGGGCCCACTCCCGGCGATGGTCGAAGAATCGGCTGTTGTCGTCTTGTTGCTCGAGCGGTTTGATCTCGCGCTCGATGAACTCGTCCAGAGCGTCCAGGGTGACCTGGACCTCGGCTGGGATGGTGAGGTCCATGAGCCATTCTCACTGTACGCGTCCGGTTGCACCAGCGGTCAGGGGACATTTCGGCCGGAAGACCCTTGTTTGGACTGACGCCACGTAGTGAAAGGCCCTGGACAAATTCGAACGAGGGAGGGAGTTGGCGTGCTTCGAAATATGGTTGGCGGCTTGGCCGCGGCCGTGGTTATCGGTTCTGGACTTCTGATGGTCGGCGTGGGACCCATGGTGGCTGCCGTCGCAGCCAGTTCGCCGCCAGCTTGTGCCGCCACCGCCACGGTGACGATCAAGCCCGGTCTGACGCTCAGCTCCGCGAAGCAGACCGAGACCCTTACCGGGTCGCTGACGGGATGCACGAACGGACCGGTCACGAGCGGTACGGCGAGCGGCAAGCTCACCGGATCACAGAGCTGCACGTCGGGGACCACCAAGGGCGACGCGACCATCAAGTGGAACACCGGCAAGACATCAAAGATCTCCGCCACCCTCGCCATCTCGTCGAGCGGGAGCGGCACCCTGGCCGCGACCGTGGTCGGAGGCGTGTTCAAGGGTGACCCGGTGACGGTGACCGGCAGCGAGAGCCATAACGGTGACTGCATCTTCTCGGCCGTCACCAAGGTGACCCTGAAGGGGACCATCACCTTCTGAGTGGGCCGACTACTCACGGCCAGGGGCCAGCCCGGACCCACCACGTCCGGGCTGGCCGACTCGGTTGGAGCCCCCCGGGTGAAGCGCCGGCCTACTTCGCCGGAGTGAGGGTGCCCAGGAGGCCGTCCCTATAGCCAGCAGGTCCGGCGCTGAAGATCAGCGCGTTGGTGCCTCCGAAAGCGGAGGTGCCGACCCGAAGTCCCCAAAGTCCGTCGATGGCGATCGGGTAACCGGAGCCGTCCTCGAGCGCTCCTAGATACGCACCGGTCGTGCGGTTGAACACGTTGATCCAGCCGTTGCCCAGGTTGCCGACCAGCAGCTTCCCGGCGAACGGCCCGAAGCCATTGGGAGCCACCGCCAGGCCCCAGGGTTCGTTGAGCTGGCTCTTGCTGCCCCCCGAGATCAGGTGCTTGATGAGAACGCCGTTCGGTGTGTACACGTCGACGTAGCCACGGCCGGCGCCCGCTACCACGTTGGTCTTGGCCTTGTTCTGCTTGCCGTAGGTCACGTAGATGTCACTGCCCAGCTGCTGCACGTTGAATGGCGCGTAGCCCGCCGGGATGGCCGGGTCCCGGAACTCGGTCGGTGTGCTCAGCGGGACGAAGTCCATGTTGAACACGTCCACTTGGGCATTGGCTACGTCTGCGGCGAACAGCTCGGGTCCGGCCTTGGGCAGGCTGGAGAGAGCCAAGCCTTTGAAGACCGCATTGGCTGGCGTGTCACCACCTGGTCCGCCAGTGGGGCTGTCCTCGACCACGAATGCGGATCCGCCGTCCCATGCTGCGATTTCGCCCGGGGACTGCTTCGACCCGATCGAGTCGGAGTCGACAATAAAGATCGCGGCAGGACCGGTCGACCCTCCAACGGGGAAGTCGCTCGTGGTGTTGAAGACCTGCCCAGTTGGGTTGCCTCCGGGCACCGGCACCGTCAGATCGAGTGAAACCGAGCTTCCTTTGACCCCACCGCTGTAGACGCTCGCGTCCCCCGAGTTGTTGTCCGACACCCAGATCGGGCCTGTCGAGCTGGCCGCCAGACCCCAGGCATTGGTGAGGTTGGGATCCACCAGCTGGGCGCCGGAAGAGGCGTTGTTCGCCACCAGGTTGGTTTGAGTGAAGTCGTTGGGCGCGGGAGTGGCTGGCCGGTTCGCGGCTAACGCAGCCGGTCCGACCGCGAAACCGAGGGCGAGGGCGGACACGGCCAGGGCGGTCGACCGCACCCGGCGGGGTGCACCGCTTGGCTTGGAACTCGTGTGGGGCGGTCGGGTTGGTCGGACAGCGTCCATAGATGTCTCCTTGCGATTTCGGTTGGTCGGCTCCAAAGGGGCAGAGGGTGTCCTATGCCGCGAGTACCTACGTCCGGGTCGAGCAAAGGGATTGGCTCTCTGCTCCGCGGGTGGGCCAGGGGCCTCCGTCAGGTGCGGACGTAGGCCGCGAGGTGCTCG
>PMHH01000080.1 GCA_003156595.1 Acidimicrobiaceae bacterium
AGATCACCTCGTCCATCCGGCTTCCTGTCTCCACCAACGCGGTGGCCAGGATCGTCAACGACCCACCCTCTTCGATATTCCGCGCCGCCCCGAAAAACTTCTTGGGCGGGTAGAGCGCGCCGGTGTCGATTCCCCCGGACATGATCCTTCCGGTGGTCGGCTGGGCCAGGTTGTAGGCCCGGGCCANNCCACGTCGTGGCCCATCTCGACGAGCCGCTTGGCCCGCTCGATGGCGAGCTCCGCCACCTGGGTGTGCTCCTCGGAGGGCCGGTCGAAGGTGGACGCGATCACTTCGCCCTTGACCGACCGCCGCATGTCGGTGACCTCCTCGGGACGCTCGTCCACGAGGAGGACCATGAGATGGACATCGGGGTTGTTGGCCTCGATGGAGTGGGCGATCTGCTTGAGAATCGTGGTCTTTCCGGCCTTGGGGGGCGAGACGATCATGCCCCGTTGCCCTTTGCCGATGGGCGCGATGAGATCGACGATCCGGGCCGTCATGTTGGCGCTGTCGCCTGGGACTTCGAGGCGCAGTTTCTGGTCGGGGAACAGGGGCGTCAGGTTCTCGAACCGGGGCCGGCTCCGGGCCTCGTCCGGGGTCAGCCCCGAGACGGTGTCGACGCGAAGTAACGCCGGATACTTCTCGTTGCCGCCCGCCGGGCGAGCAGCACCCTCGAGGTAATCGCCCTTGCGCATGGCGAAACGGCGAACCTGGCTGATCGAGACGTACACGTCGCCAGGTCCAGATAGGTACCCGCTCGTGCGAAGAAATCCGTACCCCTCGTCGCGCAGATCCAGATAGCCGGTCACTGGGACCGGCTCGCCGGAGAACTGGCTCTCGGCAGCCTGACCGGGGAGGTCCCGCTCTGCTCGTTCGAACCGGTCGCGGCCTCGCCGCCGACGGTTGCGGCGGTTGCCGGGCTCATTGTCGAAGGCCCGGCCGCCGCCGGCGTCGGACGGACTGCCGTGCCCGTCCGTATCGGAGACGCCCTCGGAGACTGTTTCCGCTTCGCCTTCCGCAGATTCTCCGGGCGACAGCACGGCGTTCGGCCCGGATGGTTTGTTGCCGCCGACAAGGTCCGGCTGGGCGACCGAACGTCCTGATCCGTTTGCTGGGGGAGCGCCGGACGCGGCCGAACCCGACGGGGGCGGAGCCGGCGCGGCACCCGGACCAGCTGCGACACCTCGGCCGGAGGCACCTCGGCCGGAGACACCGCGGCCCGAGACACCCTCGCCCACGACACCCTGGCCCGCGACTCCCTGGCCGGGGTCACCGCGCCCCGAGACACCGCGGCCAGTGACACCGCGTCCGGTGACGCCCCGGCTGGTGACGCCCCGACCGGTGCCGGCCGACACGCCTGGGGCGCCTGGGGCACCCGGGCCGTCCCCATTGGTGCCCGTCTCATCGACCGTCTGATTGGCCCGGCTGACCCGGCCCGCCCCTCCTCGGCGGTCGCCTGCACTGACGGCGGCCGTCACCCCCTCGACGACGGCGGCGACGTCATCCGTGTCTGTATCGCCGGCGTCAGTCGGGCCGACCGCCGTGGCGCCAACTCCCGTGGCGCCGGCCGTAGCCTTCCGAGCCCTTGTCCGGCGGAGCTTCCCATCGGCTTCGCCATCGGGCGCCGGCTCGATGCCCGTGGCCTGGAGGATCTGCGTGACCAAGTCCGCCTTCTTGGCTCGGGCCCCTGGCTTAGCTCCCAGAGCGTCGGCGATGGCGAAGAGCTCTTCGCGCTCCTTGGCCTCGAGGACCGAGCGTTCGAGCTGCGTTTCGCTCATTTGCTACCTCGTTCGTTGTGGTACTGCTGATGGTGGATGGGGGCGTCCGCCAGGACCCGGAGCGGCTCCCGCGAGTACAGCGGGGGGTTCGGCTGGTGCACCTCCCGCCTGTGGTCCGGCTCGGGCGCACCGTCGGTGGCAACACCAACGACGACACCCCCATGCTAGCGATCCCGGGCGTCAAGCGGCAACCGGTCCGGTCCGGGTCCCCGGCGGAAGGACCGGGCCGCCGACCGGGCCGCCGCCTATTAGAGCCCGAGTTCGCCTCGCACGGCGCGTACATCAGCGTCGACGGCTGTCGGGACCGCGATCTGGCCGATCGCGATGTCGGGGTCTTTGAGGCCGTGGCCGGTAAGCACGCACACCACGGTGGAACCCGTCGGGACGCCCACTTTCAGCAACCCGGCGACTGAAGCCGCCGATGCCGGTTCGCAAAACACGGACTCTTCTTGCGCGAGGTAGCGGTAGGCCGCCAGGATCTCGTCGTCGTTGACCGCCGCGATGAGGCCCCCGGACTCCGAAGCGGCCGCGGTAGCGCCGTACCACGAGGCTGGCCGGCCGATGCGGATCGCGGTAGCGATCGTCTCGGGATTGTCGATGGGGTGGCCCTCGACGATGGGGGCGGCGCCGGCGGCCTGGAACCCGAGCAACCGGGGCAACTTCGTCAATCGCCCGGCGTCCTGGTACTCCCGGTAGCCCTTCCAGTAGGCAGTGATGTTCCCGGCGTTGCCGACCGGAATGCAATGCACGTCAGGCGCGTCGCCGAGCGTATCGACGATCTCGAACGCCCCGGTCTTCTGACCTTCGATGCGATACGGGTTGATCGAATTGACCACGGTGACCGGAGCCTCATTGCCGAGTTGGCGCACGATGTCGAGAGCCACATCGAAGTTCGCCCGGATCTGCAGCACGCGGGCGCCGTGGATCAGCGCCTGGGCCAGCTTCCCCAAGGCGATGTAACCCTGTGGAATGAGCACTGCACAGGTCAGGCCCGCCCGGGCGGCGTAGGCGGCTGCCGATGCAGACGTGTTGCCAGTGGACCCGCAGACAACCGCCTTGGCCCCCTCTTCGAGCGCTTTCGAGATGGCCACGGTCATGCCGCGGTCCTTGAAGGACCCGGTCGGGTTGGCTCCCTCGATCTTCAACCACACCTGGGCCCCGACTCGCTCGGACAAACGCGGAGCCGGCAGTAGCGGGGTTCCTCCTTCGTGAAGGGTGACTACCGGAGTTGATGCCGATACCGGCAGGTAGCTCCGGTATTCCTCGATGACCCCTCGCCAGCCGGGGCTCAAGAACCGACAACCCGAAGCAGGCCGCCTATGCGTTCGACCACGTCGAGTTGGCGCAGGTCGCGGAGACAGGCTTGGACGTCGCGCTCGTAGGCCGGATGGGTGACGAACACCTGCCGAGCTCCGGACTCACCTGGCCGGCGGCCTGACGGCGCCCTCTCCCCTGGATCGGCGGCGGATCCTCCCGGCGCCCCGCCAGCCCACCCGGAGGGAAGTCCCTGCTGCTCCATGAGGCGGATCGACACCCGATGGTGGCCGAGGACACCGGACACGGCGTGCAGGACGCCCGGGCGGTCGGCCACCTGGAGAGTCAGGTAGTAGGCGGATTGCAGGTCGTCGATGGGCGTGATCGCGACGCGCCGAAGGGTCGCGCTGCGGCCCGCCCCTCCCGTCGTCAGATTGTGGGCCGCATCGAGCAGGTCACCGAGAACGGCGCTGGCCGTCGGCATTCCGCCGGCCCCGCGCCCGAGGAACATGAGCTCGCCGACAGCATCTCCCTCCACGAACACCGCGTTGAAGGAGTCCCGGACCGCAGCCAGCGGGTGGGTGAGGGGTACCATCGCGGGGTGCACCCGCACCGCCACCGACTCGGCGGCGCCGGCCGCACCAACCCCGCCGGCCGCACCACCGGGGCCGGTCCCGGCCGCGGTTGAGGTGGGACCCGCCGTCCCGCCGGTGCGTTCGACTATGGCGAGCAACTTGACTGCATAACCCAGTTGATGGGCGGCCGCGATGTCCGCCGAGGTGATAGCGCTGATGCCTTCCCGGTACACGTCGCCGGCGACCACTCGGGCACCGAAGGCGACGTTGGCCAGGATGGCCGCCTTGGCCGCGGCGTCATACCCTTCCACGTCCGCGGTCGGGTCCCGCTCGGCGTAGCCCAGGCTCTGGGCTTCGGCTAGGGCGTCGTGGTAGCTGGTCGTCGATTCGCTCATCCGGGTCAAGATGAAGTTGGTGGTGCCGTTGACGATGCCCATGATCCGACGGATCCGCTCGCCGGCCAGCGACTCCCTCAGGGGCCGGATGAGGGGAATCCCCCCGGCCACCGACGATTCGAAGAGAAGGTCCACCCCGGCCGTGGAAGCCGCCTCAAAGAGCTCCGCTCCGCAGTTGGCCAACAGCTCCTTGTTGGCGGTCACGACGGGCTTGCCACCCTTAAGGGCGGTGAGGATGAGCGTTCGGGCCGGTTCGATCCCGCCGATGACCTCGACGACGACGTCGACGGTGGGGTCCGAGACCACCGCGTTGGCGTCGGCCGTGAGGATACCGTCCGGGACGGGCGCCTCCCGCTCGCGGGACTGGCTGCGAACGGCGATCGCGGCCAGCTCGAGCTTCAGGCCGGTGCGCGCCGCGATCCGGTCGGCGTCTTCGACGAGAAGGCGGACGAGCGCGCCGCCGACGTTGCCGCAGCCCAACAACCCGACTCTCAACGTCGTCACCATCCCTACGAGGGTAGTGGCCGGGGGTTGACGCGACCCCGCAGTCCGGCGACGGCCTCGCCCGACCTGGCGGCCCTACTCGTCGAGCGCCAGCAGGTCGTGGAAACTCTCCCGCCGGACCACGACCCGGCTGGTCCCGTCCCGGACGAAGACCACAGGAGGCCGCGGCACCTTGTTGTAGGTGGAGGCCATCGAGTGGCCGTACGCGCCGGTGACGGGCGTGGCCAGCACGTCGCCAACGGCGATGTGCGCCGGCACCTGGGCGTCACGCACGATCACGTCACCGGACTCGCAGTGCTTGCCGACGACGGTGACCGTACGCGGGCGGGGGGCGTCGGTGGCCCGCACCAGGAACGCCTCGTAGCCGCTGCCGTAGAGGACCGGCCGAGGGTTGTCACTCATCCCGCCGTCCACGCTGAGGAAGGTGCGAAGGCCGGGGATGTCCTTGATGGTCCCGACCGTGTAGCACGTCACCGCCGCCGCGGCCACGACTGCTCGGCCGGGCTCGGCCGTCAGGCAAACCTCAGGCCGGATGCCCGCGGCTGCGGCTGCGGCGCGGACGGTAGCCGCCCATTCGGTGATCGACGGCACCGAATCCCCGGTCACGTACGCCGCCCCGAGGCCGCCGCCGATGCACAGTTCAGGAAGTCCCAGAGGTGAAAAAAACCCCGCCAGCGCGGCCACGGCCTTCTCAAAGGAGTCAAGGGCGAAGATCTGAGACCCGATATGGGCGTGGACTCCGACCAACTCAACGGGAGTTCCGGCCTGGCGCAGGCGGGCCACCGCCTCGGCCGCGGCGCCGGATGCCAGACTGAACCCGAACTTGGAGTCGTCCTGGCCGGTCATCACGTACTCGTGAGTGTGGGCCTCGATGCCCGGAGTCACCCTGACGAGCACTTGGGCCCGGCGGGACGTTCCGAGAGCCAACCGGTCCAGCCTGTCGATCTCGTCAAAGGAATCCACCACGATCCGTCCCACCCCGATGTCCAGGGCGCGGACCAGCTCCGCATCGGACTTGTTGTTGCCGTGCAACACCAGGCGCCCGCCGGGGACGCCCGCGGCGAGAGCGACGTGCAGTTCTCCTCCCGTGGACACGTCGATAGCCATGCCCTCCTCGTGGGCCAGACGGGCCATGGCCCGGCACAGAAACGCCTTCGAGGCGTACGCCACCCCTCGTCCCCACGCGTCAACTGCCTCCCGGCACCGGCGCCGGAGATGCTCCTCGTCGTAGACGAAGACGGGGGTTCCGAACTCCTCGCAGAGATTGAGCAGGTCGACTCCGGCGATTGACAGGCGTCCCGACGCGTCGATGACCGCCCCGTCCGGAAGGAGATGCGTGGGCACGGGACCGCGGCCCGATTCGGCGTCGTACCCAGGTTGAGGATCCGGATCAGAAAGCATTCAGTGGGCGTTGCCGGACTGGGCCCGAGCCAACGCCGTCGCCACCCGATCGAGCAGTTCGATGGGCTCGAAGGGCTTGGTAACATACTCGTCGGCCACTGCCAAACCGGCCTGGATGTCTGAAGACTGGGCTTTGGCCGACAACATGATGATGGGAATCTTCCGGGTGTCCTCTTCGGCCCGCAGGCGACGGGCGACCTCGATACCGTCCATGCCGGGCATCATGACGTCCAGGACGATCACATCCGGCCCCCCGGATCGGGCCTGGGCCAACCCGGCTTCTCCGGTGGTGGCGGTGAGGACGGTGTAGCCCTCTATTTCGAAATTGACCCGGAGGAGGTTGACGATGACTGGGTCGTCATCCACGACCAGAACGGTGCCGACCGGCATCTGACCATCGTACGGCAGCGATCCACCCGGCTAAGCTCGCTGTCTTGCCTTGGCAACCAGGGCCCTCGTAGCTCAGGGGATAGAGCACCGGCCTCCGGAGCCGGGTGCGTAGGTTCGAATCCTACCGGGGGCACCGGCTCTGACCAGCGCAAACGTGCAGGTCAGAGCTACGTTTTTCTAACCGCTGCAAACCGCCTTTGACCGTGTTTTACCCCTGTGTGGGGGAGGAGTGGGGGAGGAACAGTGGGGGAGGAACATCCCACCCGAAGGAGTGACGGCCGAACCGGCCGTGAGCAATGAGCAGCCCCGCGGACACGTTGAAGGCCATACTGTTGAGATATGTCCGTAGGTGCCTCTTCCCGCTCAGAAGACGACCTCACCGAAGCCCAGCGGCGTGAGTTGGACGCGGCCAATGAACAGCTGCGGGCCGCCGCGTCGGCCTATGAAGCATTCCTAGGAACCGAGCTCACCCCAGGCGAACCGCTGGTCGCGGCGAACGCCAAGGACGTGCTCAAAGCACAGGAACGGGTCGAGGCGGCCGAGGAGCACCTCTGGCAGCTGAGGGAGCGGCTGCTCGGCTGGTCGCGACCTCCATGGGCGCCGCCGGCCTCGCTCGTCGCCGACTGGTTCTCTAGCGATGACGACATCTATGACCAGGTGACGAACCCGTCTGCCTCCTGCTCTCCGATGATCCGCGGCGATATCTACCTGGCGCCGTTCACCTACGCGGACCTGCGTGGCTCGAAACGTCGGCCGGTCTGCCTCGTGTCGTCCGCCCGCTACCACGCTGACCCCGACGTAAATAGTCGCCCTGGTCACCAGCAGCAGCCAGCGTCTCGGCTCGCCTCGCTGCGGTGACGTAATCCTCGGTGACTGGCGTCAAGCCGGTCTGCTTCGTCCCTCGGTTGTCCGGGCCGGTCGACTTCTTGTGCTGGAGCGTCGCCTCCTGTCAGCGAATCTCGGCGCCGTGACTTCAGCCGACCTGTCCAAGATCGATGGGCGGTCTCAAGGGCGCGTTGGGGCTGAGCTGATCTCTGCTGCGAATCGCGAGCCGTACACTTGTGTCGTGCCGGTCGTGTTCTGCGCCTCCAATCAGGGTGGCCCGGAACCGAGCGTCCTCGCCCGGTTCATCACAGACGCATCGGGGCTTCATATGGAGCGGTTCGACCGACGGTCAGCCCGATGGGTCCGGGACTCCCGCGTCGCGGGCTTTCTGACAGGTCACGATGACTGGGCAAAGCGCATCGAGCGCTCCCGCGCCAAGAGCATCCTGCGATCCTGGGGCGTCGAACCATCTGTCCTCGATGCGCCCGTAGCGCAGGGCGCCAAGGCCTGACGCCCGTTCGTCCATCCTGGCTCATCGAGCTAGTGAGATGTCTCACCAGGAGACGAAGGATGCACCGGGTGGGCTTGATCTCGCCTCCGGCGATGGAGAGTCTGATGGGGGACGCAGGTGGCGTCGCCAATCCGGCGCCAACTGTGACCAGCGGCCCAGGCGGCGGCGACCGCCGATGCGAACTCCGCCTCAGCCTGAGCGACACGGACCGCCGCAGCGCCCGCCTTGTCGAGTACGTCATCGGCGATCCCGAATCGAGGAGGCCGGCCTGTCGCCTCGCCACGAGTCGCCGCCCGCTTCTGCGGTGCAATCAGGGGCAAAGATTCGCGCAGCGCGAAGAGCTGTAGCGGTTCAGGCGCTGCGGTCATCGCCGTCTTGGGGCCGGCGGGTGGTGTCGAGCCAGGCGGCGATCTCGTGCTCGGCGAAGCGGATCAGCTTGCCGAGCTTCCGGTATGGCACCCGCCTCTCGGCGACCAGGCGGCGGATATAGCGCTCGGTGACGCCGAGCCGCTCGGCGAGCTGGTCGATGGTCAGTAGTTGGGGGATGTTGTCGATGTCGGCCATTGGGCTCCTTGATTGTCGGTACTCGTCTGATTGCCAGCGTTGGGACGACCGGGTACGTGCTGCGCTCCGTAGGACCGTGCTGGGGTCGGCTGTTGTCCTCTCCCTGTTACCGGGCCGGCAAAGGGCCGTTTGTTGGAAAAATTGTGCGGATCAGGTAGAACGCTCGGGCATCGGTGGCGTCGGCCGTTGTCGGCGGGTAGTGGGCGGTCCACGCCGGTTCGTGCGCTGTCTCCCCCTTTCGTGAGCTCCTCTCATGGGAATCCAGGGGACTGTCACTTCCGGCAGCGATCCCGACAGCAGCGGACGGGATGCCCGGCGCCTGACGCTCGACCTCGATTGTCGGCAACTCTGAAAGCTCGTCCAATGACGTCCTCCTTCTCGGGCTTTAATTGCAGACGGACCGTGTATGTCACTTTCAGATTCGTCAGCGCGGCCCTGGAGCTCTCCGGCCTCGGCGATAGGCAACGGGGCCAGCCGGCCCAACGGTCCGGGGTGAACCCCCGGGGGGCTCACCCCTGGCTTGTCGTTGGGTTGGGCCGACGCCTGATCTGGTACGTCGATCGGGGCGTTTCGGTAGGCCTGGAGGCTCCGACGTTTGCGTGTTGATTCTGGGCTGCTTTCGGACGGTCTACGTGAGTATTGAGAAGGTGAGTGTGCCGGTGTGCATGCCTTCCGATGTCGGGTTGCCGAGCTGGGGCGCCGCTCGGGCGGCGTAACCTTCCTGCCCATGGCGGCCACTTCGTCATTGTGACAACAAGCCGGAGGGGTACTGGCCACCGCGTGGATGACAATTCGGTCCTCGGCCCAGCTGACTGGCATCAACTGGATAGGTTTGAGCGGATTTTCCACGAGGAGTACGACGCCGTACTGGCGTATGCTGTCGTGCGAGCCGATTTGGACCTTGCGAAGGATGCTGCAGCGCAGACGTTCCTGGTGGCGTGGCGCAGGCGAGAGGAATTGCCCAACTCTCCCCGAGCCTGGCTGCTCGGAGTGACCAGGCGAACGTTGGCGGATCTGCGGCGGTCGCGAACCAGGCAGGAAGCACTCCGCGGTCGGCTGTCCGCTGTCGAGGAGGGCGCGGGCGGCGAGGTCGACGAAACCTTGGAGATAGCTCCCGTTCGGGATGTAGTCGGTTTGGCGCTGGATCGCCTCCAGGACAGTGACGCAGAGCTCTTGAAGCTCATCTACTGGGATGATCTTTCCTGCCGCGAAGCCGCAGACACTCTCGGCTGCTCGATCCCTGCCGTCAAAGTTCGCCTGCATCGCGCTCGACGGCGCTTCCAAGTTGAGGTCGAGCAGCTCGACAACTCTGGGCGTGACTTGTCGATCCAGCGGCCAGCCGGGCCGGCCGCGGCCCACGGCGCCCCGGTTCCCATCTCGAAGGAGGTCTGATGAGCTCCAACCGGTCCACCACCGAACGCCTAGTGGCCGCCCGCCCGCTTCTCGCTGATCATGTCGACGAGCTGGTCCCCGCCGGCGAACGCGCCCTATTGCTCGATCACATACTGGCGTCGGACCCGATGAAACTCGATGCGGTCCCTGCTCGGCGATGGGGCCGGCCACGAGTACGGGTCGTGGCCGCCGTCGCCGCGTCCTTAATGGTCGCGCTAGCCGCCGCGACCTTCGCCGTGCGCCCCTGGGCGGGCGGGTCGGTGGGCGGCGCTAAGCCGGTTTCATCCCAACCGGCCATGGCGATCCTGCTGGCCCACGTGACAACAGCCCTCGACAATGTCCGAGGCGTCGTCGTGATAGACACCACGGCCAATGACGACGTCCGCTCAACGTTTTGGACTTTGACCCAAGGCGCAAGCGGATACCGCATGAGCTACAGCATCGGCGGCAAGCGAAACTACGACATGGCGATGTCGAACGGGCTAACGACTATGACAGTCGTCGACTTCCCCGCCCACGCCTGGTGGACTGTCCCACTACAGCCAGTCCAGCCGGGCTCGTGCGTCGTAGGGATCCAAGCCAACAAGGGCCAAAGCGCGATCACGGCTCCCGCAACGACCATCCCGCAGGCCGCAAAGGGACCTGACGGTGACACCTCGTCGTGCAGCCCGTTCGGCCCGACGCCCGGTCAGGTCGTGCAAAGCCTTAAAGCCGGCGAGTTCCAGATCACAGGTCACCCACTGCTCGACGGTCGTCCGACCATCGAAATAACCGCGCAGTACCCGGCCGCCCACAGCACCTTGCAGCTGTTCGTCGACGCATCGTCCTACCTGCCGGTAATGAGCATCAACAGTTCGCCAGGGTCGACGGTTTCGACCAACTACAGCTATCTGCCCGCCACCTCGGCCAACCTGGACCTGCTGCAAGTACCGATTCCGGCAGGGTTCCGCCAAGCTGACCAACCCATTCGCTGCTCGCCGTCTCAGCTGAAGCCACACGAGACGATCTTCAGTTGCCCCTAAGCACGCAATGCGTAGGAGTCTTCAGTAGAGCCTCGCTCGCCTCACTGGTAGCCGAAGGAGCACCTCCTCCTCCTCCTCCGGAGATCGAGGCGCCTCTGGACCACCGTGTTGGGAGACCGACATGTCGACGTTTCTGGGTGCCTGTCTCAGCGTTGGAAGAGGGTCGGGTCAATGGTCTATCGAGGTGTAGGGAGGCGGTGATCGGGGACGGTCTCGCCGGATCGAGTGGCAGCTTGCTGTCCTTGACCCTTCCACTGGTTCACGTGTCCGCTTGGTCAAACTGCCAGATCTGCTCGACCGGGGTGGAGTTGTATTGGTTGGGGCGGAAGAAGACTCCGATCGACATTGTGGTTCCCCTGGGGTGCATCCAGGCGACCACCGCGGCCGTTGCCTTGACCAGAAGGGGTGCCCGTGCGTCGATGGGTACTACGAAGATGCCGAGCGGGAGCGATGACGGGGAGTTGCTGTTCGTTGCTTGGCCCATCCAGAATCCGACGTTGTTAGCTCCGATGATGGGTTCTGATATCGGCGGCATTGCGTCCCTCTGAAGTAGGGCACCAGTGTCAGCCGACAGTCTGGGTAGCTGTGCGCCCTGGGGTGTGTCGCTGTCATAGAGCCACACCCAGTCCCCCTGGTAGACGTACTCGGGACGGGTTCCGCCCGAGTAGTCGCCGTAGCTCATGACCACGGCCCCAGCGCTAAGGGTCCGGGTCGAGCGATCAAAACGAGCGACGCGCACCACCCCGTTGTAAGGGTCGTCATCGTCGTCGTAGAAGCGAGCCCCACCTGCCGGCGATCTGAACACACCGACGGTCCGCCCGGCCGGTATGGGCTGGCAGGAGCTGGCCACCTCTGCGGCTGGCACGGCGGCGTCGACAGTTGAGGTCGGCCACAGACAAGACGGCACGGAGTCGGTCGGGCCCGCGACGTCGCCAGACAGAAGCCCGTAGGCGCTTCTTTGGTGAAACACGAACCCGCTCATGTTGGTCAGTGCGTGGGTATGGAGTCCGGCGAGGGCGACCCGAACGGTGCCAACGCCGATCTCGGCCACGATCGCGACACAGATGGCGATCATCGTGACTCGGCGCACCACCGCGATGATCGCGCCGTAGCGAGGCCTTGAGGGACTGCAGGACGCAGACGCTGGGCAGGCTGAGTGTGCCGAATCGGCGCGCGCGGAAACTCGGGAGTCGGATAGCGACCCGGCCCCCGAACACCTCGATGTGCGCTGTCGGGCATGGTGATGACGCCGATCAGAGTCGGTAAGCGGGATCCCGTACGGCGGGCTTATTGTGCCGTCGCGTCCGATGACCGGACAGCGTCCGCCCGCCGGGCGTCGTACCGTCAGGGACAAACCGTGTAACCGGCCACGGGCTGCCGGACTTGGAGACGGTGATGGGCTCGACAGAAGATGAGCGACGGCAGCGTTTCACCGATCTGTACGCCGCGCATTATTCGAAGGTGGTTGCTTATAGTCGCCGACGCCTCCCTCCCGAGGCGGCCGCCGACGCTGTGGCCGAGACGTTCATGGCCGCCTGGCGGACGCTGGACCGCCTTTCAGGCGACCCCCTCCTGTGGTTGTACGGCCTGGCCCGCGGCGCCGTGTCCAACCAACGCCGTGGTCTGCAGAGGACCTCGCGCTTGCGGATGCGCCTCGACGGCTTCTCCGTCCTGCGAGCCAGCCCGGATCCGGCCGACGACGTCGGCTGGGAGGACCCCCTGCTCGCCGCCCTCGCCCGCTTGAGCAGCGCCGAGCAGGAGGCATTACGGCTGGTCGCCTGGGAAGGCCTCGCCCTCGCCGAGGGCGCCGTCGTGGCGGGGTGCTCGGTGACGGCCTTCAAGGTCCGGCTATTCCGGGCGCGGCGGCACATGCGGCTCCTGCTCAACGCCGACGCGCCGGGCCAGCACGAGGTGACCCATCGGAAAACTCTGGCCGTCCACAAGGAGGGGCAATGAAGACCAACTGGCCCGACGAAAGAATCATGCGCGAGCTGGCAGCGCGCGACCCCCAGCAGGCACAGAACGACAGTGACGCCCGCTCCCCCGAGGGGCGTGCCCTGCTCGAGCGGGTCCTGACCGCCGACCGGGCCTCCATTCGCCGCCACAGCAGGCTGCTCGTGACAAGCGTGGCTGCACTGGCCGCCGCAGTAGCGCTCGCCGTCGCTGTCCCGCTCCTCTTGTCGGCGAGCCCCGGCCTGACCCGACCGACTACGACGCCGTTCCAGGCGGGCCGGCCCTTCGAACCATCGGGTTCTCACACGGTGCGATCCGGGCACTGGCAGCTCGTCGGCGCCCTGCTCACCGGCACCTGGCAGCAGAACACGGCCGGCCCGCCGG
Source organism: Acidimicrobiaceae bacterium (assembly GCA_003156595.1). GTDB lineage: Bacteria > Actinomycetota > Acidimicrobiia > Acidimicrobiales > Palsa-688 > PALSA-693. Next base: position 12,950 of record PMHH01000080.1, read on the forward strand.
GCGGCCCCCTCACCTGCGCGTCCGTCAACGCCTGCTACATGATGGCGAGCCAGTACGCCTCACCCCAGGCGGGGGCGCTACTGCTTTCGGTGTCGCTGTATGTGACCCACGATCTCGGCACGAGCTGGAACGTGCTGCCCATGCCCGACGGTTTCAACCCGACGACCACGCTCACCTGCGTAGCCGAGACCACGTGCGCCGCCGGCGGGACCTACCACGGTCAGTCCATCTTTATCGTGACCGCCGACGGCGGGAGCCAGTGGATGATGGATCCACTGCGGGGGGTGTCTGGCGTGCTCCTGCAGCTCTCGTGCTCCTCGGCGGCCCACTGCGCCGGCGTCGTCGGTCCGCCCTGGGCCGAGCCCACCGGGGTTATCAGCCATACGGGCAGCTCGCCCGACGAGTCCTTCGTCACGACCGACGATGGCGGGACGACCTGGACGGCGAGCGCGTTGGCGCCCTCAGACTCCGTGCTGGATCTCGCCTGCCCGGCGGTCGGCGCCTGCGTGCTGATCGGCGAGCAGTGGGACCCCACCGCGCCGTTCTACGACGTCCACGACTTCGTGCAGGTGACAAGCGACGGCGGACACACCTGGCGCCAGGGCGTCTTCCCGAAGGGATTCGCCGTGGGCTATCCGTCACCATCAAGTCTCAGCTGCTCCGACGCACAACACTGCTTCGTGAGCGGACTCATCCCCATCACCATCGGCAACCCTCCCCAGTGCCCGAGCTCCAATCAGCATCCGTCTCCTCAATCGGACTCGACGCTTCCGGCGATGAGTTCCGACGTCGAAGCCCTCTCCAAGATGGAGTCCGCGTTGGCTTCGCAGGCGAACGCACAGGAGGCCACCGAGGGAGGCATCTCGTGCTCCAACGCCACTGTCCAGCCGGTGAGCGACATCGCCTCGTCGCCCGACAGTGGCCTCAGCTGGACCGTCGACCAGTTGCCCGCCGACGTGCCCGATCCGCAGCTCGACAGCATCGCCTGCGCGACCAGCACCGAGTGCTGGGTGTCGGGATCCCAGCTGGTGCTAGAGCACGTCGGCCAGGGCACGAACGCCGACACACCCGTGCTCCTCGGCACCACCGACGGAGGAACGACCTGGTCGAAGGTGGTCTTCTCCGTCCCGGCCGGCGCTCCCGACGCCTATGGCCAGTCGTATCTCAACATCGGACCCATCAGTTGCCCCTCGGCGGACGCCTGCCTCGCCATCGGGGCAACCGCGCAAAGCGCACCGACAGCCCCGATTTACAGCTTCGTGGCTGCCTTGAGCACATAGCCCGACTCAACCACGGACTGTCCGACCAATGGCATGGCCGGAGGTAGTCGAGTCGCATATACGAGTTGGCGAATAGGCCCAAGGGAACGAAATGGCAGTCATCCGACCTGGGGAAGCAAACAGCCAGGCCGAGATCGACGTATCGAACCCTTGCCGGCGAAGGGCAAGCGATCGGAACTCGCGCACAGAACGGCCCCGTCTAGTCGCCTCTGCCGCCTAACGCTGGGTGAGCCGGGAACTTGGCTAGCTGCATGGCTGGCTAGCGCGTGAAGTTGGTAGTCTCTGCCGCGTGAAGTTGGTGTCAACTGCCGCGTGAAGTTGGTAGTCTCTGCCGCGTGAAGTTGGTAGTGCGCATGTCAAAGCTTCGATCGATCCCGTGAGCCTCGCTGCCACGTACCGTCCCCGGATGGCCGACCGATACCTCGCCGAGCTGTGTGCTGACTTTCCGGCCGTGATGATCACCGGCCCCCGCGCAGCCGGCAAGACGACCACCGCCGCCCAGCAGGTCGAGCAGATCGTCGCGCTGGATCAGCCCGGAGTCGCCGCCGCCTACAGGGCTGATCCCGACGCGGCCCTGCGCCGGGCTGGCCGGCCCGTCCTCCTAGACGAATGGCAGGAGGTTCCCGAGGTGCTCCCGGCCGTCAAACGGGTAGTGGATCGTGACGGCACCGCGGGACAGTTCATCCTTGCCGGCAGCGTCCGAGCCGAGCTGTTCAACGAGACGTGGGCCGGCACCGGACGGATCGTCCGGATGAGCATGTACCCCCTAGTGGAGCGAGAACTCCGCGGAATCCTCGACCCCGAGCGTCCGGCGTTCCTGGCGCGCCTCGCCACTTCGGGCACCGACGAACTCGTCGTCCCGCCGAAGGCTCCGGCCATCGACGACTACGTGGCAATGGCCCTCCGAGGCGGATTCCCCGAGGTCGCCTACCGCGATCGCAGCGACCGGGCCCGGACCACCTGGCTGACCAGCTACCTCGACGACCTCGTAACCCGTGACGCCGCCGCGCTGGACACGGCCAAGGACCCCGTCAAGCTCCGGCGCTACCTGAGCGTCTTGGCGCTCAACAATGCCGGCACCCCTTCTGACGCCACGCTGTACAGAGCCGCGGACGTCAACGCCAAGACTGCGGCGGGCTATGACCATCTGCTCAGAAGCCTCTACGTGCTCGACGTCGTGCCCGCGTGGACAAGCAATCGCCTGAGTAGGCTCATAAAGCAGGGGAAGCGTTACATGGTCGATTCGGGTCTCGCGGCGGCTGCGGCAGGTCTCGACGGGCCGACCGTACTCGGCGACCCCGACCTCGTCGGCCGGTGCTTCGACGCTCTCGCCACGGCGCAGCTCCGCCCGGAGATCGTCATGAGCCAACCCCGGCCGGCTCTCCACCACTTGCGGGTCGAGGGCGGCCGCCGCGAAGTCGATCTGGTGGTGGAAATCGGAGCATCGCGGGTCATTGGCCTTGAGTTCAAGGCAGGTTCGGCTCCAGGAGGCGACGATGCGAAGCACCTGTTCTGGCTGCGGGACGAGCTCGGGAAGGACTTCGCGGCCGGCGCTGTCGTCCATAGCGGCTCAGCTATCTACAAGCTTGGCGAACGGGTGCACGCGATCCCACTCTGCGCGATCTGGTCGTAGGAGTTCGGAGACACCGGCAAGGGACGTCCGTCGTCGGTCCTCCACTCGAATCGGCCAACCTGACGAAAGGGGTATCGTCGAGATCGAGGTGCACCATGACCGAGCGTTTCGTCGTCGAGCCCGGACAGTTGGTCCGTAGCCGGGAGCAGATCCCGGTGTCAACGGCACGCGCCCTGTTGCGACGCCTCGGTGTCCTCGATTCGCCGCCGGCGGAACAGCAGGCCGCCGTTTCCGCGTGGCTCGATGAGCACGAACCGAGTTCCGCGCTCGCTGAAAGCCTTGAGATCGCCGGCTTCAACGTTCAGCGCCCCGGTCTGCAAGCCCGGGCCGCTGGTAGCTGAAGACAGCGAGACGGACGTCAGGGGGCACTCGCTCTCCGGCTCGAGCGCGGAGACCGTCTCGACGGTTTCGGTCCGGCCAGGGCCGCATCGATGCGTTCGTTGGCGAGCGTCTCGTCTCCGGCCAGTGCGCCGACGTAGGTGGTGACCAGCGTCTCGACGCTGTGGCCCATGCGTTTGGCGACCTCGCCGAGCGGAACACCGGCGCCGAGCCAGGTCGTTGCGGCCGCGTGGCGGCAGTCGTAGATGCGTATCGGCGGGCGGCCGGTCTCCCGCAGCCCCCGGTGAAACGCTCTTGACCAGTTCGACGCCCGTGGGCGTAAGCCGTTGCGGGTCCGGAACAGGAGGTCGTCGGCGGCGAAGTCGTGTTCGACAACCCACTCCCGGAGAATCCCCACCAGTGGCGGTGGGATGGGGACCGATCGCGGACCGGTCTTGGGTTCGCCGGGCTCGTCGAAGGCAACGTCGGCCTCGGTCACGTGGATGCGTCCCCAGCCGTCCTCGGGCATCTCCAGCGCCTTGGCCCGGAGCATCACGACCTCGGACGGGCGCAAGCCGGCGTAGTAGGCGACGGCGGTCATCACCCGGTAGGCCCGGCTCGCGGGCTGATGGCTCGGGATGGCGTCAATGACCCGAGCCATGGTGGCCGGGGCGGGCAGGCTGCGGATCGACAGCGACCGAGTGATGCGGGTGGCCTTGCGCTTGGAACGACCTCGGGGTGGGGGCGGCCAGGGATCGGCGTCGAGGATGCCCAGCTCGAAGGCCCGGCGGATGCAGGCCCTCGATACTTTCCGGAACCGGCCCGCGGTCGCCGGGCCGAGTGGCTCACCATCGTCCCGAATTACCAGACGCTGGTCGACCGCGGCCAGGACGGGCCGTGACAGCTGTCCCAACTGGAGACACCACTGCCTCAGCCACAGTTCGGCCTCGTCGTCAAGACTGCTCCACCGACTCCAGCTTGATCCCAGCGTCCTCCAGGACCTTCTGGATGCGCTGGGTCTCCTTGGCCCGGTCCTCGACCAGCTTCTTCCTGTAGCGGGTCAGGTCCCGCAGCCGGGCGATCACCGGTGGCGGCACAAACGAGCCGCGCAGCAGCCCGCACTCGCCCAGCTGCGCCAGCCACGCCGAGTCCGACACATCGGTCTTGCGGCCCGGCAAGTTCTTCACATGCCGAGGGTTGACCAACATCAACTCCCACTCCGCCTCCTCTTCGAGGACATGCCAGACCGGGCGCCAATACACCCCGGTGGCCTCCATCACCACCTGCGTCACCGCCTCGGCGGCCAGCCACTCCCGCAAAGCGAGCAGGTCGCCGGTGAACGTCGAGAACTCCCGGACCACCTGTCGGCGCTTGCCGTTCTCGCCGGGGGTGCGCACACAAGCCATCACCGTTTCCTTATGTACGTCCAGTCCGGCGATACGGTCCACTAGCACTTCCATCGGCCATCACCCTTTCAACAGTCCAATGTCGGGCGTGCCGCCCCGGAGGGCCTCGTGGCGATCAGAAAGACTCTGACACTCGTCCTCGAAGCAACAATCCAGGGTGCCTGCAGGCCCCCGACGCCAGTCTGACCTTCGGGNNGGGCCCATCAAAGTCTGACCTGCGGTTTTATCTCGAAGGAGCACCGGCCTCCGGAGCCGAGTGCGTAGGTTCGAATTCTACCGGGGGCACCAGCCCTGACCAGCGGAAACGGGCAGTTCAAGGGTTATACATTTCTAACCGCTGCAAACCGTCAGAGACCGCGGTTTGCCGCCCTGATCGGGACGAGTGTGGGAGGAGAATTCGCCCGAAGGAGTAACGGCCGAACCGGCGACGTCGACGTGGGTATGGGTTCGTGGGCTATCGACGGTCGCCCCATTCACGATGCCAGTACTCGGCGTTTGCGGTGCCCACTCGGAGGATGGCGTCGGGGCCGATGGATGATGGCCAAACTCGAGCATGTAAGCGTCGACAAGTCCATCGGCACACTCCCCAGAGGCCCCCTCATCCCGGTCGCGGGCACTGACCCGTAACCGGTAGCTGCCTGGCGGTATCTCCGCTAGCACGCCGCTTGTCTCCCCGGCCCAAGACATCCACTGGACTACTGCGCCGGGAGGAATCGTGATGGATACCTCGACGACGTCCTGGTACGAGTCGTCGGCCTCGGGCGCGTCGTCACGCAGGACGATCCTGAGCGAGGAGCCACCCGACCGACGGGCAAGGTTTACGTACACGCCACTGCTATCCGCCGAGCCAACCAGCCCGTTGACCTGCCCCTCGAAGAATCGGTCGACGTCGCCGTCGAAACCGCCTGTGTCAGCCCAGACCAGATCGAACTGCCCGTAGTCGGTTTGGATCACTTCGTCCAACAAGATGCGCTCCACATCGCAAACCTAAAGCCCGGCATAACGATTAGCGCCGAACGATCGATCCGGCCTCCGTCCGCCAGAGCTACAGAATGTCGGGGTCTGAAGCGCTCGTTGTTACCCAGTCGGTGTGGTGGTTACCCATGCGGCGGCGAGCACGCCTTGTTTCACTAGGACGAGTTGCTGACCGTCGATGCGATAGAGGTTTCCGCCGGCTAGGGCCGCGAGTTGGCGTCCAGACGGGTCGACGATCACGTTGCCCAATTGGAAGTTGCTGGGGATAACGGACAGGACGCGCCCTGTCCGAGGGTTGAGCGTGTCGATGGAGGAGATGTTGCTTCCAGGTAGAGGAGACGGGCAGCTGGCGGCGTCGATGCCGCAGAACGGAGAGACGACGACCAGGTTCCCGTCGGGCAGGTACTGGGGCGACGTGTAGTGGCCGTCCGCGATCAGCACGGTCGGGTTGGTCGGGGAAAGGTCCTCGGTGACGTCGAGGAATCGGATGCCGGAGTTGGCGACCAGAAGGGTCCCGACGGCTAGCTGGGTGCCGTCGGGCGACCACGACAGACCGTCCACCTGGCCGGTCACCTGTCCCGCCGGGGCTTGGGGGGTCAGGTTCCAACTACGGGTGGCACCGTCGGTCAGGTTCGTTACTTCGACGTTTCCGGGAGGGCAGTAAGCAACGGCTGCCTGCACCGCGACGTAGGCGAGGTCGCGACCATCGGGGCTGACGGCCGGACTGGCGGCGTTGTCGGCGACGACTCTCTCGGTCCCGGTGGCGAGGTCGACTGAAATGATGTCGGTATCGCAGCCGGCGCCCACCGCCAAGGTGATATATGCCGTCTCGCCGGTCGAGTTGATGGCCAACCCGCCGGTCCCGCTATCGCCGACCTCGATGGAGCGCTCGACTTGCCCGGTTGTCGGGTTGAGCAGTTCGAGATGACCGCCGATCATGGCCGCCAACGTCGCACTCGCCCGAAAACTGGTGGCGGGCGGTCCGGTGACGGTGACCTTCGTCGAAGTGGCCCCGCCCCGGTCGAGGACGATGCCACCCACGCTGGCGGCAATGATGACGATCGCGGCCGTCACCGCGACAGTGTTACGGCGGCGCCGCCGCCGCACCTCGGCCAGCCTTACGAGGGCTTCGAACGGCTTTGGCTGGCGGACAGGATTGTCGATCAGGTCTCGGACGGCGCTGTGTAAATCAGCCATGTGGAGCCTCCTCGGTGGGCTCGGGGGTCGGGTCGAAGTCAAGAAGCAGTCCGTTCAAGCGGGCGCGGGCGGTCGCGAGCGACGAGGCCACCGTGCCTCTCGTCACGCCCATCACCAACGCGATGTCGGCCTCGGTCAGATCGGCGATGTAGCGCAAGACGACCGCCAGGCGTTGTCGATCCGGGAGGCCGCGGACGGCGTCCCACACCTCAGGATTGCCCGTCGTTGCCGACGCGGCTGACTCGCCGTGGGAGCGCCGGAATAACCGTTGCTCGACGGCGCGCCGTCTCAGACGGCGCTTCATTACGTTCAAGGCCACCCGGTACAACCACGCCTCGGGGGAATCCATAGCCTCGACCCGCTCACGCCGAGCCAACGCTCAGCCGAACGCCTCGTCCGTGGCGTCTTCTGCCACGTCGGCATCACCGCACGCCACGAATACCAACCCGACGACTCGGGGATGCACTCGGCGATACCAGCTATCGAACTGCTCCACCACGTCTATCCAAGTCACGACCCCCCACCCAATGTTGACTCAACTCAGAACATTCGTCGTGTCCGCCTGGCTCGATCCAAACGAACCGAGTTCCGCACTTGCTGAAACTTGGAGATCGCCGGCTTCAATGTTCAGCGCCCCGGCCTCCAAGCCCGGGCCGCTGGTAGCTGAACACAGAGACAGACGTGAGGGTGCACTCGCTCTCCGGCTCGAGCGCGCAGGGGGTCTCGACGGTTTCGGTCGGGCTGTCGGTCGGGCCAGGGCCGCGTCGATGCGTTCATTGGCGAGCGTCTCGTCGCCGGCCAGCGCCCGACAGAACGGCTCTCTCTAGCCGCCGTACCCTGCTCTGCACGAGGTCATGTCGCACCATCGCCAGCGCGCTACGAAGGGGAGATCCGGGCGGAATTGTTGCGCTGGCGATGCTGGAAACGGTTGAGTTTCCGCTGACATCGGGGTATAATCGAACTGACGTTCGATGCGATCCATCGGGCGGGATCGTCGGCGCAGAGCCGGCCTGGCCACCCCTCCACCAGTTGGACGACCCGCCATGTGCCAAGGGCTGCGCGCTCTTCAACAATCGATCACCACCTACGCCGGCGGGTTCGACGCCGAGGCGTTGACGGCGGCGCAGGCGGGCGAGGTGGTCCGGTTGTGCGCGCAGATCGAGGCGTCCGCGGCGTCGATCAAAGTCCTGGCCGCGGCCCGCTCGGCTGAGGCCAACAGCTGGCAGCACGACGGCTACCGCTCCGCATCTGAACAGCTCGCCGCCCAGGCGGGCATGAGCCCGGCGGCCGCCAAGCGGGCGCTGGAGACCGGCCGCCGCCTCGCCGACCAGCCCGAAGTGGCCGCCGCCGCCCTGGCCGGGGAGGTGTCACTGGAGCAGGCCACCGCCATATCCGACGGCGTAGCCGCGGATCCGGCCCAAGCCGCTGCCCTCATCGACAAAGCCAAACACAGCTCCCTACCCGAGCTCAACGACGAAGTCGCCAAGGTCAAAGCCGCCCGCCGCGACGCCGAACAACACCACCAGGACCGCCACACCAAACGGTCGCTGCGCCGCTGGACCGACCGAGACGGCGCCTTGCACGCCCACCTGTACGGCCACCCCGAAGACGGCGCCCGACTATGGCGGATGCTCGACCCCATCCGACGCCGACTCAACATCATCCGACGCCAATCCGGCGCCACCAGCGACTCCCTCGACGCCCTCGACTACGACGCCATCATGACCATGGCCGCCATCGCCAACGGCACAGACGGAGAACTCAGCCTGGCCGACCTGGTCGAACTAGGCCTGTTCCCCCAACACGACACCTCCACGCTGACCGGGCGGCCCGCCCCGCCACCACCGCCACCCGCCGGCGACCCCGACCTGTACACCACCGCCGACCCCGCCGGCCGGCCCGCCCCGGCGCCACCACCACGACCCGCCGGCGACCC
>PMHH01000112.1 GCA_003156595.1 Acidimicrobiaceae bacterium
GAGATCCAGTGGGACTGGTTCGAGCGCCGTAACGCCCCGTGGGGCGGGACGGCCTATGTCCTGCTCGGCACGCTGTCGCACTCGGGACGCACCCGGGGGGTGCTCTCCGAATCGATGGAGCAGGCGCACCTGATCGAGGCCATGGACGCCGTGATGCGTCGTCTGGGCGGCACGGCGCGGGCGTGGCGCACCGACCGCCTGGCCACGGTGATCGTGCCGGGCACCGCCGACGTGCAGAAGTCGTTTGCNNGTGAAGTTCTGCTGCGGCCGTTGGTGGCGCACCATGACGGCCACCACCATGGCCGAGGCCCAGCTGAGCCTGGACCACTTTTGGTCGAGCACCGGCGATGCCCGGCTGCGCCCGCCGGGGCGCTATCTCGATCCGGGTGAGCAGATACACGAGGAGGGGCGGCCCCGCTGGCCGAGCGTCGGCGAGCTGGCCGAGGCCGAGGTGCTGATGCCCCTGCCGGCCGCTCCCTACCCAGCGACCATCGAGGTGCACAAGATTGTCGACGACAAAGCCAGCGTGGCCTTCCGGGGCAACCGCTACTCGGTGGCCCCGGGACTCGGTGGAGTCGAGGTCACTCTCCGGCACCGGCTCGGCACCAAGAGCCTCGAGATCTTCTCGCCTTCGGGCATCGAGCTCGTGTCGCACCCTTTGGCCCGCGCCGGCTCAGGGGCCATGGTGCGCACCGAGGCGCACCGGGCCGCCCTCGAAGCGGTGGTGCTCTCCCAGTTCAGTACCGCTCGTCCGTGTGACCGAAAAGCCAACAAGCCGCCCGGTGCGGCCGCCCGGGCCGAGCGCGACCGCCTGCTCGGAGGCTCGAGCGCCGAGCCGAGTGTCGACCTCGACGCCATGGCCGAGATCATCGCCTTGGCCTTCCCGGGGACGACCGAGGCCACGGCATGAGCGAGAACTCCAAGTACCAAACGCTGCGGGCGCACCTGGCCTTCTTGCGCATGACCGCAGCGGCCGAGGCCCTGCCCGAGGCACTCGACCACGCTCTCAAGGCCAAACTCAGCCACCAGGACTTCTTGGAGCGGCTGCTGGCCGTTGAGGTGGCCTCGGTCGACGAGCGTCGACGGATGAGCCTGACCCGCTTCGCCTCGTTGCCCTCTCCGTTCACACTGGCCGACTTCGACTTCTCCGCCCAGCCCTCGGTGGACCCCAACCTCGTCGCCGAGCTCGCCACCCTACGTTTCATCGAAGACGCCACCAACATCTTGCTGATCGGCCCCCCCGGCGTCGGCAAGACGATGCTGGCCAAGGCCCTCGCCCGGTCCATCGACTGCTCGGTCCGCCGAATTCAGTTCACCCCCGACCTGCTGCCGAGCGACCTGACCGGCGTCAGCGCCTTCAATCGGGAACTCAGGGAATTCGAGTTCAAGCCCGGGCCGATCTTCACCAACATCGTGATCGGCGACGAGATTAACCGGGCCTCCCCGAAGACTCAGTCCGCGTTGCTGGAATGCATGGAGGAACGCCAGGTCACGGTGGATGGGTCCACCTATCCGCTGGAACTCCCCTTCATGGTCATCGCCACCCAGAACCCGATTGACATGGATGGCACCTACCGCCTCCCTGAGGCCCAGCTGGACCGGTTTCTCATGCGGATCCACGTCGGGTATCCCGACGCCGGCGCCGAGGCGGAGATCCTCGACCAACGGGCGCTCGGCGGGGTCGCGCCGACGATCGGGTCTGTGCTTGATGCCGCCCAGGTGGAGCACATGATCCAGGTGGCGGCCAACGTGCACGTCGACCCGGCCATCTCGCGCTATGTCGTGGCCCTGGCCCGAGCCACCAGAGGGCGACCGGAGATCCGCCTAGGCCTGAGCACCCGCGGCGCTCTGGCGCTGGTGCGCGCCGCCCAGGCCCGGGCCATCGCAGCCAGGCGATCGTACGTCGTTCCTCAGGATGTCAAGGCGATTGCCGCCGCGGTGATCGGCCACCGCATCCTGCTGACGACAGAAGCCGAGGTGGAAGGCCGCAGGCTGGCCGACGTGATCGACGCCGTCCTCGCCGAGGTCCCGGTCCCCGTCGAAGCATGAACCTCCGGAAAAAGGCCCCCTCTCCCGCCCCGACCACCGGCTCCCACAACATGCGATCGCTGCAGGTCACGCCGGTGGCTTGGGTGCTGGCCGGTTCGGTAACGGTCGCCGACGCCGCCGGCGCCGCGCTCGGGTATCCCCAGTTGTTGGTCGTGGCCGCGGCGGGCCTGCTCCTGCTGGTGAGCGCAATCGGCTTCGTCGTGTGGCGGCCGAGGGTGCGCGTGGGCCGGACCTTTCACCCCAAGACCGTGACCGCCGGCGAGGCCGCGGTGGCGCTGCTCGAGGTCACCAACGAGTCGCGCTGGCCGTCTGCGCCCCTTACCGTCGTCGACCGCTTGGGCCCGGTGGATGTGCCGCTCCCGGTCCGGGCCCTGGCCCCGGGCGGCTCGGCCCTGGTGCGCTACCCACTGCCGACCCAGCGCCGGGGCCGCATTCCGCTCGGGCCGCTGCGGGTGGTGCGTAGCGATCCGTTCGGGTTGCTGGCCGCCCAGCAGGACCACCGGGCCCGGGAGGTGTTGTGGGTCCACCCCCGCACCTGGCCGATGTCGGTGCTACCGGCCGGGGTGGTCGTCGACCTCGAAGGACCGATCAGCGAGACGGCCCTGCAAGGTTCACTGACTTTCTCCTCGCTGCGGGAGTACGTGGCCGGTGACGACCGGCGCCAGATCCACTGGCGCTCGTCGGCCCGCCTCGGCACCCTCATGGTCCGCCAGCACGTGGACACCAACGAACCACGGGCCACCGTCGTGCTGGACACCCGCGCCGGCGCATGGACCGACGACAGTTTCGAGGCGGGGGTGGAGGTGGCCGCCTCGGTCGCCCGGGCCCTCGCCATGGAAGGGCACCCGGTGCTGTTGCACGTCGTTGGCGAACCGGCCCCCTCCGTCCGCGAGGACGGGGCCCACAGCGTCGCCGACCGGCTGGCCGCCGCTGAGCGGCTGCCAGCCTCCGATCCCGTCGCGCTGCTGTCGGTCCTCGAACAGAGCGTCGAAGGTGGATCGCTGGTGGTGGTGTCCGGCCGGCTGGAGGCTTCCGTAGAAGCTCGGGTGGGCGCCCAACGCCGGCGCTTCGCCCCCGTGACCGTGTGCAACATCGACCCGGACCGGCCGGCGGGCTGTCACCGCCGCGGCGGCATCATCGTGGTACTGGGACCGACCGCCCCCGCCTTGGTCGAGGCGTGGAACCGGATGGTGCGGCGGTGACCGAGGCGGTTCGGGTGATCGCGGGAGCCCGGGCGACCGCGGCCGTCATGGCGGCCGCAGTCGTGGCCGCGGTCATCCCCTCCGTGCTGCCGATCTTCGGCGGTGGCGGAGCTGGCTGGATGGCGGCGGCCGTGGTCATCCCGGTGCTGATCGGTCTACTCAGTGTCGGTGTCGTGGCTCGGCTACCGGCGATCGACCGGGTCTCGTTCCGCCTGGCCACCGAGGCGGCCGCGGTGCTCGTGATCCTGGCGTTCCTGCCAGCCAGCCCGCACGGTCAATCCGCCCTGGGCGGCCTGGCAAACGGGGCGGCCCAGCTGGTCACATCGGTCCTGCCCGCGCCCGCGTCCGGGTCGGAGTTGGGCTTCGTGGTCGTCGCCATCGCGGTTGCCGCGGCCGCGGCGGTGGAGCTGGCCGTCGGAGGCAGGCGGCCGCTGCTGTCCCTCCTGCCGCCGGCGCTGCTCTACCTGGCCGCCTTGCTGCTCGGCGCCGGAGGCCGCCCCGCGCCCAAGTGGGGCGCCCTCGCCTTGATGGCCACCGCCGGGGTGTTCCTGCTGGCGTCGTCGCCGCGTCAACGAGACCGACCCGCCTCGCCGCCGACGCCGGGCGCGCCGACCATCGCGGGAGCGCGCCCGGACGGGCCCCGCCCAGCCTACGGACGCCTGGTGGCGGGTGGCCTGGTGCTGGTCGCCGTGGTGGCCCTGGCCGTACCGGTCGGGGCGGTGCTGCCGGGGGCTGGGAAGCAGATGCCCTACAACCTGCGGGCCGCCATCAGCGCGCCCCCGCAACCGCTGGACCAGGTGAGCCTCTTGGCTGCGTACGCCTCGATCTACGACGGCCCGGTGCGGCAGATGTTCACGGTCTCGACGCAGGGAGCCGACCCGGCGAGCTTGTACTGGCGCCTCGACATCTACGACCAGTTCCAGGGCACGCAGTGGACGTCCTCCGCGGTGTTCCAGCGCGCCGGCGTCCAGCTGCCGGCTGGTCCGCGTCTGGCCGTGACGACGACGCCGGTAACGGCCGAAGTGACGCTTTTGACTCCGACCGGCTACCTGCCTGCGCCGGCCCGGCCGGTGGCGGTGTCGGTCGGCGGCCTCGACGTGTCGGAGTCGGACGACCTCCTAGCCGTGCCGGCCGGGACAGCAGTCCCCCCGCGGTACGTGGTCCGGGCCGATGTGGCCACCCCGGACCGGTCTCAGTTGCTCGCCGGGCGCGCCGCGACGGTTCCCTCAGACCAGGGGAGCGCCTCGCTGCCGCCTGGCGTCACCTCCATTGCGGCGGCGCTGATCGCCAGGGCTGGACCCGATGCCCTCTCCCGACTGGCGAACATCACGTCCTACTTGACGGGTCCTGGCTTTGCCCTCCACCCCCCAGGCGACTCCCCCATCGGCAGCGGCTCCTACCAGGTGGTCCAACTGCTCGACGTGACGCACGTAGGCAGCTCGGAGCAGTTCGCGGCCGCCTTTGCCCTTCTGGCCCGGGCCATGGGTTTCCAGACGCGCCTGGCGGTCGGTTATGTAGGGGGCCATCGGGGCCCAGCCAATGGCCAGGTCACCTACACCACCCGAGATCTGACGGTCTGGCCCGAGGTGGACCTGGAAGGGATCGGCTGGCTGGCGTTTCCCGCCGATCCGTCCTCCGCTGGCCGGCCGGCCGCGCCTTCGGCCGCGCTCTCGTCACCGCTCGGTCAGGCCCTCCACCAGCAGCAGCAGATCAACGCCGCCGGCACCGGGCACTCCCCGACCCCCGGCCAGGGTCTGGTGACGAGGCCCGGACCGCGGGGCGGCGGCGTCACGGTGCTCATGGTAGCGGCGTGGGTGGTACTTCTGATCGGCGCCGGTCTGGTGTCCGTGCTCGGGGCCAAGGCCCTCCGGAAGCGCCGGCAGCGCCGCCAGCCGAGCCCCGTGGGCCGGGTCAACGGCGCCTGGGACCACGTGCTCGATCGTCTAGCCGAACTCGGGGTCGGGGTGCCGCCATCGTTCACCGGTCCGGAGGTGGTCGGCCGCGCCGGTGCCCGGTTGGGGTCGTCGTGCGCCAGCCCGATCGCCGCTCTAGCCGGACTGGTGGACGCCACCCATTACGACCGCCGATATCCCCCCCGTACCGAGGTCGCCGCGACCGCCTGGGCGCACGCCGGCGAGCTCGACGCCGTTCTGCGCCGGTCGGTTTCCTTCCGCCGGCGGGCTGGGGCCAGCCTCTCCCTCGCCCCGTGGCGGCGGTCCCGGCGACGTTCGCCCGTTCGCGTTGGGTAGGGCTCCCGATTGGCAGGGAGAAGAGGCGTCCGTATGGTTGCCGATAGCGGTGCACGACGCACTCGCTAGCTCACACGAGGAGAATCCAACATGGCTGGTTCGATCATCGGCGGCGAGATCCCCGCCTTGCAGCACCTGCAGGTCAGCCTGCAGCAACAGTCCGTTACCGTGGATGACCTCCTGGCCGCCCTGACCGGTGAAGTGGACAGCACCTGGTGGCAGGGCGGGGCGGCCGACCGCTTCCGTTCGGCGTGGGAAGCAGATTACAAGCCGGCCCTGCGGCGGCTGTCCGAGGCCCTGGTGGACGCCAGCAACGAGGTGCGCAACCGCGGCGACATGCTCATCCAGGTCGGGAGCTGATGACGGTCCTGACGTCGGACGTGGAGTTGGATGACGCCGCCACCTATGTGGCGGGTCTGGCCGAGAAGCTGGACCAGGTCGACGAAGACCTGGGCCAGCGGGCCCGGCAACTGGTGTGGCGAGGGTCAGCTGCAGACCGCTTCGGCGAGCAGGTGACCTGCGCCCACCAGACGATGCAAGCAAACGTGGGGCAGCTCTCGTGGGTCGGCCAGCTGCTCCGCACCGCGGCCGACAAGGTGCGCGCCGAGCGGGCCGCGCTCACTGCGGACCAGAACCTGGTGGAGGCGATCCTACGGGGCGAGCGGGATCCGGCGGCGTTCCTGCGTCGTGCGGGCTGGACCGAGCGGGGCCTCCCCCCGACGGGCGACACCACCTGGGCGGTACTGGCCACCAGGGTGGCCGTGGCCGTGACGGGTTCGTCGGGCGGAGCTCCGCTGTGACCGCCACCGCGCCCGTCGACAAGGCGGCCCCGATGTGGACTCTCAGCGCCGACGAGCTTCGGGTGGTCGCTCGGATCACCGCCACGGTGCTGCCGTCCATGCTCCGCATCGACCTCGGCGACGACGACGTGATCCTGGCCGAGACGGTGGCGGCCCGGTCCCTGCTCGCCCACGGGCTCGCCATGCCGACCGACGGACACGGAATCGGCCTGGCTCCGGGTGCGGCCGATCAACTGGCCCCGCTACTGGCCCCGGTCGCCGTGGTGGAGGTCGAGCTCGACGCCGGTCAACCCTCTCGGCATGTGATGGTGGCGGCGCACGACGGCGCGGTGCTGGCCCTCCACGAGCGGGAGCTCGGGGTGTGGCGGATAGACCGCATCTCTGGCGCCCTAGGCGCGGCGGTGTGGGACGTCGTCGAGTGGCCCGGCGAGCCGGCTTCGTCAGCAAGTGGAGCCCAGTTCGTTCTGCCCGTGTCGGCCGGCTTGGAGGTCGATCGGCTAGCCCGCGCTGGTCTCTGGCCGGAGGTCGACCGGGCGCTGGCCGAAGCGGGCGTGGACGAAACCACGGCTCGCAAGTGGCGGGCGGCCCACCAGCAACGACGGCTCGTCGGTAGGGTGCGCCTCGCCCGCACCATCGGGCCGGAGATCTACGAGGCCGGAGAGGTGCGGTGGCTGGATGGAGGAGCGGCCGGTGTCTGGCTGTTGTCCGAGATCGATGAGGTCACCGCGGTGATCGAAGACGTCGGCGCCCAGGCCGTCTGGGTCGCCTTGGACGCCCTGATCGGAAAGGACTGAAGCGATGCGCGTCGTGCTGTCGCCACCTGAGCTGGAGTCGGTGGCCGATCTCTTGCACGACTCTGAGCACCGGGTGGTCTCGGTCAAGAGGCAGGCGCTGTCATCACTGGACTCGATCGAAGCCGTGCCTGCCGGCGCCTTCGGTACCGCCGCCGGGGAGATCCAGCAGGCAGTCAACATCCTCGATCAGGTCACCGGCACCGGCGCCGGCGGGCTGCACAACCTCGTCGCCACTCTCTTCCACGACGAGATGTTCGTCCGTCGCTGCCGCGACGAAGCCCTCCTCGCCGACCGACCCTCGGTCACCTTGACCTCGGCGCAGCGCCAGCTCCTACAGGTGTTGGCCAAGAAGGGTCGCACCGACCGCCACGGCCAGAGTCAGCGGCCAGGGCAGGGCCACGGCGTAACGGTCGTCGGCTGAGCGCGTGGAATTGCCCCTGACCGTCTCGATGGCGGCCCGCTCCCCTGTGGACGTGCTGGTGCGCGCCGAGCCGGATGCCACGATCGGTGAACTGGCAGCCGCTCTGGCCCAGCATCTCGACCTCCCTGCCAGCGCCGGCCAGAGCCCGCCGGCGTTGTATCTCGGCCCTTCCCTGCTGGCCCCGGGCGAGGAACTATCCGCGGCGGGACTCCTGCAGGGCTCGGTGGTTGGGATGGGGATGGCCGTGCCAGCGCAGCCGAACGGCGACGGACCCGTGGAGGTCGCCGTGCTCGGCGGTCCAGCGGCCGGCCCGTCGGTGGCCCTCAGCCCGGGGGAGACGGTGACGGTTGGCCGTTCACGGGACAGCGGTCTCACCATCGAAGACCCCCAGGTGAGCCGCAACCACGCCCGGGTCACCATTGACTGGGACGGCGCCGTCCTCGAAGACGCCGGCTCGACCAACGGAGTCGGTTGGGCCGGCCATCGCATCCTCGGCGCGCAACGGCTCGCCGCCGGCGACGTCTTCCAGATCGGCGATTCCGTGGTATCGGTGCGAGAAGTCGAGACGGCCGCACGCGTGCTCGATCCGCCGGCCGCGAACGGCACCCGTGGCTTCAACCGCCCGCCGCGCATAGCTCCGCCGGCGCTGGCCACCGAAATCGAAGTACCGGTCCAACCGACGGAGCCGCAGGGCCTGCGCTTTCCCCTCATCTCCCTGCTCGCACCGGTACTTATAGGTGTGGCGCTCGTGCTCCTCCTTCATCAGATCGTCTATCTGGCCTTCGTCGCCTTGTCGCCCGTGATGGTTCTGTCCAACTATCTCGGCGACCGCCGCCGGGGCCGGCGCGACTACCGCACCCAACTGGCCGCCTACCAGCAGGCCACCGCCACCTTCGATGCGACCATGTCGGCAGCGGTCGCCGCGGACGAGCGGCTATCGCGAGTCCGCCTCCCGGATCCGGCCGCCATCCGCCGCACCGCGACGGCGCCGACTACCCGGCTGTGGGAGCGCCGCCGCGAGGACAACGACTTTCTCCGACTACGGATCGGGCTGGCCGATGCGCCGGCTCACATTCAGGTCAAGGGTGGAGCGGAGGGCGCGCCGCCGCTCGCCCGCCTGGTGCCGGCGGCCATCGACGTGGCCGAGGCCGGGATCGTGGGCCTCGCCGGTCCGCGTCCGGCGACGCTGGCATGGGCCCGGGCCATGCTCAGCCAGACGGCGGCGCTGCACAGCCCGGGCGACGTGCGGATCGTGGTGCTGACAGGCCAGGACGGCGCCGGCGACTGGGCCTGGACGGCCTGGCTGCCTCATCTGGTCCCGCCCGACCCTTCGTGGGACTGCAGCAGGCTGGTCGGGGTGGGACGCCAACAGGTGGAGGACCGCCTGACCGTACTGCGCCGGCTCATCGACGATCGACTGGAGACCGCCCGGAGCCAGCTGCGCGCCGGGCCGCCACTCGGTTCGCGGATTCTCGTGGTGCTGGACGGCGCCCGCCGCCTCCGCACCCTCGACGGCATCGCAGAGGTGTTGCGGCGCGGCCCGGAGGCAGGGGTGTTTGCCCTGTGCCTGGATGAGCACGAGACCAGCCTCCCCGAGGAGTGCCAGGTTGCGGTGGTTGCCAGCAACCCGTCCGGCAGCCGCGCCGTGGTCCATCGGAAGGGCGCGGCTCCGGTCGAGGGCGTGATCGTTGACGGCGTGAGCACCGAGGGGGCCGAACGGGTGAGCCGGGCCCTCGCTTCCCTTCGGGAATCGGGTCCCGGCCAGGGAGGGCGCGGAGTCGAACTGCCCCGCTCGGTGCGACTGCTCGATCTACTGGGCCTGGACGAGCCGACTGCGGCAGACGTCGCCAAAGTGTGGCGGTCGAGCCCCGGCGGTCGCAGCACGGAAGCGATCATCGGCATGGCGACGACGGGTCCGTTCGTGGTCGACCTGCGCAAGGACGGACCCCACGGCCTGGTGGCCGGTACGACCGGAGCCGGAAAATCCGAGCTGCTGCAATCGCTGGTCGCCAGCCTGGCCCTGGCCAACCGACCCGATGCGCTGACGTTCGTCCTGGTGGACTACAAGGGCGGCAGCGCCTTCAGGGAGTGCCGGGACCTGCCGCATTGCGTCGGCCTGATCACCGACCTGGACGGGCACTTGGCGGCCCGGGCGCTGGCGTCGTTGACTGCCGAGTTGAAGCGACGGGAGGGCCTACTGGCCCAGGCCGGCGCCCGCGACATCGACGAGTACTGGGCGTTGACTACCGGCCTCCCGTCCGGGCCGCTCCCATCCGCGCCCCTCCCCCGGCTGGCCATCGTCATCGACGAGTTCGCCACCCTCGTCGAGGAGGTGCCCGACTTCGTGCGTGGGGTGATCGGCATCGGAATGCGGGGCCGCAGTCTCGGCGTCCACGTGATCCTGGCAACCCAGCGGCCGGCCGGAGTGGTCTCCGCGGAGCTCCGGGCCAATGTCAACCTGCGGCTCTGCCTTCGGGTGGCGAACCCCCAAGACAGCACCGATGTGATCGACGGCCCCGACGCGGCGCGAATCGGCCGGGACACGCCGGGACGGGCGTATGCCCTGACCGGGTACCGCGACCTGACCCCGTTCCAGACCGCCCGCATCGGGGTAGCCCGTCCAGGCGAGCCGGTCGGGCTTGGGGCAAGCCGGGTGACGGTGGCAGCCTGGTCGTTGACGTCGCTCGGCGCGCGCCGGGTCCAATCCGACGCCGGCGAGGCGGACTCGAGCGGAGCCACCGATCTCTCCCTGCTGGTGGCCGCCATCGAGGCCGCCGCCCGCAACGAGGGCATCGAACGGCCACCGAGTCCCTGGCTTCCCCCGCTCCCCGACGTGGTGTCGATCGACGACGTCGGCGGTGCGGTCGGCGGGCGCGAAGGGGCGGGCGGGCCTGACGGCCTGGGCCGGCGCGACGGGGTGGGCCTGCGCGCCGTCGTGGGCCTGGTCGACCGACCCGAGTCCCAGACCCAGGAGCCGTTCGTGCTGGACCTCGACCGGGGCGGGTCCGTGCTGGTGATCGGGACGGTGCGCAGCGGCCGCTCGACCGCCCTGCGCACCATCGCGGCTGGTCTCGCCAGCCGTCTAGGGCCCGAGGACCTCCACCTGTATGTCATCGACTGCGGCAACCGGGCCCTCGACCCACTGGCCAGCTGGCCCCACTGCGGAGCGGTCGTCAGCGGCGACGACCCCGACCGTCTCACCCGGCTCGTCGACCTGTTGGGGTCGCTCGTGCAGGCACGGGCCAGGACTGGTCACACCGGGCCGCCCGTTGTCGTCCTGATCGACCGTCTCGAAGCCTTCGTCGCCCGGTACGCGGAGCGCGACGGGGGGCGGCTCGTCGACGCGGTGGACCGGCTGCTCCGCGAAGGCCGGGCCGTCGGGGTGACCTTCGTCATCAGCGGCGACCGCACCGCTTTCTCTACTCGCCTAGCCAGCGCGGTCGAGTCCCGCCTGGTCCTACGCCAGGCCGACCGCAGCGACTACGGGCTGCTCGGCCTCGACGTCCGCCAGGTCCCGAGTCACCTAGTCAACGGACGCGCCGTCTGGGCCCAGACCGGCCACGAGCTGCAGATCGCCGTCCTGGGGCCCGACCCCGCCGACGCTCCCCAGTCAGCCCGGGGGGCCGAGATGGCCGCCTGCGGGCCGGCGGCCGGCGTGGGGGCGGGGGCCGCCGTGGGGGCGGAGGCTGCCCGACGAGCCCGGCGGGTGGATCCTTTGCCGACTCGGATCACCTTGGCGGAGATCGAGGCGCTGACTGCCTCCGATGTCAACCAGGCGCCCGGCGGCGACAACCCCGACGGTGACGCGGTTGCCCTGGTCGGAGCGGGCGGCGACGAACTGTGTGCTGTCCGGGTCGACCTGACCGAGGCCGGGCCAGGTTTCGTCGTCGCCGGTCCGCCGCGTTCTGGCCGCAGCACCGCCCTGGCCGGCATCGTCCGGTCGTTGTCGGGCCGGGCGGGCGCGGCGCGGTCGGTCGTGATCGTCACGCCTCGGGCCTCACCCCTCCGCGATCTAGGGTCACTGCCCGGAGTGGCGGCGATCCTCTCGAGCGGCCCAGAACTGGCTGCCCAAATGGAGGAGGCGATTGGCCGCTCGGAGGGCCCGAAGGCTCTTGTCATTGACGATGCCGAGCTCCTCGCAGATGGGCCGGCGGCGAAGCTCTTGGAAGGCCTGGTCCGGACAGCCCGCGACAATGACCTGGTCGTGGTGGTGGCCGCCACCACCGACGACTTGCTGCTGTCCCGCTTCCGGGGTTGGCTGGCCGAGGTGCGGCGCAGCCGGTCCGGTCTCCTCCTCACTCCGGCTGCAGTTACAGACGGCGAGGTGTTCGACCTGCGCCTTCCACGCAGCACGAGCAGCGGCTGGCCTCCCGGCCGGGCGCTTCTGGTCCTGCGGGGCGAGGCCACATCCGTCCAGGTGGCCATGCTCGACTAGCCGCCTTGGGTCGGTCGGGAACCGGTTCCAGCACCTCCCTCCACTCCTCCGCGTGCCCGCAACGGACAGACCTCGCGACCGGACCAGTCCCTCGCACGGAGGTCTGTCCGTGTCAGTGCCGATTTTGGCATCGGGGCGGACAGACCTCGGTGGTCGGCTGGGTTATCGCTGCGAGGTCTGTCCGTTTGGCGGCCTCCCCCCCGGCCCACGCCGCCGGCCCACGCCGCCGGCCACCAATCGGGAGCCCTTCCCATTCCCGCCGGCGGACGCCGGTGGTACAACGGTCAGGTGACCCTGATCGCCGCCAACGTCAGCAACCTGATGGCCGCCGCCGGCACGCTGAGGACCTCAGGGGCGGGCGCCGGCCTGAGCTGCATCGCCGTGCCGTCGCTGGGCGACGGGGCGGCGGACGGGGCCCTCGCCGGCTTCAGCGCCGCCTGGAGCGTCCGCACGGCCGCACTCGACGCACTCGTCGAGGCGGCCGGCTCGGTGCTCGCCATCTACGCCGTCAACTTCGGCCGGGCGGGGGGCTGACGGCAATGTCGTTGGTCAACGGAGACCCGCAAGGCATTCGCAGTCTCGGCCAGACCTACGGCGCCACGGCCCGGGCCGTCGATACCCAGACCTCCCACCTCTCCGGAGCGCTGTCCCAGGTGGGCACCACGTCGTTTGCGGGGCCGGCGGGAGACTCCGTTCGGGCGTTCCTGGCCGAGATGCAGACTGCGAACGAGGCCGCAGCCCGGGCCTTCGACCGCATCGCCGCTCAGATCCCTCGGGTTGCCCAAGCCATCGAGGAGGCCAAGCAGGACGAAACCTTGATGGACCAGGCCCGCCAGCGCGTCCTGGTGGCGCAGCAACGCGTTGGCGACGCCGAGACCGCGTTGGCCGACGCGTCCGAGCCCGTCGTGTGCAGCGTGGCCGGCGTCCATCCCACGGCCGGCCAACAACAAGCCCTCGCCGCCGCAGAGCACGAACTGCAACTCGCGGAGACCGACCTCCAACAGTCACAGCATCAGCTGCAACTCGCTCAGCACCGCTTCCAACAGGCCGATGAGCACCGTCAGAGCGTCTTGCGGGCATTTGCCGCGCTCTGCCAGGACGAGGCGGCCGCAGCTGGGTGCCCGCTGCCGATGGTGCCGCACCCGGCCGGCCTCGCCGGCTCGCTGGACAACGCCCTGGCGCTGGTGAATACGTTGCTGGAGCTGTCGGCGTTGCCGGGAGCCATCAGCGCCGGCAGCAATGCGGTCAAGGTCATGGCCGCGGTACGAAACGACGACATGGCAGAACTCGCCAAGCTCGACCCGGAAGAGTTCGCCAAGCTCGAGAACGTGGCGTCGGCCGACAAGGCCCTCTCGATGCTCAAGGACTTCGAGGAAGACACCAAGAGCGGCGCCCTCGACGAGGCCGTTAAGTCGCTGAGCACTCCTAGTTGGGTGCCAAACTGGGCCAAGGACCTGCCCGACGCGGCCGGCATCCTGGGCGATGAGGCCAGTCTCACCGGCTCGGGGGAGTCCGCCCTCGACAAGATCCTCGCCGGCGCCAACGGCGCCGGATTGGCGCTCTTCACCAATACCGGGCGGGCGGCTGTGGCCTCGCTGGCGGGGGCGGCAGGGGGCGGGGTCGACAGCACCCTGATCGCCCTCAACAGCCTCGACGAGGTCCCTTACCTCGGCGAGGCCATCATCGTCTCGACCAGCCTGATGATGGCGGGCAAGTTCGTCGCGGACAACTGGGACGAGATCAAGCAACGGCTCGATGCCGCCGGAAACGACCTCATCCAACCCGACAAGGACGCCATCGACACGGCGGGCAAGGTCGTCGACGACATCGGCGGGGGCGACGTGGGGCAGGCCGCCACCGACGGGTTCAATGGCGGCGTGGAGGCCGCCCGGGCCGCCTACGACCTCCCCGAGACCGAGGCCAAAGATCTCCTCGGTAACACCGCGGGCAGCGTGGTCCACTATGTGACCCATCCGTGGGATGCGGTAGGCGCCCTGGCCTCCGATATCTGAGTCCAGGCCGGCCGGGGCTGGTTATCCGGGTGCCACGATGCCGCCGGCGCCTTGGAGGATGAGGTCCATGTTGGCTACGTCGACGCCGTTGCCGGTGTCGGACGTAGACAGCGTCACGGTGTTCGGTCCGGGCACGATGTCAGCGAGGGGCACGGGTAGCGCCACCGACTCCGACGCGTACGTCCCACTGTCTCCATAGGGCCAGTCGAACTGGAGCGGCAGGTTCCCGTTGACCGAGTATGTCAAGGTCTGGGCGCTCAGCGGGTAGTAGGTGAGAGCAAACAACGCTCCGCTGGCGGCCGAGATATCTGCGGCGGTAGGGCCAGTAGCCGTGGTTACCTGCAGAGTCGCGGGTCCCCTGCCAGACCCGTAAATCCCGTATCCCAGGTTGGTCATGGGCAGTCCGTTGGGGGCAGTACCCCCTGGTGTGGTGTTGTCCAATACGTCAAAACCCAGATCGCGGGGCTCGACGGGACCGTCGAAGGCCAGGTTGGCCCAGGTGAACGTGTTGGTCTGCTGGCATTGGCCGGCGCTGGCGCAGTACTTGTTGCCGTTGTAGTGCACGTCCTCCAGCCAGACCACCCCCTGTGACAATGGGACGGTGAACTCCGAATCGGCGATCAACTCGGTTGAGCCAGGATCACCCGGTTGTGACATGTACACCAACACACTCGTAGCGTTGATTTGTACCTCCACGTGGTTCAGAACGCCAGGACCCGATGACGTAGATACGCAGCCGTCAGTGTTCGTCCCCGGCATCACCGTCTGGTAGTTGACCGTCTCCCATACGTTCGCTGTCAGACAACCTTCGTTCTCGTCCTCCAGAGAGTTGAAGTCGATACCGACCGAGTTGCGGGCCTGATCGGAGACCGCGGACAGCGTGTTGTTGTACGGGGCCGGGACTGGCTGGTCGGCGATCACCAAGCTGGGCCACGCGCCGTGCCCGCCTACGGTGTTGTCGGACACGTCGAACTCGATGGTCCCCGTCCTCCCTGCGAAGTTGAACGGCTGGCGCGGGTACATACCCAAGATCGTCTGGTTGTCGGCGTCGTTGGCCGACTCGACCAGGCTCCCGTCACACATGTTCACGTCGCTCTCCGGTGCCACCACCGCGTTGGTGCCGCACTGATGCTGGGTGGACGCCGCCCAGTCATAGAACTCCTGCTGGGTCTGGTTATCCAGCGAGGTGGCACGACTGACACCCCACAGCGCCCCGTCCAGATCACCCGAGCGAGTGCCCGCCGTCGGATCAGAAGAACCCAACGTGTCGCAGAACGCCTGCGGGCTCAACGGCGCCGTCAAGAACTGCGGGCAGCCAGCCGCCACGGGCACCGTCGTAGTCGTCGTGGAAGGGACCGTCGTAGATGTGGTCGTGGGCTCCGTGGTCGTGGTCGTGGTGGGCGCCACGGTGGTCGTGGACGTGGTGGTAGTGGTGGTGGTGCTAGTTGGGGTGGAAGGTGCGCAGGTCGCCACACCGCTCTTTCCGTCGGTCTGCGACCACGAGAGTGAGCCTCCGCAGCCGACCATCATCGACTCGTTGTTCGTGAGGCTCATCTTGCCAATCGCCGGGGGCGCGGACGACGCTAAAGCATGGGTGTCGACACCCACGATCACGAGTCCGGCAACCGCCAACAGACAGGGGACTATTCTGCGCGCCCTCATCGGAGCTCACGCTCGTCGGTCGATGTCATCTTTTTCCTCCCTGGTTGTCACGCATCTCGCTGTGCGCTACCAAGGACCGGAGCTGCGCTCCCGGGAGGGTGCCGGCGTTAAGGGCAGAGTCCAACACGGTGGGGGGTATAAAGTCCGTGTCACTCTGCACGGTAGCACCCCGGCCGCAAGAATGGGTTGTCAGGTATATATCTCGCGATCCTCCCAGATGATCTCGATGCAGTGACGGGGTTGTCGACCCGCTCAATTAGGACGATGAGGAGGACTCAATTAGGACGCAAGGAGGACCTAATTAGGACGAAGAGGAGGGCGACAGGACAGTGTCAGTCGGTCGCATATTCCTGCTATGCGTATCCGTATCGTTGTTCGTCCTTGGTCGGAACCACCAGTCCTGCCGAGCGTCACCCGCCGAACATCTTCACCCCCGGATCTCGAAGTTCGTAGTCAAATAGGACTATGGGCCAGCAGTACCCAATCGAGATCACCGTATGGAACACCGATCAAACCCCAGACGGAAGATAGGGAGAATCGGCGTCAAGCCATACCCTCACACCGCCTACTCCGTCCTGGTCACACCGTTGTTCCGAAGTCGAATTTGGGGACGGTTCCTGCGGTTCTTACGGTGGCTCGGGTTAACGAATATTCGCCCCGGAGGGATTACCACGGGCGGCGGCACTCTAAGCGCCCGCCAGGGACGCCAGGAAGCGAGTGAGGAGCGCGTTGACCTCCGCTGGCCGTTCCAGACCGATGAGATGACCGGCCTCGGGGATCATGGCCACCTCCCGCAGGTCAGGCACCCGGGACCGCATCATGGCGATGGGGTCCATGCCGCTGAAGCCCTCCATGTCGCAGTCGCGCTCGCCGTACATGAAGAAGGCGGGCACCTCGACCTTGGCGTCGGCGAAGGCCTCCGTGGCCTCCCAGTTGAGGTCGAGGGCCCGGTACCAGTTGAGGCCTCCCGTGAAACCGGTCCGAGTGAACTCCGAGGCGAACACTTCGAACTCGTCGGCCGTCATCCACGACCACGGGTGGGGCGGCGCCTCGGGCAGCACGTCCAGGTAGCCGTTGCCTTCGTGGGGGAACCGCCACGTGTCCAGGTAGTGGTATTCACCGCTGAGCGCCCAGTAGATGCGGGACAGGAAATCACGGGGCCGGTTGCCGAGCTCGGCATCCGCGGGTCCGGGGTTCTGGAAATAGTGCAAGTGCAGGAAGTGCTTCTCAGCCATCCTGGCCCACATCTCGCTCGGGCGACGACGCGACCGCCCCACATATGGGTTGTTGCACACGACCACGGCCCGGACCCGGTCGGGCACCCGGAGGGCGAGCTCCCAAACCAGGGCGGCCCCGAAGTCCAACCCGACGAAGACGGCCTGCTCCTCCCCGATGTCGTCGAGGAGGCCCATCAGGTCGGCGATGGCCTGCTCGTTGGTGTACGCCGCCACCCCCGCGGGAGCGTCGCTGCGCCCGTAGCCGCGCATATCGGGAGCGATCGCCCGATAGCCGGCGCCGGCCACGACCGGCAGCTGGTGATGCCACACATACCAGACGTGCGGGAACCCATGGCAGAAGACCACTGGCGGGCCGTCACCCTGCTCCGCCACGTGCAGGCTGATGCCGTTGGTGGTGACCTGGCGGTGCCGAAGCGGAGAAGTGGTGTCCATGGGCCGCTGATCTTAGGAGGAGGCGGCCCAGAGATAGGTGGTCGCCAGGGCCCGCCACGGGCGCCACCGCTCATCAGGACGGTCGCCGAACCGGCCCCGCGTGGCCCGGCCGGCGCTGGCCTCCAGCGCCCGCCGAACACCCAGATCGGTGGCGGGAAAGGCATCGGGCTCGCCGAGGCGCAAAGCCACGTAATGCGCCGTCCACGGTCCCAGTCCGGCAATAGCGGAGATCGAGGAGACCAGTTCGTCGAGACCGACGCTGCGATCAAGGCGGACGACGCCGGCGCTGACGGCCTGGGCGAAGGCCGCGATCCCGTCCTCCCGGGCGTGCGTTAGCCCGAGGCCGGTCAGATCGGCGCCGGCCAGCGTCTCAGGCGAGGGGAACGTGTGGGTGAGGCCCATCGGACCCAGGCCGGGCACGGGCGTGCCAAGGCGCTCGACGAGGCGACCAGTGATGGTCGTCGCCCCGGCAATCGATACTTGCTGGCCGATGATCGCCCGCACCCCGGTCTCGAAAGGATCCCACGTCCCCGGGACCCGCAGTCCGGGGCGAGTGCCGATCAGGGGAGCGAGGATTGGGTCGTCCGTCAACAGGCCGAGCGGCTCGTCCAGGTCGAAGTCGAGGCTGGCGATCCGGCGGGCCCGGTGCACCAGATGGATCAGATCCTCCCAGTGGGGCAGATGGGCCCGAAGCACCAGGTGCTCGGGTCCTCCCGGCATCAGCTCGAGCACCCCCGGGTCGCCGGCGACCACGACTGTCCGCCGGTAGGTGTCCCCCTCGACCTGCTCGACTCCGGGGATGGCCCGAGCCCGGAAATAGCCGAGCAGCGCCTCCCAATCGAGGGGCCCTCGGTACGGCAACCGCAGAGCCAGACCACCGTCGGCGACGAGGCGGTCGGTGACCCGCCGGCGGGCCCGCAGCTCGCCCGGGGTGGCCCGAAAGACGTCGTGGCAGGCCCGGTTGAGCTGGCGGACGCTCCCGAACCCCGAAGCGAAGGCGATGTCAGCGATGGGCAGATCCGTGTCGTCGAGGAGTCGGCGAGCGAAGTGGGAACGCCGGGATCGGGCGAGCTCATCAGGCGTTACTCCGAGTTGAGCGGTGAAAAGACGCCGCAGGTGGCGGCTCGACACCCCCAAGCGACCCGCCAGATGGTCCTCGGTCCGGCCGTCGAGCGCGCCGTCGGTGATCAACTGCACGGCCCGGCAGACGAGTTCAGGGCCGGTCCATGACAGGGGCTGCGCGGCCCGGTAGGGGCGGCAGCGCAGGCAGGGCCGAAAGCCGTCGGCCTCGGCGGCGGCAGCCAGCGCATACGCCCGGACATTGCTGGCATGAGGCCGCCCGGCGCATCCTGGCCGGCAATAGATACCAGTGGTGACTACGGCTGAAAGTGGTTCCACCAGGACAGGTATACCGGTCCCCAGTCCATCGCGCTGGACGGATCCGGACAGACCGATCAGCCTGTCCGGATATGGCACGCATCGGCGGGCGCCAAGCGGCACCATGGGGACCATGATCGCATCCGAGATTACCGCCACCAGCTTTCGCCACCTCGACTCCCCGCTGGGCCGGATCCGCCTCGTCGGTCACGACGGGGTGCTGACCGGGCTGTACCTGGCCGATCACCACCGGTGCCCGCCGGCGCTGGCCGACTGGACGCTCGATGAGCACGCCTTCGACGACGTAGGGCAGCAGCTTGACGCGTACTTCGCGGGGACCCGGCAGGATTTCACCGTATCCCTAGAACTGCACGGCAGCCCGTTCCAGGTCGAGGTATGGACCGCCCTACGGGCCATCCCGTACGGCGAGACCACCAGCTATGCCAGGATCGCCGATGCCGTCGGCCGCCCCGCAGCCGTGCGGGCGGTCGGCGCGGCCAACGGGCGCAACCCCATCTCGATCATCGTTCCGTGCCACCGGGTGATCGGTGCCGACGGGAGCCTCACCGGTTACGGCTGGGGCGTCGAGCACAAGGCCTGGCTGCTCGACCTCGAGCGCGACCCGGCGTCGAGATTGTTCGCCCCGCTCCCCTGATCAGTCGTCGGCCAGGGGACCCGGATAGGCGGCCTCGGCGACGAGGGTGAGGCGGGCTGTGTGGCGGCGCACCACCACGATCGCGGTGACGATGACCACCACCGCGACCGCGCCGAGGACAATGTCGACGGGGCGGGAGTCGTGGCGAAGAGAGTTGCCGATGGCGTACGACCCGAAGGCCCAGATGGCGGCCCACCCGACCGCCCCGGCCGTGTTGAACAGCGTGAAGCTGCGCCAGCGCATCCGGTTGGTGCCGGCGAGGAACCCGGCGTAAGTACGTAGCACTATCACGAAGCGGCCGAAGAATACGACCATCCACCCATAGCGATCGAAGATGTACCGGCCGATCTTGATCTCGGCTTCGTCGATGCGGATGTAGTGGCCGTACCGGCGCAGCAACCGGTACCCGCCCTTGTCCCCGATCTGGAATCCGATGTTGCTACCGATGATGGCCCCGGCGGCGGCAACGGCGAAGATGACCCACACCGACAACCGGTGGGTGTGGCCGGCGTAGGTGCCCGCCGCCACGACGACGGTCTCGCCGGGAATGGGAATCCCCAGACTCTCCAAGGCGACCAGTCCGAATACGGCCCAATAGCCATAGGTGCTGATCAGGTGGTTGGCGTCCACGGCACAGGGTAACCCCGAGCTAACAGTGGTTGCCCGGCTCGTGGTCGTAGTGGCTGGCCGGCTCGAGCTGGAAGGTGGAGTGCTCGACGTCGAAGTGACCCGACAGGCAACCTTGAAGCTCGTCGAGGACCTGTGGGGCGTGGCCGTCGAGGAAGCAGGAATCGTCGATCACGATGTGGGCCGAGATGGCAGGCAGGTCGGACGTCACCGTCCACACGTGAAGATCGTGCACGTCGAGAACGTGGGCGGGTTCGAGGAGATGGGCGCGGACGTCGGCCAGGTCGACCGCTTCTGGAGCGGCTTCGAGCAGGACCCGCAGCGAGGCCTTCAGCAGCATCCACGACGCCCGCAGCATGAGGGCCACGACGACCAACGAGGCGATGGCGTCGGCTCGCTCGAATCCGGCGGTAACGATGAGGACGCCGGCGATCAGGGTGGCGACGAAGCCGTACAGGTCGGTCAGGATGTGCTGGAACGCCCCCTCGACGTTGAGACTCGACCGATTGGCTCGGGCCAGCACCCAGGCGGCGACCAGGTTGACCACGATGCCCACAGCGGCCACGATGAGGACGGGAAGGCCGTGCACAGTCGGTGGGTTGATCAACCTTCGGACTGACACGAAGGCGACGACCGCTGCGACAACGAGCAGGGTGATCCCGTTGCCTGCCGCAGAGAGAATCTCGGCTCGCTTGAACCCGAACGTCCACGGACCTGACGCGGGGCGGTCCGCCAGGTGCCAAGCCCACAGGGCGGCGCCGATCGCCCCGGCGTCGGCGAGCATGTGGCCCGCATCGGCGAGCAGGGCGAGCGATCCCGAAACCACGGCCACCGTGACCTCAACGATCATGAACCCGACGATTAAGGCCAATGCCGTGGCCAGGTAGCGGCGGTCGGCGTCGGACCTCACCCGGTGCGAGTGGGGCGCGGTGCCTATGCGATGGTGATGGTGGTCGCCCACCCAGCGGAGGTTACGGCGTAGCGCACCCGATGTGGAAGGGTAAAGGCGTGTTGACCCCGTTTGACGACTATCCGGTCCACCAGACCTCCCTCCCGCTCGCCCACGCCGGCGGCGGGCATCCGGACCACTACGACCGCTTCTGGTTTAACGGCTACCGCGACGACCTGTACTTCGCGGTGGCCCTCGGCACCTACCCGAACCGTGACGTCATCGACGCCGCCTTCTCGACCGTCTACGGCGGCGTCCAACGATCGGTGTTCGCGTCCGGGCGACTCCCACTCGACCGCAGCGAAACGCGCATCGGGCCCATTCGAATCGAGATCGTAGAGCCGCTCCGGGTCAACCGGGTCCGCGTCGACGCACCCGAGCAAGGGATCGTCGCCGACCTGATCTTCACGGCTCGTACGGCCGCCTACGAGGAACCCCGGCAGGTCCGCTGGGCCGGTCACCGCCTTGCCATGGACGTAACTCGGGCGACCCAACTCGGCTCGTGGTCCGGCCGGCTGCGCACCGGCGACACCAGCCTCGACTTCCCAGCCGCGAAAGGATCGGACGCCGTTGTGTACGGCACCAAAGACCGCTCCTGGGGCATCCGGCCTGTTGGCGACCCAACGCCGAGCGCCCCTGCGGCCGGCGAGGCGCAGATCTTCTTCCTCTGGGCGCCCGTCAACTTCGGCGACCGTTGCCTTCATTACATGGTGTTCGAGGACGCCGCCGGCCAGCCCTGGTCCGAGACGGCAGCCGTGCTCCCCGTGATCGGTCCAGAGGTGGCCGTGTTCGGCCCAGGTACGGCAGCCCAACCGCTGCGGCGGGTCGAGCACGCCATCGATTGGGCACCGGGGCTTCGCCGCTCGAAGTCCGCCCGGCTGACCTTGCACCTGCCGGCGGGCGGCACTGAGCACGTCGAGCTCGATCCGCTACTGACCTTCCGGATGCGCGGCGCCGGCTACTTCCATCCGGTGTGGACCCACGGCCGCTGGCATCAGGAGTTGTCGGTCGGCGGAGAAGAGCACCGCGTGGAGGAACTGGATTGCCTCGCCCTGGATTGCATCCACGTGCAGCAGGTCGTGAGAGCCAGCTGGGGCGAACGACGAGGGCTGGGGGTGCTGGAGCAGTTGGCGATCGGACCTCACGCCCCGAGCGGCTTCACCGATTTGCTCGGCCCATCACAGTGAAGCCGCGTCAGGAGCCGTCGGCGTTGGCGTCGCGATAGCTCCGGTACACCGCGAGCAATGCCGTCTTCTGGGCATCAGTCAGGGCCGGGTCGGTACGGATGGCAGCCGCGGTGTCGGCGACCTCGCGATCGGCGGCGTCGCCTGAGTAGCCCTCGAAGAGGCCGGCCTCGGCCAGAAGTGTCTCGCCCGAGAGATTGAGCGCGGCAGCAATGGCCTTCAGCACGCGCACGGACGGCTCGTGCAGGCCGCGTTCGATCTGGCTCAGGTACGGGTTCGAGACCGCGGTCCGGGCGGCCATCTCGCGCAGCGACAGGTTGGCAAGCTGCCGCTGAGTGCGGATGAAGTCCCCGAGCAACTTGCGCTGGGTGGTCCAAGGGTCATCCGCCGGCATGGGCGCCACAACCTACTTCGCGGCGCGACAAGGCCGGGCGGGGATCTCCCCGCCCGGTCGGCGTCGATGCGAGCCCAGCCGGCAGCGCCGTCAGGCGACCTTGCTGGCCTTCGGCGCCGGCTTGGCGGCGCTCTTGGCGGGACGGTACGCCTCCATCAGCTTCACCGAGAATTCCTTTTGGTTGGCCAGGAACTTCTCGGCGGTGACGAATGCGTTCTCGAGGATGCTCACCGGGTCGGGAAGCTGCTCGGCGAAGGGCGACTCGGGCAGCTTCTCGGTAAAGGGCTTGGCCGTCTCGGCGAGGGCGTGAACGGTCGACAGGACCATTTCCTGGGCGGTGCTGAGGGCCTCGAGGACCTGGTCCGGGACGGCGTTGAAGGTGTCAGACAGGGACATGGAACGCTCCTTGGGAGGGGGTTGGATCGACTCTGCATACTATAACTAGCACCTGCGAGCTATGTCAAGGGCCGACACCGCGGCGGGCTGGTCTGCCTCCGGTATCGTCCGGTGATGAAAGCGGGATGGGCGGATGCCTCGAGGTGGGCGCGCTCCGGCGTCATGGCCCTCGGTGGTTGGCCGGAAGGGCCGCCGGTCCTGCCCCCGACCGGGCTCCCGGCCCGACTCGACGCCCTCGTCGACGAGATCGAGTGCCGCACCGCAGAGCGGGGTCACCCGGTGCGCGTCTCGTGGGCTGCGATGCTGTCCGGCCGAGCCGGCCTGCTGGACCTAGGCCGGCGGGGCCGGACATCGCCCAACGGCACGTGCCGGCTGCTGCGAGCAGCTGATGGGTGGGTGGCCCTCAACCTGGCCCGAGCGGACGACGTCACCCTGGTCCCCGCCCTGACCGGCGTCACCTCGACCGACCCGTGGGACAACGCGGCCCGGGCCGCGGCCCGCACCGCTGGAGCCGAGTTCGTCACCCGAGCCCGCCTGCTCGGTTTGGCCGCAGCCCCGCTGCCGGAGCCCAGCCCGCCGATCGAGGCCGACGCCTGCACCATCGTCGACCGGTCCGGCCGGCGCACGGACGGGGACGGAGAATCCTGGCAGGTGGTGGATCTGTCGTCGCTGTGGGCCGGTCCGGTCGCAGCCCGCGTGCTGGCGGCAGCCGGCGCCGCGGTCATCAAAGTCGAAAGCTCGTCGCGCCCTGACGGCGCCCGCGCCACCCCCGCGTTCTACCGCTGGGTGCACTCGGAGGACGACGTCACGGTGACGGTAGACCTGGCCAGTGAGGCGGGGCGCGAAAGGGTCGCAGCGTTGATCGACGGAGCCGATGTCGTGATCGAAGGATCCCGGCCGCGCGCGCTCGAGCAGCTCGGCCTCGGGCCCGCCGACCGGCCGGGCCGGGCCGGGCAGGTGTGGTTGAGCATCACTGGCTACGGTCGCGACGAGCCCGGCCGGGACTCGGTAGCGTTCGGTGACGACGCAGCCGTGGCGGGTGGCCTGGTCGGGTGGGACGAGGCCGGCGAACCAGTCTTCTGCGGCGACGCCATCGCCGATCCCCTGACCGGGTTGGCAGGCGCGCTCGCGGTGCTCCGGGCCCGGGATACGGGCGGCGGGCAACTGATCGACCTGGCGATGGCCCGGATGGCGGCGGCGATGGCGGACGGCCTGGGCCCGCCGCCGGCGGGCCAGGCGGACCAGGGAGTGGCGGTCGTAGCCGATGGAACAGGGGGCTGGCAGGTGCGGGCCGGGGATACCGTCGAGGCGGTCCGAGCCGGCCCCCCCAGCCTGGAATGGGTCAGTGCGGGGGGACGATCTCGCCTGCAATAACCGTCGCTTGCACCGGGACAGGGCCGTCTCCTTCGAGCGCGGCCAGCAGGGGGGCGCCGAGCACCACCAGATCGGCAGGGGCGCCGGGCTCGATGCGCCGGCTACGACCCGGGACGGACGCACTCCCCCCCCACCACTGCAAGGCGACATGCGGGTCAACCGCCTCGGCCGCCCCCAGGCTCTTTCCCGACGAAGTGCGGCGACGGACCGCAGCCCGGACCGCCAACCAGGGATCAGGGGACCCGAACGGGGCATCCGTCCCGGCCGCCACCCCGACACCGGCGTCGACCAGGGACCGGCCCCGCCAGAGATCAGGAAGATCGGCCGGGGAGACCTCGGCCAGATACTGGTCCCCCCGTTCGTCCACGAAGTTGGGTTGCGTCACGACCGTCAGACCCCACCCGGCCAGGCGGGGCAACACCTCGGCCGGGATCACCGCGCCATGCTC
Organism: Acidimicrobiaceae bacterium; assembly: GCA_003156595.1. Taxonomy (GTDB): domain Bacteria; phylum Actinomycetota; class Acidimicrobiia; order Acidimicrobiales; family Palsa-688; genus PALSA-693. Next base: position 24,699 of record PMHH01000112.1, read on the forward strand.
AATACGATCGCCGGGGACGGTCCCGGCGACTTCGAGAGCGGCGATCGTCAACACCAGTTGCACCCGGGTGACGCAGTGCACGGCCACCGCTCGGGCGGTGCCATGGGCGCGGCCGATCCAGCCCGCGAGGTCGTCGAGGGCCGGAAGGTCGGTGTCGTCGAGGAGGAACTTGACCGGGCCGGCTGTGACCCCGGCGACACCTTCGAGGTCTTCGACCACCCCGACGCTGGTCGTGGGTGCGACCATCAGATGTAACCGCTGGCTAACCAGCCCATTGGCAACCGCGTCAGCAAGTGTCCGAGCTTCGCCGTCCGATCGTCCGGGGGTGGCGTCTGTCCAACCGGTGACCCCGGCGGCCGCCGCGGTGGCGCTGAGCGCCGCCAGCCCCTCGGCGCCGGCGTCGTCGGAACCGGACGCTCCGAGACGGCCTGCCAGCCACGCGTCCATCCGCCAAAGTCGCCCCGTCGGCTGGCCGTGGTCGTCGCGTTCGATCCCGGGAGCCGTCACGGCGTCCGCCCCGAGCGCGCCCAGGCCAGCCGAGTTGCAGACCCACAGCGCCCCGCTGCGGTGTTGCACGCGCACGGGCCGGTCCGCGACGACGCCGTCGAGCACCTTCCGATCGAGATCACCTGCGACCGACTCGTGATACCCCACGGCCCGCACCCACTCGCCAGGAGGCCGGGCCGCGGCCGCGGCCGACAGGGCGACGGCAAAGCCGGCCGGGTCACGGACCAGCGGAGGGCCGACCATCACGGACCGGCCCGCGGCCACCAAGGCCCGCAGGTGGAGGTGGTGGTCATGGAGTCCGGCGATGACCTCACCGTGGCGCGCGTCAAGCTCCGCCTCGCCTGGCAGCCGGCGCACCGAGCCGACCTCGACGATGCGATCGCCTTCGATCCTCACATCTCTCTCGGCCGGTCCGATCCGGGCCCGGCGCACGACCAGCACCACGGTCTGCCAGGTTACGCTCGCCTCAGTGTCCGACTCCCTGAGCGTCGCCGAAGCGGCCAGCCTTCTCGACGGGCTGCGATCGGGGCGAGACGCCGACGAGCTGGGGGCTCCGGTTGGACGCCCAGTCCTGGTAGTCGACCTGGATCGGGCCGCGCCCCGTGCCGATCTGCGGCCGCCACCCGGATGGCCGGGTGTCCTGATCGCCACCAGCGGCTCCACGTCGCCGCCGGAGCCGCCGGGCGGCCCGGATGTCCTGATCAGCGCGGCAGCCGACCCGCCGCGACCGTGGGTAGGCGCGGGCGAGCTCGAAGGCGCGACCGGGTCCGTCGAGGCAGCCGTTCGCCGCAACCCGCAGGCTGCCACCACGCTCGCCCAAGTGCTGCGCGTGGCTGCCCCGCTCGGGCCGGCGGCTGCCCTCGTGGTGGAGTCCCTGGCCTACTCGACGCTGCAGGCCGGACCCGAACACCGAGTGTGGCTCGAGGGCCAGCCGGCGCGTCGTCCTGATGAACGCACCGATCCCGCGGTGCAGGTGCAACGGGAGGCGGGCACCTTGTGGATCATCCTTGACCGGCCCGAGCGGCGCAATGCCTACAGCGCCCGCATGCGCGACGACCTGGTGGCGGCGTTGGCGGTCGCCGCCGCGGATCCGACCATTTCATCGGTACATCTGAGTGGGCACGGGGCCAACTTCTGCAGCGGTGGGGACCTGGCCGAGTTCGGCACCCGGCCCGACCCCGCTACCGCTCACGGCATACGGACCCTGCGGAGCGCGGGTTGGTGGGTCAGCCAACTGGCGTCCCGGGTGACCGTCCACCTGCATGGGGCGTGCGTCGGGGCCGGCATCGAACTGGCCGCCTTCGCCGAGGCGGTGAAAGCCGACGGGGCCACCACCGTCATGCTCCCGGAGGTCAGCATGGGCTTGATACCGGGGGCCGGCGGCACGGCGAGCATCGCCCATCGCATCGGGCGGGAACGGACCGCCTGGCTCGCCCTCACCGGTTTACGTCTCGACGCGACGACCGCGCTCCGATGGGGGTTGATCGACCGGATCAGCCCTTCGGAGTGAGTTCGACGACCGGTATGACCCGCTCGGTCTTCTCCTGGTACTCGGCGAACCCCGGATACCGGCCGGCCTGTTCGGTGTAGATGCGATCACGTTCCTCGCCGCTCACAGAGACCGCCGTTGCCGAGTACTCCGCCGCGCCAGCCTCCACCGTCACATCGGGATGCGCCACCAGGTTGTGGTACCAGTCCGGGTTGGTGTCCGCGCCGGCCTTGGAGGCGAACACGTAGCGGTGCCCATCGAGGTCCAGGTACATCATGGGATTAACCCGCTCTTGGCCGGACTTCGCCCCTGTGGTGTGCAACAGGAGCATCGGCGCCCCCTCGAACTGTCCGCCGACCCGGCCCTCGTTGGTCCGGAATTCTTCGATAATCTTGCGATTCCAATCGTTCATGTCGCTCATGGCTTACCTCCGTCTCTCTCCGCGAACGATACTCGCACGACGGCCGGGACCCGACCGGCTGACCAGGGCCCTGGGCTCACGCAAAACGAGTAGACTGATTCTCAGCTCAACTGGAGCTATTGCACCCCCGCTTGACGGGGGATGATCGGGGGTTCCCATGGGGGCCCAAATATTCGGGTCGCCTCTGGGCCAGATGACCTCCGGGCTCGGCGTGCCCGAGCCACCCCAGGAGACCGACACCCATGTCGCCCAGGAAGCCGCGCTGGCGAGCGCGACGATTCCGGCGCCGGCTGAAACGACGAGTCCGGCGTCGCCCGTCAAACCTGCTCCAGCTCAGACCAGCAGCAGAATTCCGGCTACCCGGGCGGGCCGGGCCTGGATCCGGGTATTCCCTGCTCTGGTCTTAATGGCCGTGACGTTGACGTTCGTGTTGCAGAACCTGGAAACAGCCAAGGTGCGATTCGTTACGTTCTCCGGGAGGCTGCCTCTCGGCGTGGCATTGCTGGTTGCCGCCGGCCTGGGTGCGGTGGTGATGCTGACATTGGGCTCCGTACGCATTGTTCAGCTCCGCAGGCTGGTTCACCGCTCCAACCGAGTTGCCCGCGGCAACGCCCATGACGACCGAAGCTGACGAACTGCCGGATCGTCATTGTGGTCGTTGTCAAGGCGACTTCGCCGGCGATCCCACGCTGTTCTTCCAAACCGATTGGGGACTGTGCCCGGCGTGCACGGAGATCCTTCTCCCCCGCCAGCCAGCCTCGCCCAGCCCGTAAATCAATCGCTGCAAGGAGCCATTTTCGTGCAGTCCCAACCATCTTCCGTCAGCGACGAGTCGGTCACGGCCGCGGCTGCGGACCCCCTCGCGGAGATCGACGACATCATGCAGCAGCGACTGGCCGAGGAGCGACTATTGGCCGAGGTGAGCGCCCGGGTCAGCGCCGACCGTTCGGAGTTCTCGGTCGAGTTCTCCACCGTCTGCGCAGAGCAGGTGCGTCCACCGATGGAGGCGATCATCGGACGGCTCCGTCGCAATGGTGGCGGCGGCGAAATCGACGAACGCCCGGAGGACCTGAGCCGGCGACAAACGCACCGGCTGACATTGTGGATGTCGCTCGAGGGCGAGGTCGGTTCGCCGCGTGCTGACCGCCACCCCTACCTCCAACTCGACGCCGACGTCGGCAAGCGGCTGGTAGCCGTGTCGGAGGGAGACATGTGGCAGGGTCACGGCGGCAGCCGCAGCGGTCCGATCGGCGACCGACCACTCTCGGAGATCACGTCAACCTTTGTGACCCAAGAGGTCCTGGCCATCCTGCGCCGGTCCGCGCCGGAGTATCCCGTTACTGCTTGGCTCGGTGGAGAACCTGTAGTTCGGTGAACCCGTAGTACCCCCACGGGCCGTTCTCGACCCCGATCCCGCTCCATTTGGACCCTCCGAACGGCTGGTTCGGTTGTAGGGCCAGATGGGTGTTCGCCCACGCCGTACCGCACTCCAGACGGGTGGCCACCTCAGCGGCCCGGTCCCCATCGGCGCTCCACACCGATCCCGACAGACCGAAGTGGGTGGCGTTCGCCCGCTCCAGGGCGTCATCGAGATCGCGGTAGGCGATGACCGGCAAGGCCGGCCCGAACTGCTCCTCGTCGACGATCCGGGTGCCGTCGGTAGAGCCAGCCAGGATGGTCGGTTCGTAGAAGTACCCGGGACCATCGACCGCCTTGCCACCGGTGACAGCCCGGGCCCCGCCGGCCAGCGCGTCAGCGACCAGCTCGCTGACCCGCTCGAACTGCGGCCGGTTGTTGATCGGACCCAACTGGTTGCCCTCAACCGTACCGTCGCCCACCTTCACGGCCCGAGCCTGCTCGGCCAAGGCTTCGACCACGTCGTCGTAGAGCGCCTCAGGGACGTACACCCGCTTGATGGCCGAGCACACCTGCCCGTTGTTCTGGAACGCCCCCCAGAAGAGCTTCGACGCGATCGCGGCCGGGTCGACATCGTCGAGGAGGATCGCGGGGTCGTTGCCGCCCAGCTCCAACGTGACCCGCTTGAGATCGGGCGCGGCCGATGCCGCCACGTGCTTGCCGGTTGCCACCGATCCCGTAAAGGAGATCTTGCGCGGCGTGGGGTGGGAGGTCATCCACTGGCCCAGGTCGTCACCACCGCTGACGACGTTGAGTACCCCAGGCGGCAACACACCGGCCAGCAGCTCACCCAGTTTCAGCGTCGCCAGCGGGGTGTACGGGGACGGCTTCAGGACCATGGTGTTCCCCGCCAGCAGGGCCGGGGCGATCTTCCACGAGGCCAGGATGAGTGGGTAGTTCCACGGCGTGATGGCGGCCACCACCCCCAGTGGGCGGCGCAGGACCTCGACGAAGGCATTGTCGTCGTCCTGGATGACCTCACGGGGGACTTCGAGATCGGCGAAGTACTTGAACCAAACCCCGGCCCCGAAGGCCTCCATGTTGGCGTCCGAGAGGGGCTTGCCTTGCTCCGACGTCAGGACCGGTGCCAGGTCGCCGGCAGCCGCGAACAGGGCGTCGCCCGCGGCGTGCAGGGCGCGCCGGCGAGCGGCCTCGTCGGACCTCCAGTCCCGGTACGCCTTGTGGGCCGATTCCATCGCCCCGTCCAGCTGTTCCCTGCTGCACTCAGGCGCCTGCTCGAACACCTCTCCCGTCGCCGGGTTGACCACCCCGAATGTCGCCCCCCCTAGTACAGCAGAGCCGTCGATGGTCATCGAGTACCCGGTCATACGGAACCCCCTTTGTATACGGCACCCACGGGCCGTCGAGCTGGTAGCGGCTAGCAGACTAGCGCTTGGTGCCGGTCCCGACTTTCAGCCCACGCTCGGGTCGCTGTCCGGGTCGCTCCGCCCCCGATACGTCGACGAGCGCCTTTCGGCGAAGGGGGGGCACTGCGCGTCCGAATTCGCTGCAGGAAGCTGCCGCCAGTGCCGATGAATCCCAGAATCGTGCCATGGAGGTACCCGTGTCGACCCCCCATGCGGTCAAAGCGGTGGGGTCGATTGCCCCACCACCAGACTGCAGCCTTGCGCCAAATACGTTGCTGGCAGAGAATGCCGACGCGTGCGAGATGGCACCGCTCGACGCGCCACGCGAGCGGGAGGGTCTGCTGGGCCGTATCGTCGAAGCGTTGCCGATCGGTATCTGCCACCTGCGCGCCGACGGTGAGGTGGTCTACTCGAACACGCAACTGGTCGCGCTACTCGGCCCGGTCGACAGCATCGACGAACTGATTGACAGCGTCGCCGGCGCGGATCGACGGCCCCTCGACATCGCCATCGAGAATGCCCTCCTCGGACATCCGGCCAGCCTCGAGGTCTGTGTCATACACGGCCTCAAGGAACGGAGATGCGAGGTCACGATCCGGACCATGCCGAGTGGCGGGGGCGGCATCGATGGGGTCATCGTGTGTGCTTCCGATGTGACCGACCGGAGCCGACTCCGGGTGGAACTGGAACGTCGCGCCACCTACGACGCGCTCTCGGGATGCCTCAACCGGACCGCTACCCTCGGCGCGCTCGAGCGGGCCCTGCGTTCAGCTCAACCCGTGGCCGTGGCCTATATCGATCTCGACAATCTCAAGGCCATCAACGACGAGCTCGGTCACTCGGCCGGTGACAAACTGCTCAAAGTGGCGGCGGCTCGGTTGCGCCGAGCGATCCGTATCGAGGATCACCTCGGACGCGTCGGTGGCGACGAGTTCGTAGTGATATGTCTTCAGGATGAAGAACCTTTCGACCCAGCCAAACTCGCCGATCGATTGACCAAGGCGATCAATGGCGAGGTGGTGTTCGCCAGGCAACGGCTACCTCTGCGTGCCAGTGTCGGCGCCACGGTGTCCACGCTGGACGAGTTCGATCCGGAGGCCGTGCTCCACCGGGCCGACACCGCCATGTACGCATTGAAGCGCCAAGGCCGCACCGAACCATCCTGAGGACGCGGCTGAAGTAGGTGCGTTGGTGTCGTAAAGTCTCGTGATGCGCCTCACGCCGCACGAGCAGGAACGACTCATGGTCAGTCTGGCCGCCATGGTTGCGCGTGATCGCCGAGCCCGAGGGGTCAGACTCAACCACCCGGAAGTGGTGGCGCTCATCTCTTCTTTCGTTCTCGAAGGGGCGCGTGACGGTCGAGGGGTGGCTGATCTGGCTGCGGACGGACGCCACGTCGTGCACCGGGACGAGGTGATGGAGGGTGTACCGGAGATGGTCAAGGAAGTGCAGATCGAAGCCACGTTCCCAGATGGGACCAAGCTGGTCACCGTCCACAACCCGATCCCGTGATCCCCGGAGAGGTGATCTGCGGCGACGAGCCAGTCACCCTGGCGCCTGGCCGGTCCCGGCGGACGGTGCGCGTCGTCAATGCCGGCGACCGCCCCGTGCAGATCGGCTCGCATTACCACTTTGCCGAGGTCAATCCGGCTCTGGCCTTCGACCGCGCCGCAGCTTGGGGGTACCGGCTCGACATCGCCTCGGGCACCTCCTTGCGCTTCGAGCCGGGAGTCGAGCGCGACGTCGGGCTGGTCGCTATCGGCGGGCGTCGCATCGTACCGGGACTCCGGCGGGCCGCAGGTGGGCCGCTCGACCCTCCGCCCGCGAGGCAACGTCTTGGCTGAGTTGAGCCGCCAGCACTACCTGCGCCTGTACGGTCCTACCCGGGGCGACCGTATCCGGCTAGCCGACACCGACATCCTGATCGAAGTGACGGACGATCTGTGTGCCGGAGGCGATGAGGTGGTGTTCGGTGGGGGCAAAGTGGTGCGCGAATCGATGGGCCAATCCGTCGTCACCCGAGCCGAGGGCGCCTGCGACCTAGTGATCACCGGGGCTGTGATCCTCGATCATTGGGGGGTGTTGAAGGCTGATGTGGGGATTCGTGACGGTCGTGTAGTAGCGCTGGGCAAGGCGGGCAACCCGGACACGATGGACGGGGTCCACCCTGACCTGGTGATCGGGCCTTCCACCGAGGTATTGGTCGGCAACGGCCGTATCCTCACCGCCGGGGCGGTCGATTGCCACGTTCATCTCATCTGCCCCCAGCTCGTCGACGAAGCGCTCGGGGCCGGGATCACCACTCTGATAGGGGGCGGAACCGGTCCGTCCGAGGGCACGAAGGCGACGACTGTTACACCGGGGTCGTGGCATACCGCGCACATGCTGCGCGCCCTTGACGACCTGCCGGTCAACGTACTCCTGCTCGGCAAGGGCAATACCGCCTCGGCGGAAGCGCTGTGGGAGCAGCTCCGCGGTGGTGTGTCGGGATTCAAGCTCCACGAGGACTGGGGCTCCACCCCCGCGGTCATCGATACCTGCCTCGATGTGGCTGAACGCTCCGGCGTCCAGGTGGCGTTGCACTCCGACACGTTGAACGAGGCTGGGTTCGTCCAGGACACCCTGACGGCGATCGCCGGGCGGACGATCCACGCCTACCACACAGAGGGTGCCGGGGGTGGACACGCTCCCGACATCATCGTGGTCGCCGGGCAGGCCAACGTCCTGCCGTCATCGACGGACCCGACGCGCCCGTTTACGGTCAACACCATCGACGAGCACCTCGACATGCTGATGGTCTGCCACCACCTCAACCCGGCGGTACCCGAGGACCTGGCCTTTGCCGAGAGCCGAATCCGGCCGAGCACGATCGCGGCCGAGGACGTGCTCCACGATATGGGCGCCATCTCGATGATCGGGTCCGATTCGCAGGCGATGGGGAGGATCGGCGAAGTGGTACTCCGAACCTGGCAAACGGCCCACGTCATGAAGGGTCATCTGGGCGCCCTGGCCGGCGATGGCGAAGCCGACAACCAGCGAGCCTGCCGCTACGTGGCCAAGTACACCATATGCCCGGCGGTCGCCCACGGCATCGAGGAGTACGTGGGGTCAGTTGAGCCCGGCAAGCTCGCCGACCTGGTCCTCTGGGAACCTGCCTTCTTCGGCGTACGCCCGCACGTCGTGCTCAAGGGAGGCATGATCGCGTGGGCGGCCATGGGCGACGCCAACGCTTCGATTCCCACCCCGCAGCCCGTACTTCCCCGTCCCATGTGGGGTGCGTCGCCGTCAGTGGCTTCCGCGTGCAGCCTGGCCTTCGTCTCGCAAGTCGCCCTGGACGACGGGCTGGCGGATCGCCTCGGGCTACGCCGGCCCGTACTGCCCGTCGCCAACGTCCGTCGCAGGACGAAGGCCGACATGCCACGCAACGACGCCCTGCCCGAGATCGCCGTCGACCCGGACTCGTTTGCGGTCCACATCGACGGCCAGCGGGTCGACCTGCCCGCGGCGCGGGAGCTGCCGATGGCACAACGTTACTTCATGTTCTGATGGCTGCTATCCACGCCGAGCGGATCGGATTGTTGCTTCTAATCGACAGCCGCTTCCCGGCTGGAGGGCATGCCCACTCGGCTGGGATGGAGGAAGCGGTCGCAGCGGGTACCGTTCGGGATATCGGCGGGATTGAGGCCTGGGCCCATGGGGTGCTGTGGACATCGGGCCTGACGGCCGCCGGCTTGGCCGCAAGCGGATGCCGCTTGGCCCGTCTGCCCGAACCCGAGCCGTCGCGCCGCGATTGGGAGGATCTCGACGCGGAGGCCGACGCCCGCACCCCTTCGCCGGCGCAGCGCGCCACAGCCAGACGACTCGGCCGACAGTTGCTGCGAACCGCCCGGAGGGTGTGGGCTTCAGAGCTACTCGAGATGCTGGCCGTCCAGTGGCCGGCAGGTTTGCACCGCCCCGTTGCCTTCGGCGCAGCCGTCGCCGCGGCTGGGGGTAACCCCCCTGATGCGGCGGTCGGTGAGGCATATAGCTCCGTGGCGGTTCCGGTCGGAGCCGCCGTTCGGCTTCTCGGCCTCGACCCCGTGTCCGGCGCCGGCGTGCTTGCCAGGCTGGGCACGGCCATGGAGCAGGTGGCAGACCAAGCCGCCCGGGCGGCCGCCGGCCCTCCAGCAGGGCTGCCGGCCCGGTCGGCCCCGATGGTCGACCAGTACGCCGAGTTCCACATCACCCGGGAGGCGACCCTCTTTGCATCCTGACGTCGCGGCACCGCGTCCACTGCGGGTCGGCATCGGCGGACCGGTCGGCAGCGGCAAAACCGCTCTGGTCGCCGCCCTGTGCCGGCAGTTGGCAGGGCAGATTGACATCGCCGTCGTGACCAACGACATCTACACCACCGAGGACGCCGACTTTCTCCGGCGGGCCGGCGTGCTCGACGAAACCCGGATCACTGCGGTTCAGACCGGGTGCTGCCCACACACGGCCATTCGCGACGACATTGCCGCCAACCTCGACGCCGTGCTGGAACTCGAGTCGCACTTCGATGGCTTGGACCTGCTGCTGGTAGAGAGCGGTGGTGACAATCTCACCGCCACTTTCAGTTACGGATTGGTGGATCTGCAGATCTTCGTGATCGATGTGTCCGGCGGCGACAAGGTCCCCCGCAAGGGTGGTCCCGGTATCACCCAAGCGGATCTACTCGTGGTCAACAAGACGGATCTGGCGCCGTTCGTCGGGGCCGATCTGGAAGTGATGGCCGACGATGCCAGAGCCAAGCGGGGGTCGAAGCCGGTCGTGTTCACTACCCTCCGCGAACCGGTTGGTGCCCACCCAGTGGTGGCGTGGATGTCCGCCAGCATCGAAGACCACCGGGCCGGACGGCCCCTGCGCTGATGGAGGGTCAGGCCACGCTGCGTGCCAGTCGTGGCCATCTCGGATCGCTCCGCCTCGACGAGATCCGCTCCACGCCACTGCTCACCTTGCGGGCTGCCGCCGGGGCCGTGTACCTGGTCGGTGGTACGGCTACCCCACTGGGCGGTGACAATGCAGCTCTACTTCTGGACGTAGACCACGATGCCACCGTGCAGATCCGTTCGGTCGCGGCCGCCGTGGCACGTCCGGGCCCCGACACGCCTGAGAGCAGGTTTACCGTCCACGCCAGGCTCGGTCCACGAGCCACGTTGCGATGGGAGCTGGAACCTGGAGTCGCCGCCGCCCGATCCGCGATGGTGAGTGAGGTCTATGTCGATATGGCAGCAGACGCCCGCCTGTGGTGGCGCGACGAGCTCATGCTCGGCCGATGCGGCGAGCCGTCAGGGAGATGGTCCTCGTACCTGCATGTCGATCGGGGCGGACGACCGTTGCTGCGCCACCATCTCTCGCTCGGGCCAACACCCGCCACCTCGGGGCCGGCCCTAGTCGGTGACTGGCGGGCCGTGGCATCCTTGCTGGTAGTGGGTAACGCTCCGGGCGGTCGAACCGTACGCCGCCCCGATGGGCAGGCGGCCGCGCTGTCGCTGGCCGGCGGGGACGCCACGCTCGTAAGTGCCATGGCAGTCGACCATCCCGCCCTGCGAAGCCTCCTCGACGCCACTGTGGTCCAGCCTCCACAATTGCTGCCATGACGACACCATCCTTCCCTCTCCCCTTTGCCGCCACCAGGTTGGACGGTCAGGTCGCGTTGGTCACGGGAGGGTCCGCCGGGCTCGGCCGGCGTTTCGCCCGCACGCTTGCCGCGTCGGGTGCCAATGTCGTGGTCGCTGGTCGGCGGGCAGAGCGTTTGGATGCAGTCGCGGCCGAGATCAGCGATGCCGGCGGATCCTGTGTCCCCGTATTGCTCGACCTCGTCGATGCGGATCAGATCGTCACCGCGGTGGATCGGGCCGAAGCGGCGTTCGGGACCGTCACGATTCTGGTCAACAATGCCGGCATCCCAGACGCGCAGCGGGCACACAAGATGTCTTTGGAGCTCATCGACTCAGTCATCGACACCAACCTACGCGGCCCATACATCTTGGCCTGCGAGGTAGCCCGCCGGCTCATCGCCGCCGGCACCCCCGGTCGCATCGTCAACATCTCATCCATGGGCGCCTTCCACTACGCCGGCGACGGTGCGGCGCTGTATTCCATCACGAAGGCGGCTGTCAACAGAATGACCGAAGCCCTCGCCGTCGAATGGGTGCGGTACGGGATCAACGTCAACGGCATCGCTCCGGGCGCCTTCAGTTCCGAAATGATGGACGGGATGATCGAGCGGATCGGCGATTTCACCGAACACCTGCCTCGCAAGCGACTCGGTGATCCCGCCCAACTCGACAGTACCCTCCTCTATCTGGTGGCCCCGTCCTCGGAGTTCGTCACCGGGACAATCGTCAAGGTCGATGATGGCCAAGGAACCCGCTGAACGCCCAGACCGTGGAGGTCAGATGACAGATGCCGGACCCGCCGAGGCGGGCGTCGCCAACGACACTACCGAGGTCATGATGTCGACTCCAGCCCCGGGAGTCCGCCAGATCACTCTCAACCGGCCATCAAAGCTCAATGCCATGAACGTGACGTTGGTCCAGCAGCTGCACACAGTTCTGGCGGCCATCGCCGAAGACCACCTCTGTCGGGTCGTGATCCTGACGGGAGCGGGCCGAGGCTTTTGCGCGGGGCTCGATCTGACTGGCTACGGGACAGTGGCGGGCCACGAGGAACGAGGTCCGATCCAACAAGGGTTCGCGACCCAACAGCACATCGCCGCGCTCATTCCCCGGCTGCGCGGGCTCCCCCAGCCTGTCATCGCCGCCGTCAACGGCCCCGCCGCTGGGGGCGGTTTCGCGCTCGTGCTCGGATCCGACATCCGTCTGGCCGCGACGTCCGCCACATTCAATGCCGCCTTCGTTCGGATCGGATTATCGGCGTGCGACATCGGGACCTCCTGGCTGCTACCGCGACTGGTGGGCGCCGGACGCGCTCACGAGCTGATGCTCACCGGACGAATCTTCGGATCCGAGGAGGCCGCCCGGATAGGGCTCGTCCTGGACGCCGTACCTGACGACGTTCTCCTCGAGCGGGCCTTGGACGAAGCTGCGCTAGTGATGCGCAACAGTCCGATGGGCGTCCACATGACCAAGGAGGTCATGTGGTCAGCGCTCGAGATACCGGGCCAACAGGCCGCCATGGACTTGGAGAACCGGACTCAGATCATGGTGTCGCAGACAGCCGATCATCTCGAAGCGATGCACGCGTTTCTCGAACGCCGGCCGCCCAACTATCTCGACACCTAGATGGCCAGAGCTACGAGCTGAGAACGAAACGCTGGACGGCCTTGGCGAAGCCCTCGTTCTGGTTGGTATCGGTCACCCGGCGGGCGGCCCGCCGCACCTGGACGTCGGCGTTGCCCATGGCGATGCTGAGACCGGAGTGGGCGAACATCAAGACGTCGTTGGGCATGTCGCCGATGGTGGCGATCTCTTCGGTCGAGAGGTGGTACTGGTGGGCGAGGTACCTGGCCACCGAGCCCTTGTTGGCTTCGGGATGGGTGACATCCAGGTAGTAGGGCTGGGAGGCCGCGGCGGCCACGTGATCCCCGAAGGTTTCGTGCGCGGCGGCAGAGGCCTTGGCGACGGCGTCGTGGTCGTCGCTCACGCCCACGATCTTGGCGACGGCGTCAGTGAGGCCGGAGAGGCTGGCCATGACCTTGGGATCGAACTTGACCGTCCAGGCCTCGCGCTCCACGTGGGGGCCGTTCGGGTCAGGGACGTACCAGTCGGCACCCCGGTAGATCCATACGCTCAGATGGAACGAGGTCATCAGGTCGGCGATGGGCACGACCAGATGCTCGGGAACGACGCGCTGCTCGATGACGGTCATGTTGCGATCCACCAGCAGCCCTCCGTTGAAAGCCGCGATGGGAGTTTGGATATCGAGCGGATCGACGAGCATGGCCATACCTCGGGGAGGCCGTCCGCTCGTGACTGCGAACAGGATGCCGTCTTTAGCCAGGCGGTGCACCGCATCAATGGCGGCGTCGGTGAGGACCTTGTCGGGGGTGACCAGGGTGCCGTCCACGTCGGCCAGCATCAGGCGAATACGGGAGGAGGTCATCGGGTCACGGCTCCAAACCGCCCGCCGTCGCGTCGGCAAGGATCGTCGAGTGCTTGGCCTGCACTCGCCCGGCGGGTATCGACTGGTCTCCGGCCAGCAGCTTCGCCAACGGCTCCCGCTTGTCCGCGCCGCTGATGAGCCACAGGATCTCGTCCGCCCGGGCCAGAGCCGGATAGGTGAGCGTCATCCGCCGGTGCCCCTGGTAGGGCTGGGTCACGGCGACCAGCCGGTCGGCGACCTCCAGGACCGGGTCGCCGGGTACGAGCGAGGCGGTGTGCCCATCTGGGCCCAAGCCGAGATGCACGAGGTCGAAGCGGTCGGGGAGCATGACGGCGTACGCCTCCGACGCCGCGTCGAGGTCCGGGTCGGTGACCGGCATCGCCCAGACCCGGGCTGGCGCCGTGGCCAGGCTTTGTTGGAGATGGATCAGGTTACGGTCGGGATCCTCGTCAGGGGCGACCCGCTCATCGACCTGGAAGATCTCCACCGAACTCCAGGGGACGTCGTCGAGAGTCAGTTTGGCGAACATGGCCCACGGGGTCTTGCCGCCGCTCACCGCGAAGGTGAAACGCCCGCGTTCGGCCACAGCAGTCCGCGCTCGAGCCGCCACCAACTCCGCCGACCGAGCGGCCAGTGATGACTGGTCCGGCAGCACTATCAACTCATGCTCCACCGCGCCTCCTCCCTCATCTGGCGACGGACCGGGTCCGCGTCGATGCTACCGGTCTCGGTCACCGGGATCGGCACGACGCTGTCTTCAGGTCGCCGCCGAAGGCCGAATCGCGTCCGCCTCGGACGTTTGCACACAGTGACTAGACGGGCGTTCGGGGAGCGGCTAGACCACGTAGACGATGTCGCCAGCCACCGCTCGACCGCCAAGCCGCCCAGCCGATCACGTTATCGTGCTCTTCGGCGCCACCGGTGATCTGGCCAAACGCAAACTCCTCCCGGGGCTGTTCCATCTGGCCGCCGCCGGCCTGTTGCCAAAGCACTATCGCATCGTGGGCTCGGCTCCTTCCAAGGGCGCCCCCTCTGAGGCCGGGTTCAAGCAGCACGCTCACGATGCTGTGACCGAGTTCGCCTCCATCAAACCCACCGCCGAGACCTGGCCCGCGTTCGAGGACGCCCTCTACTTCGCCGCCGCCGACCCGGACGACCCGACCCCCCTGGTGTCGGCGGTGCAAGCGGCCGAGCAAGAGATCGGCGGCGAGCCGCAGCGACTCTTCCACTTGGCTGTCCCTCCGGTGGCGTTCGGGTCGGTCGTCGACATGCTCGGTGCTTGCGGACTGGCGAAGGGGGCGCGGGTGATCATCGAGAAACCGTTCGGTACCGACCTGGCGTCAGCCCAAGCCCTTAACGACTTGATCCATACCGTGTTCGACGAGTCCCAGATTTTCCGCATCGACCATTTCCTCGGGAAGGAGTCGGTCGAGAACATCCTGGCCTTCCGCTTCGCCAACGGTCTCTTCGAGCCGATCTGGAACCGGCAGCAGATCCAATACGTGCAGATCGACGTGCCCGAGACACTGTCCATCGAAGGGCGAGCCGCCTTCTACGAGGGCACCGGGACATTCCGCGACATGGTTGTCACCCATCTCTTTCAGGTCCTCGGCTTCGTGGCCATGGAACCTCCGACCAGTCTGTCGGCCAAATCGCTGCGAGACGAAACGCAGAAGGTATTCGATTCCTTGCTGCCCCTCGACGTCAAGCACCTGGTCCGGGGCCAGTACGAGGGATACCGGGCCGAGCCCGGAGTGGCCTCTGACTCCCAGACCGAGACGTTCGTGGCCCTCCGGGCCCAGGTCGACAACTGGCGGTGGGCTGGCGTGCCGTTCTACCTGCGCACCGGCAAGTCCCTCGCGGCCAGCCGCCAAGTGGTGACCATCGGCTTCCGGGAGCCGACCCTGCGTATGTTTCCGCTGGACGCTCGCTACCTCCCCTCGGCCCGGCTCAACGAGATCGTCATCGACTTCGCCGATCCGGGCTCGATCTCGGCCCGTTTCCTGGCCAAAGAGCCGGGCCCCCAGATGCGCCTGGGCGAGGCCAAGATGATCTTCCGCTACGAAGACTCCTTCGCTACCGCCAACGACCTGGAAGGATACGAGCGCCTCCTCCTTGACGCCATGCTGGGCGACCAATCGCTCTTCACCACCTCCGCCGGCGTGGAACGGCTGTGGGAGATCTCCGCTCCCCTTTTGGAGCACCCGCCGCCCGTCGAGGTCTATGCGCCCGGATCCTGGGGACCCGACTCGATCCACAAGATCACCGCCCCCTACCGCTGGCACCTGCCCGAGGACGGAGAGTAACAGGAACCTGCCGTTAGCCGACGAACGCCTTGATGTCCTTGACGAGCTTGTCCTCGATCTCGAGGTTCCAGGCGCTCTCGGCGACGTCCACGACCAGAAACAGGTCGGAGATCAGCAGCGTCTCGATCACTGCGACCCCAAGGTGCTCGAGCCACTTACCGATACCAATGCGGACCGTGAAGTCGTTAGGAGTCCCCGTGATAGTGATGGTCATGGCCCGGTCTGCGTCGACCACCCCCCGGAGGAAGCCACCCTTCTTGGCCTGGATCACCGCACCCTGCGCGCTCGGCTTGGAGGTCTGGACGGTGAAGCCGTCATTCTTGAGGTACTCCTCGATGTGGCCCTGCACGTAGCCAGGGTCCCTGTCCTTCCCCTGGAAGCGCTCCACCTTGTCACCGACCATGATTTTCCTCCTCCGTACTCGTCGCCACCAGCGGGCCACCCGATTCGTGGAACGAACTGGGCGCCGCGGCAACCTAGTGCACCCATCGGCGAAGAACTGGTCGAGGATAGGCACCCAACGTGACGTCATGGTTTCGGCCAACCGGGCCTCCCCTCGGGCGGCTTCATGCTGTCGGGCAACTGGTCGAACCAACGGAGCACGGCAGTTTCATATGAGATGCCAAATGCCAGAGTTACTCGTTGATCATCGATCACCCCGGCGGAGGCCAGTTCGCGATCCAAGGACCGATAGGTCTGTAGTCGCTGGGCATGAACGGCGCGGTGCTCGGATATGGTGTCCCGCAGCTGATCTGAATCGATTTCATCAGCGAAGGTGAGTCTGAGCAGCAGCGGAATGCGCAGGTTCTCCGGTTCAGGAGACGTGTTCACCCAAGACCGGAATGCCGCCCTGCCTTTGGCAGTGAGGTCGAAGGGTTGCCGATCGCGCGCCCCGACCTGCCCGCGCTCGACAAGCCCTCGGTCGGCCAGGTCGGCGAGTTCCCGGTAGACCTGGCTCCGAGTGATCGTCCAGAACCCACCGATCACTAGCTGGGCCTCAGCCACGAGGTCATAGCCCGAGCGCGCGCCGCTGCGAAGAAGCCCCAGCAGCGCGCCGGCGGTGGCGTTGAGACGTTCTTCCATACACTCCTCACTTGACAGACCACTTTGGAAGGTCCATTGTGGACGGTAGACGATGTTGGGAGGCCCACATGCCGACGATGTTTATTCTGCCCTGGCGCTGGACCGGGCAGCCGCGCCCGGACGTAACCGTGGTTTTCGCCAGTAGGTTCGACGGCGCAGGCCTTCGGACCGGTTGGCGGCTGTTCGTTGGTGGGATCCGACTCCGGCGTGCGGTGCTACTCAGCCCAGGGGCGCTCGGCGTGAGTTTGCGCGCCCATCCCGTCAAGGGCCGTTACGACACGCTTTCGATGTGGAACGACGAGGCCAGCCTCCTTGCGTTTGCTCAGAGCACAGATCATCAAGCGGCCGTAAGTGGTATCAGGGACCTGGGGGCCGTGCAAGGAATCCTGCTGTCACGGCAAGCAGCCAATGGGCGACCGCGGTGGAAAGAGACACGGCGTTGGTTGGCAACGGCAGAGCCGGGTCCATATCACCAGGGCCCCCTATCCTGCGAGCACGCTTCGCAGACCTGAATCCAGTTCGGCGTGAGAGAAGGCGAATCCGCCAGCTTCCAAGACGGCGGGCCGGACTCGGGCACTGGTGAAGAGCAGAGCGTCGGCGAGCTCGGGTCCCATCACCAGCCTGAGGCCAAACTTGGGCACCGGCAGCACGGCCGGTCGTGATAGCACTTCGCCCAGGATCCGGGTGAACTCCCGGTTGGTGACCGGGTTCGGTGCAGTCAAGTTGACCGGTCCGTCCACGTCGTGATCGAGCAGCCACATGAGCGCCCCGATCTCGTCGTCGAGAGTGATCCAGCTCCACCACTGGGCGCCAGACCCGAATCTGCCACCCAGGCCGACCCTGAAGAGCGGCAGCAGCTTGGAAAGCGCACCTCCTTGCGGGGCGAGCGTAAGGCCGGTGCGGGCGAAGACTACCCGGATGCCGGCATCAGCGGCGGGGGCCACCTCGGCCTCCCAGCGCACGCATACTGACGCGAGGAAGTCGTCACCTGGTGGACTCTGCTCGGTCAGGATCTGGTCGCCTCCATCGCCATAGAACCCGATGGCCGATGCGTTTATGAGCACCCGGGGCGGGCGATCGAGACCAGCCAACGTGCTGGCGAGCAGCGCCGTGGAGCGGGTGCGGCTCTCCAGGACGACCTGCTTGCGGCCGTCACTCCAGCGGCGGTCTCCGATACCGGCGCCGGCCAGATGGACCACGGCGTCCACACCGTCAAGGCCATCGGCATCGATCGTGCCCGCCTCAGGATCCCAGCGCAGGGCGGCCTCTCCGGGCTGTACTGGGCGGCGCACAACCCTGACGACCTGGTGCCCGTGACCAGCGAGCTGGCTGCACAGGGCGCGGCCGATCAGCCCGCTGGATCCGGTGACCACGACCTGCATCAGCGGCCGAGCCTAGGTGCCGAGCCCCCGACACGCATGTCACGATGACTATCCGAGAAGTCCGAGCAAATAGCGGAGGGAGACCAGATGAGCAAGGTGGTCGCCGGGATCACCATGTCAGTCGACGGCTACATCACGGGACCGAATGACGGTCCGGGCTGCGGCCTGGGAGTCGGGGGCGAACGTCTGCACTACTGGGTGTTCGGCGGGCCGTGGAGCTATGACTCCCCTGACCGGGGACTGCCCACCGGCGCCGACAAGGCATGGCTGGAGGAGGTTCTCGGCGCCAACGGGGCGGTCATTACCGGGCGTGGCACCTACGAGGCGGCTGGACATTGGGGGGACAAGAACCCGTGGGGCATCCCCGTCTTCGTGGTCACCCACCGTACCCAGGAGCAAACCCCGGGCGACGACTTCGTCTTCGTCGGCAGCCTCGGCGAGGCTATCGAGCAGGCCGGAGCAGCGGCCGGGGACAAACAGGTCCATCTGATGGGGGGCGCCCAAATCATCTGCCAGGCCCTCGCCGCCGGGCTGGTCGACGAACTCACGATCATCACGGCCCCGGTCCTGCTCGGGGCAGGAAAGCGCCTCTTCGACGGGTTCTCCATGTCGGTCGAACTGGAACATCTCGGGGTGCGCCAGTCGCCGTTCGCCACCTTCGTCGACTATGCCGTGAAGAAGTGAAGCGCCGGTGACCAAACTGATCAACTCGGCGATCGTCTCTCTCGACGGCTACTTGGAAGACAATCAAGGCCGAGGTGGGATCCCGGCCTACCGCAGGAATCGGTTCAGCAGGTCGGCGGGGAGCGGACTGGAAGAGATCTCCTCGGCGACTTGCACCGCCGCGGAACGGTAGCTGGCGCGGTCGGCGAGAACGATGGAGATGGCGTTGGCGAGGCGAGGGGCCATGTCGAAGCCGATCGGATTCTGGTTCTCCTCCTTGGTCCCGGTTCCAACGACGACAATGCCGGCCCCGCAGTCCGCGACCCGACGGGCGTTGGCGAACTGATCTGCGAACAGGGGAACCACCACGAGGGGCACCCCGGCTGCGAGCGCACCCAGGACGGTGCCCGAACCCCCGTGGCAGACCACGAGGTCCACCTGGCCGAGCACGTCGGCCTGATCGACCCAGGGCTCGATTCGCACGTTGGGTGGTACGAGGCCGAGCAGGGCCGGGTCGAACCGGCGGCCAACGGTAAGAAGCGCCCGCACCGGCAGTTCGTCGAGGGCATCGAGTGCGGCGCGAAAGACTCCCGTGGCATGGGACATGTAGCCGAGCACCGTCCCGAAGCTCACGTAGACCAGCGGGCCCGATCCAGCCGGCCACCGGACTATTGGACGGCCTGAGTTGGCCGACGCCAGGCTGTGGTACCGAACTGTTGCAGCGAACGGGGAAGGGTCCAGGGAGGCGGGGAAGCGGGTCAGGTACGGGAGGGTTCGCAGCCATCTGGTCAGCCCGGGTGCATAGTCCTCTAGCACGGGCGACGCCGCGAGCATCGATCCCCACTCCACGTCCGCCAACGAGATCGCGATGGTGGCGGTCCGAGTTCGGTCGCGGTAGGCGACGACTGCCGAGGCGTACTCGCACGGGTCACGAAGCACCAGATCGGGCCTGAATCGGTCGACAGCGTCGGTCATGGCGGGCAGCATGGCGTCCGCAGCCAGGTGGGCGAAGAGTTCCCGGTTGCCGAGCACAGCCGCCTCGGCCGGAGAGGCGACCGGAAGGCGCTCCCGGATCGGTGCGATCCGCGTTTCGGGGGGCTCACCTCCCGCCAAGAATTCGTGCCCCGCCTCGGTCACCTGGTCAGCCATGGACGGCGGGGCGATGACCACGACGTCGTCGCTCCCCTCGCGGACCGCATCCATGAAAGGCAGTAGCGGACCGAGATGACCAGACCCCCCGAGCGAGCAAGCGACGAGCACACGCAACCTGGATCGACTCGCGGCTACCGGTACCCCAGGGACGCGGCCTCGGTGCTCTGGGACCCGGCAATGCTCAGAATGTCGCTGGGTGAGATCGAGCCCTTCGGCCCGGTGAAAATGAGGTGGTAGAAGAGCGGCCCTCTCGCCAGGTTGATGTCCTGCGCAACCTGACTTCCCGTCGATGCCGTGAAAAATCGTGTGAACCCGGAGGCGTCGGCCAGCTGGGGCGTCGGGAAGGTGGTCTGTTGATGGGATGATTGGCCGGCGAAGGTCAACAAGTCGAAGTACCCCAGAGCTTGCAGGGGCGACCCCATGACCTGGACCCTGATGATCAGCGTCTCGCCGGTGTCTTTGACGACCCACGTCCGTTGGTAAGCACTCCTAAAGCCGTACTGCCGCAAGATCGCTTCTTGTTGCGCAGTTTCCTGATCGTCCACGGCTTTCGCCGTCGCGGGCAGGCCGAGGGGCCCGTCGAGGTCGGACCCGGCCGGCGCCTCGAGGTAGTTGGCGGGCAGGCGGTCGAAAACAATCAGTCGAAGGTCACCGGGCACGGCGGTGGGGATCGCGGTGCTGCTGGCGACACTCGTCGTGCTCGTCGATTTGGTGGAGTTGCAACCCGCCAGCATTACCAATCCGAGCATCGAAGCGACGACCGTCAGCCGCAAGAGGCCTGAGCGGATCACCGCATAATAATAATCCCGGCCGGAACCAGACCGGCATCAGGCGGCCGCTCGTCACGACCCCGGCAGAGCGGTGCTCACAATTTTCGAGTGGAGTACGCGCCGCGACCAACCGGGCCCAGCCAGTCATCGTACGACTCACCCGTGATCTCGCTGAGCAGTCCGAGATCATCGCGGAACCGTTCGACGAGGACCAGTCGGTGTTCGGGGTCAAGCGGTGGTCTCGGGTTGTTCCCGCGCTGAAGGACGGACAGCAGTGGCTGGCTCGCCGTCCGCCACACTCTCGGCGGCAGGTGGGCCCCGACGGAGATCCCGGCCCGGATGGTTCGCTGCAAGGCGCGGTTGAGAACCGTGGGCTCGACCCAGTGAGAGACCTTCGACGGTTCTATTTTCGATAGCACGCCCTCGGCGATGCCCAGGAATTTGCAAATCCGGTCAAGGGTCAGAGCTGGCTGATCGACGAGATCACGGTAGCGAAGTACGAGCACCTGATCTTTGGCGAAGAGGCCGAGGAGATGCTGCAGTTGTTCGCCGTAGAGGCCGAGTTGCACGTACCGCCAGAAGGGAGCCCATCCGGCCGCGATCCTACGCTCCTCGGCCTCGCAAGCCGCCAGGAAGTTCGCCTCGGGCTCGAGCCCGTCGCACCATAGGTATGTCCAGTTGGAGTAAGCACGCTCGACCGGGTCGCGGATGACAGCGACGAGCTTGGCGGAGGGGTTGGCAGCGGCAATGCGCCGTTGGGCGTCACGGCTCCACAGATACAACGGCGTGCTCTCGCCGGTCAGCACGAACTCTCCCGCCGCTCTGAAGAGCTTCTCGTAGTCCTGCGGCCTCCATATCCACTCTCCGGCGTCCTGAGAGTCTCCGGGGCCCTTCAGTCCAGCGGGCCGGCCGTCAGAGAGGAAGAACTTCGGCTCCATGATCCGGCTCATGTGGACCTCCGGATGCGCGGCGAGAGCCTCATGAAGGGCTGTGGAGCCGGCCCGGGGGGCCCCGATTATGAAGAAGTCGGGCGCAGAGACCAAGGCCGCGCCCGACAGGTTTTCCTGTTCGGATGGAGCGCTCCGCGACGGAGCCGCGGTCGACGCCTGCCCTACTGCAGCGATCTCCTCGGGCATCTTCACGGACCCTCCTTCGGGACTGGCGAACGGGGGCGGCGATCCAACCGGCCCTCTACCTAAAGCCTAGAAATCCGACCTACTTACGTAGCTTAGCTGCTGGCCGGTAGCCGCTCGAAGGTTTGGCAGCGAGTAATCCCAATCCGGTCGACGTGGACGAAGCTGCAGAGGCCGTCGTCGTACTTCTGTATGGGCAAGGCAACCGGCCCAACCCCTGAGGCGTCATAGATACCGACAGCCCAACGCTGCCCCCCGTCATGACCAGACCCGGCGCCCGGGGGCGTCTTCACACCTAGATTGAATGGAGAACCGATGTCCCGCATTCTCAAAGCCGCTCTGGCCGTATCCGCCAGCGGCGTCCCCATTATAAGCCTGCAGGCCGCCCCAGCCCACGCAGCCTCCATCACCGCCCCAGCCGTGCTCGTCGGCAAGCTGGGCATCGAGGGCGGGGCTTACCCGGGCAAGTTTCACCCGACCGCGGGATCGGTCGAGGTGGAGTTTTCCGACCAGCCTTTAGTGCTCGACCAGCCCGTCGGCGCGTCCGGCCACTTCCAAATACCCCTCGCTCCGGGCGAGTACACGGTGATCGGCTGCGGCCCGTCTGCGTCGGTCACCCCGCCTAACGCGCAGTGCAGCAAACCCAAGACCATTACCCTGAAATCGGGCGAGGTGGACCACATCAGGCTCATCTGGCTGTACGCGCCCTAAACGCGCTCGCCGCCACCACGCGAAT
>PMHH01000155.1 GCA_003156595.1 Acidimicrobiaceae bacterium
GCGGATGCCGGCGGGAGGAGCGCACCCCCGGGGTCCGGCGCCGCTTTTTGGTCGCGTTTGACGATCTTTGTAGCTCACACGACCTGATCTGGTCGTCTCCGCTACCAAAGTCGGCGGATAGTACCAAGAAGGCTGTCTAAAAAATCATCAAAAGGCTGGAAATAGCTGAAGAAGAACGCCGCGCTCTCCACGAAGCCCCGAGTCGGCGGGAGTCGGTGCCAAACGTGGTACGTTCTTAATCATATGCTCAAACCACTCGATCAACATCGAGCGCACTCGACCGGCGGCGAGCAGGCCGGGCGGTGAGATCAGGAAGCGCGAGCCGGCCGATGGCCCGATCGAGCGATACCCGCCAGCGCCTGGTGGACGCCGCCGTCGACGTGCTGCGCCACGAAGGCTTCGCCGCCGCCACGGCGCGGAACATCGCGGCTCACGCCGACTCCAACCAGGGCCTGGTCTTCTACCACTTCGGCTCGGTCGTGGACCTGTTGCTGGCCGCCCTCGACGAAGTGAGCGCCCAACGCCGGCAGCGCTACGAGGAAGCCCTGGCCGGCGTGCACGCGCCCGCAGAATTGGTCGACCTGGCCGCCCGGGTTTTCCGCGAGGACCTGGACACCGGCGACGCGGCCCTGCTGGTGGAGATGATCGCCGGCGCCACATCGACGCCGGGGCTGGGCGCCGAGGTCAAAGCTCGGGTCGTGCCGTGGACGCAGTTCGCGGCCGCCGCCCTGAAGTCGGCGCTCGGGACCTCGCCGCTCGCCGGGGTAGTCGACCCGGACGAGATTGCGCACGCGGTCGTGGCGTTGTACCTGGGCCTCGAACTGCTGTCGCACCTCGATGGGGATCGGGGCCCGGCCCTGGCTCTGTTCGAGCGGGGTCGCCAGCTCGCCCCGCTCGCCGGCCTGATCCTCGGCGGATCGCCAGCATCAGCCGGCACATCGAACCCACCAAACAAGGAGGACCCATGAGCCGAACCGGCATGACAGCCCCGCCCGCCGCACCGACCACCGAGCTGCTGGCTAATCGGGACGCCAACGACACCGGCCTCGACGTGGTGACCGGCGCTTTCAGTTACTCGGGAGGCGCCATTGCCCGGGAGTTGCTCCGCGCCGGGCGCCGGGTCCGTACCCTCACCGGCCATCCTGACCGCCGCCCAAACCAATTGGACGATGTCGACGTGCGACCACTCGACTTCGACGATCCGCCGGCCTTGGCCGCGTCGCTCGCCGGCGCCACCACGCTCTACAACACCTACTGGGTCCGCTTCGCCCACGGCCCAGTGGACCACGCTCTGGCCGTCGAGAACTCTCGCACCCTCTTCGCCGCGGCCCGCCGGGCCGGCGTGAGCAAGATCGTCCATCTGTCGATACTCCACCCGTCGGCCGCTTCGCCCTATCCCTACTTTCGGGGCAAGGCGTTGGTCGAGCGGGTTCTGGCTGAGACCGGCCTCCCCTACGCGGCCCTGCGCCCATCGGTGCTATTCGACGAACGCGGCGTGCTGCTCAACAACATCGCCTGGCTGCTTCGTCGACTGCCCGCCTTCGGAGTAGGCGGCCATGGCACGTACCGGGTCCGACCAATCCATCTCGATGACCTGGCCACCCTGGCGTTGGAGGCAGCCGGCTGGCCAGATGACCGCATCGTCGACGCGGTGGGCCCCGAACGGCCGACGTTCGTCGAGCTGGTTGACGAGATCCGGGCGGCTGTAGGCAGCCGGGCTCGGATCGTCAGGGTGCCGGCGCCGGCGCTGCTCGGATTGTCCAAGGCCATGGGCGCCGTGCTGCACGACGTGCTGCTCACCGCCGACGAGTACCGGTCCATGGCTGAGGGCCTGGCCGACTCCGACGCCCCCGCCACCGGCGCCATCCGCCTGTCGCAGTGGATAGCCGACCACGGCGATACCCTTGGCACCCGGTACGCCAACGAGCTCGACCTCCACTTCCGATAGCGCCCAGGCCGGCTCAGACGGGTCCGAGAATGAGGTCGGCCAGCCGCCGGCGATTCCACGCCTGCGAACCGAACAGCACGTCGTTCTGCTTGACCCGACGGAAGAGAAGGTGGCAGTCGACGTCCCAGGTAAAACCCACGCCGCCGTGAACCTGGATGTTCTCCGCCGTCACCATGGTGGCCGCTTCGGCCACGAAAGCCTTGCAGGCGGCGGCCGCCGGCTCGCGCAGCGGGTCGTCCACCTGACTGGCCCACGCCGCCCAGTGCGTGCCAACCCGGGCCAGCTCCAGCTGGTGCAGCATGTCGACGATCTTGTGCTTGATGACCTGAAACGTGGCGATCGGCCGGTCGAACTGGACCCGCTGCTTCGAATACTCGATGGCCATCTGGAGCGCCCGGTCCGCGGCGCCCACCGTTTCGGCGCAGACGGCCACGGCGATGTCGTCGCCGATCCGGGCCCACACCGCGGTCTGATCCCCCGGGGGTCCGATGCGCCGAGCCCGACGACCATCGAGATCCAGCCGGCTCACCTTGCGGGTCACGTCGAGAGCCGGGACCGGCTGAGCGCGCGGCTCGTCGAGCGCGAACGCCGCCAGCCCGTCAGGGGTCCGGGCCGCCACGATGGCAAAATCCGCGGTGTGACCGTCGAGCACGACGGGCTTGGTGCCATGCAACTCCCACTCCGCTCCCGACGCAGTAGCGGTCGCGGTCACCGAGGCGAGCGGGTCGCCGTTCCCGCTCTCCTCTAGCGCCACGGTGCCGCGCCGGCGACCAGACGCCAGGTCCTGCTGCAGCTCCATCGCGCCGAGGTGGACCGCAGCCAGGGTTGCCGCCACTGCCGAGGAAAAAAAGGGGCCCGGTAGCGGCAGCTTGCCCATCTCCTCCTGCAGCACGACAACGTCAACCAGGCCCAGACCGATCCCGCCGCGCTCCTCGGGTACCAGAACGCCAGGCCAGCCCAGGTCGGTGATCGCCGACCACCACTCCTCGGTGAAGCCCCGTTCGTCATCGATCATCCCGCGGACGTAGGAGGCCGGACTCTGCTTCGCCAGGAAGGAACGGACGGTGTCGCGCAGAGCGTCCTGCTCCGGGCTGAAGGTGAAGTCCACGACGGTATGGTAACCGTGAGGAGTTGGCGCGTTACCTTGGCATCGTGGACTTCTCCTATGCGCCCGAGGACGAGGAGTTCAGGTCGGAGCTGCTCTCCTGGCTGAACGCCAACCTGCCGGACTTCCTCGACCAGGGCGAGATCGGGCCGCCGCAATGGGATTCCACCCGGCGCACCATGCAGCGGCGGCAAGCGTGGCAGCGCCGTCTCAACGAGGGCGGCTGGGCGGCGATCAACTGGCCCCGCGAGTGGGGCGGCCGGGAAGCCACCATCATGCAGAACGTCATCTACTCGCAGGAGATGGCGCAGGCGAAAACGCCTGGCATCTACAACGCCAACGGCATCTGGCAGATCGGCCCCATGATCCTGCGCTGGGGCACCGACGAGCAGAAGCACCAGTGGTTGCCGGGCATCATCAATGCCGACTGCCACTGGTGTCAGGGTTTTAGCGAACCGCAAGCCGGTAGCGACTTGGCCAACCTGCGCACCGCGGCGGTGCGCGACGGTGAGGTCTACGTCCTCAACGGTCAGAAGATCTGGATCTCGACCGCCCACCTCGCCAAGTGGGGACTGTTTCTGGTGCGAACCGATCCCGACGCCATCAGCCGCGGGACCAAGCATGAGGGCATCACCGCGCTGATCGTGGACATGGAAGCACCGGGCATCGAGTGCCGGCCGATCCGCGACGTCACTGGTGAGAGCCTTTTCAACGAGGTGTTCTTCACGGATGCTCCGGTTTCGGTCGCCTATCGTCTCGGGGACGAGGGAAGAGGGTGGGAGGTGGCGATGGGCACCCTCGGCCACGAGCGGGTTGGTACCGCCGGGCTGGCCATCGGGCTCAAAGCCGAACTGGACACCATGATCGCGTCAACTCGCGACCACAACCCGGGCGCCCTTTGCGACCCTGACATCCGCGATCGAGTGGCCCGGGCCTGGACCCAAATCGAGTTGACGCGGCTGCTCAACGTGCGGGCCTTGTCCAAGGTGCTCAAGGGCGAGAAGACCTGGCCCGAGGTGCCGCTCGCCAAGCTGCAGTGGAGCTTCCTCTCCCAGACGCTGGCCGAGCTCAACGTCGACATGCTGGGGCCGCTCGGCGTGCTGGGCATGGGCGGACCGGACGCCGTCGATGGCGGTCACGCGGTGTACAACTATCCGTGGCAGCGCTACACCTCCATCGGCGCCGGTGCCACCGAGGTCCAGAAGAACATCATCGCCGACCGGGCCATCCAGCTGCCCCGGCGCTAGGCGCGGGCGACGTCCACCACATGAACCCGTCCGGCGCCCACGTCCTCGTGACCGGCGCATCGTCGGGAATCGGAGCCGCCACCGCCCGGCGTCTCGCCGGTTTGGGCGCGACCGTCGGGTTGGTGGGCCGGCGGGGCGACCGGCTGGCGTCGGTGCTCGACGAGTGCCAGGCGCACACGCCGGCCAGCCGCATGTGGGTGGCCGACCTCGGTGACCTCGAGGGGGCCGAGCGTCTGGCCGAGGAAGCGTGGGAGACCTTGGGTGGGATTGACGTCCTGATCAACAACGCGGCCATCCCGAAGGTCCGGGCCGTGACGGCCCTGACACCGGATGTTGTCGAGCAGACCATGCGGGTCAACTTTTTCTCACCAGTACGGATAACCCTCAAGATCCTGCCCCGCATGTTGGCCCGAGGCCGCGGAGTCATCGTCAACGTGGCCAGCGTGGGAGGGCGGCTGGGCGTCGCCCACGAGGCGGCCTACAGCGCCAGCAAGTTCGCCTTGTGCGGCTGGACTGAGGCCATGGCCGTGGACCTGTACGGCACGTCCGTGGCGGTGCGGCTGATCCAGCCCGGGCCGGTGGACACCGACATCTGGGACCGACCCGGCGAGGAACGGACCCTCTACGACGGCCCGAAGGTACCCGCGGACGAGGTCGCAGCTGGCATCGTGGCCGCGCTCGACGACGGCCGGTTCGAGCACTACCTGCCGGACCTCAAGGCCGTGATCACCAGCAAAGACGCCGACATCGACGGTTACATCGCCGGCGCCGCGGCGATGATCCGAGCCAAGGAGGGACGACCGTGAAGGCACTGGTGTTCGGGGTGGATCCGGAGCCGTGGACCGCGCCCCCGGGCGCGGCGTCCAATCGACTGCTGGGGAATCTGGCCATCACCCCCATGCGCCTCATGGACGTGGAGGACGCCCGCCCTCTCCGCCCCGATTGGGTCGTCACCCGGCCCCTCCTAGCCGGGATCTGTGGATCGGATTCCAAGATGGCGCTGCTCGACTTCGGCGAGGAGGACACTGACAATGCCATGGCCGGGCTGTGCTCCTTCCCGCAAGTGATGGGCCACGAGGTGGTGACGGAGGTCGTCGCCCTGGGCCCCGACGCAGAGGGAGTCGAGATCGGGCAGCGCATGGTGCTCAACCCATGGCTGTCCTGCGCGCCTCGCGGCGTCTCACCTGTGTGCCCGTCGTGCGCCGCCGGTGACTACAGCCTGTGCCACAACTTCACCGCCGGCCCGATCAGCGCCGGCATCCACACTGGAGTGTCGAGCGACGCCACGGGGGGCTATGCCGAACTGATGCCCGCCCACCCGGCCATGCTCTTCCCCGTACCCGGCGGCGTCGCCGACGAGGATGCCGTGCTGGCGGATCCGTTCGCGGTGTCGTTGCACGCCGTCACCCGGCACCCACCACCGGCCGGAGGAAAGGCGCTGGTGTACGGCGCCGGGGCCCTCGGCACGACCACCCTGACCATCCTCCAGGCGCTCTACCCCGACGTCGAGGTGGGGGTGATCGCCCGCTTCGATGCCCAAGCCGCGCTGGCCAAGTCTTTTGGGGCAACCATCGTGCTGCCCCCCGACGACCGCCTCGGCATCATCGAAGAGCTGGCCCGGTGGTCGGGCGGGCGCCTGGTGCTCGGGACGACTGGCCTGCCGATGTGCCACCCCGCGGGAGTCGACGTCGTCTACGACACCATCGGCAAGCCCGAGACGCTCGAGGTCGGGGTCCGCCTGCTGCGGGCCCGGGGCACGCTGGTCAAAACCGGCTTCCACGCCCCGGGCCGCTGGGAATGGAGTCCGTTGTATTTCAAGGAGATCTCCTGGGTCGGCTCCAACGCCTTCGGCATCGAGGAAGTCGAGGGGCAACGCCGCCACGGCATCGAGCATTACCTGGATTTGGTCGCCGCCGGCCGGGTCAACCTACGACCGATGCTGACCCACATCTTCCGGCTCGCCGAGTGGCGCGAGGCCTTCGTCACCATCGCCACGCAAGGTGATACGGGGGCAGTAAAAGTCGCTATCGACCACCGCTGAACTTCCTCTGGTCCGGGCACAGTGACCGGTACCAGCGAGGTCCGGTCCCGAATGAACGAGGACCGGACCTCGCTGCACCGGCCCCTGCTTCTCCACATCCGCTTGGCGCTGGTTCCATTAACAAATGGCGGGTTCTGGTCAGTCGCATCACGGTTTCTGGCTCCCGAAACGGTCGAACCCACAACCGGCTCTCGCACACCGGTAAGGGTGTGCGACGATGGTGGCATGGAAGCGCCCACTACGGACTCCGGCGGCGGACAAGACTTCTCTGTCTCGGGTGTGGTCCTGATGAAAGGCCATCCCCATCACCCGGCGTTGCACCATCACGGGCTCGGCGATCTGTCGGTTTCCTCAGAGCGGGTAAAGCTGCTCAGTTATCACAGCGACGAGGCGTTGGCGGAGTCCCCCGCAGAACGGGTGACGCTCGGAACTTCGAGCACCCTGAAGGAGTTCGGCTCCATCCTGTTCGTGGACTTCGGCGACGAGTCTGTCCCCCGTCACGAAACTCAGTGGGCTATCGATTTCGGCCTGGCCAACGATGTTCAGCGCCTTCTGCACCCTGACGGCACCGTCAACCACGAGAAGCTGGTGGAGTACCAGGTCCTGCTCTCGGTAGACAGCATCGAGGCGGGGATCCGCTATCGCCAGCAGTTCGTCGACGCGGTGACACGGCTAGGAGGACGCTACGAGGACGAGTCGACTTCGTTCGAGCATCTCATCGCCAAGTGGCCGTTCTGAGCCCCGAGCGGGTCGCCAATGGCGATGGCGCCACCGCGCGGGTTTCAACACAGCCGGGTCGGGTTCGAACTCCCGCGCCCGGTATTCGAGGCTTGTCGTCAGATTGCAACGACCGTCACGTTCGCCATGTCAGTGGTCAGTGCTTTCAGATCGGACGGGTCGCCCGTTAGTCGGAGCAGGAACTCGCCAGTGCCGGTCACGACGCCAGAACGACGCAACGCCAGCCTTTACGCCAATCGCTCGATGACCGTGCAGTTGGCCTGCCCCCCACCCTCACACATGGTCTGCAATCCGTAACGGCCACCGGTCGACTCCAGATGATTG
Organism: Acidimicrobiaceae bacterium; assembly: GCA_003156595.1. Lineage (GTDB taxonomy): Bacteria > Actinomycetota > Acidimicrobiia > Acidimicrobiales > Palsa-688 > PALSA-693. Next base: position 7,404 of record PMHH01000155.1, read on the forward strand.
AGCAGCGTCGCCGCCAATCGGACCCCGGACGCCCCGAGCGGGTGGCCAATGGCGATGGCGCCACCGCGGGGGTTCAACACCGCCGGGTCGGGTTCGAATTCCCGCGCCCAGCGCAGGACGATGGCAGCGAACGCCTCGTTGCACTCGATGGCGTCGAAGTCTTGGATCTTCATCCCGGTCCGTTCGAGCAACTTGCGAGTGACCCGGTTGGGGGCCGACAGCACCAGCACGGGGTCCTCGGCACCAACCGCAAAGTGGACCAGGCGAGCCCGGATTGGAAGGCCCAACCGCTCGGCTGTTGACCGGTCTGCGATGATCATCGCGGCCGCGCCGTCAGTCATCTGTGACGAGTTCCCGGCGGTGATGTCCCTGGCCGTGTCCGGCTCCCACGACTGGGCCGGGGCGAGCGCGGCGAGCGCGGCCGCGCTGGCGTCGTAGCGGATGCCTTCGTCCGTCGACAGCACCTGATCGGTCGGCTCGCCCTCGGGGCTTTTGACCTGGACCGGGACGATCTCCGCGGCGAAGTGACCGCTGCGGGTCGCCTCGGCCGCCCGGCGGTGGCTCTCGAGGGCGTAGGCGTCCATCTCGTCCCGGCCTACGCCGGCCTCATCCGCCAGCACCTGCGCCACCCGGAACTGCGCCCACAGCCGGTCGTCGATGTTGCCCATGAAGGTCGGAGAAAAGGGGCCGGTACCCCCGCGCGCGTTGGACGCCATCGGGGCTCGGCTCATCGACTCCACCCCACAGGCAATGGCGATGTCGTACATGCCGCTGATGACACTGGCCGCCACGAAGTGCATCGCCTGCTGCGACGATCCGCACTGCCGGTCGACGGTCGTCGCCGGCAGCGTCCACGGCAGCCCGCCCGCCACCACGGCGTTGCGAGCCACGTTGCACCCCTGCTCGCCGGACTGGGTGACGCAACCACACACCACATCGTCGAGCAGCTCTGGGTCGACCCCGACCCGATCGACGAGGTGACCAAGGGTGAAGCCCAGCAAGTCCGTCGGGTGCCACCCGCTCAGCGCCCCCTTGCGTTTCCCCAGCGCGGTGCGGACGACGTCCACGATCACCGCTTCACGTACGGGCATTGGCGCTCCGCCTCGATGACATGAGCGTCACCTTAGAGGCGGTGCTCGTCTAGGCGATGCGGTTGACACCGTCCGGTGAGGCCTTCAGCTGCACTTGGGCCCCCACCCATTCGGATTCCTCCGCAGCCCGCAGGAGTTCGGGGTCCTCGACCCGGGCGTAACTGCGCTCGCCGCTCGGCAGGTCGCAGATGGCCAGGCCCCACTCGGGCTCACCGGCGCGATCGTGCACCACCGTGTAGGTGGCGACGGTTGCCAGCCCGGTGTAGCTGTCGCAGATCGATCGGTGGGGCAGATTGGCTGCGTCCGCGCCGGATCGGGTGGGGTCGGTCAGGACGCCGGCCGACGGAGGGTCGGTGGAATAGATGTCGAAGGCGTGCTTGGTCATGTGCATGCCAACCCCACTCACCAGCCCCAGACTCCCTGGGTCCTGGCGCAGACAGTCGACCATGGTGGCCGTGCTGTGCAACAGGTAGCCGCTCCCCGGACCGCCGGCGAAAGGGAGGCCGCCGGTCACCGTCAGGCCTCTGGCGTCGTCGCCGCGAAGGCCCAGGGCGTCGCAGGCCAGATTGAGCGCGCTGGTGAAGCAGCTGTAGAGGTCCAGGTGGCCGATGTCGTCGATGTCGCTGCCGGCCATAGCCAGCGCCGCCGAAGACGCTCTTCGCATGGCGGGCGAAGCCCAAAGAGGATCGTGCTCTGCGACGTAGACCGGATCTTTGTCCTCGCCCCAACCCCGCAGATAGACGCGACGCTCGACCGGGACGCCGAGCGATTCGGCGGCTTCGTGGCTGGCCACCACCAAGGCTGCGGCCATGTCGACGTCCATGATCGCCACCATCGTCTTGGTGTAGGGGTAGCCGACCATGCGATTGGAAGGGGTGGGGTCGATCAGCTCGGCGGCGGTGCGCCGGGTCGGAAACCAGGCATACGGGTTGACCTCGGCAACCGCGCTCATACTCGCCAGCATCTCGCCCATCGATCGGCGGTACGACGCGGCATCGGCGCCCTCGTGGGCTCGGCGGGCGATGTCGAACACCGCAAACGTCAACCAGGCCTGGAAGACCCCGTGGGCCACCTCGGCCGGGTGGAAGGGCGCCTCGAAGGGGAACGGCTTCTTCTCCGGGTCGCGGTGGGACCAAGGCAGGCGCTCGCCGGCCTGCTTGGCCTGGCGCACCGTCGCCAAGGCCTCGCCGCCGACGACCAGGGACACGTCGAGCTCGCCGGCGGCGATCGCGGTGGCGGCCCTCTGGACCAGCACGTGGGGCGTGGTACCGCCGATACCCGAGTAGGTCGCATCTGGGGGTGCGATCCCGAGCCGGGCCGCCAGCCGACCGGCCGGGTCGTCGTAGGGCCAGCTCTGGCAGTACAACACGGCCAGGCTCTGCACGGCCGAGAGCACCCGGTCGCCGGGAGCACCGGTGTCGGCGGCCGCACCGCGACTCACCGCCTCCCACAACACGACCGGTTCGGGCGCCGGGCCACTACCCGGATGGACGGTCCGCTGGGCTACTCCGATGATGCAGGGAGCCCGGCTGTCAACCGAACGCAACGGCCCGACGCTCAACGCCCTTGCCACACCGGTGGGCGTTTGGCGGCGAAGGCGGCCGGTCCCTCCTTGGCGTCTTCGCTGGAGAACACCTTGGCCGCCAGTTCGTTCTCGATGCGGTAGGCCTCCTTGAGGTCGACCGCCATCCCCCGCAGCACGCTCTCCTTGGTGGCCTGCACGGCCATCGGCGCGTTCGCGGTGATGCGGGCCGCCCAGGCCCGGGCCCGCTCGGACAGGTCGGCTTCCGGCACGATCTCGTTGAGCAGCCCGAGCTCGAGCGCCCGCTCGGCAGGAAAAGCCTCCGCGGTCAAGAGAAATTCCATCGCCGCCGGGAAGGGGAGCTGGCGAGGCAGGCGGGCCGTGGTGCCCCCGCCCGCGAACAAGCCTCGCTTCGGCTCCATCACGCCGAATCGGGCGTTGGGAGTGGCTATCCGGATGTCGACGCCGCCGAGCATCTCCATCCCTCCCGCTACACAGGGGCCGTTTATGGCGGCGACGATCGGCTTGTAGATCTTCAGACTGCGCAGCACGGCGTCGGTTCCATCGCGCAGTTGGCAACCGTCGACTTCGGTTACCTCGCCGCGGGCGATCTCCTTCTGCAGGGCCGTGATCTGTGGGATGTAGGTCTTGAGGTCGGCACCGGACATGAAGTTGCGCTCGACGCCGGTGACGATCGCCACCCAGGCACTGTCGTCGTCGCGGAAGCGGCGCCAGGCGTTGGCCATGTCCCGAAAGTGGTATAGGTCAAGAGCGTTACGGACCTCGGGCCGGTCGATCGTGATGAGCGCGACGTGATCCTCACCGAGCTCGTAGTGGATCGGCATGGCGACCGCTACAGCGGGTTCTGGCGGAGGTAGCCGTAGATGGCGGCGAACCCCTCGTTGACCTTGTCCGGCAACGGAAGTGGCGATCCCAACGCCCGCGCCCCCCACACGATGTGGGCGCTGCGTTCGACTAGCGCGGTGATGTGCAACGCCGCCGCCGGGTGCGGCCCGACCGCCACCATCCCGTGGTTGGCGATGAGCGCGGCGCCGCGGCCTTCCAGGGCTTTGACCGCCTGCTCGCCCACATCGGTGGTGCCGCTCGCGGCGTACTCGGTGCAGCGCACCTCGCCACCGACGAAGATCGAGAACTCGTCGATACAGGCGGGGATGTCCTGGTGAGTGACCGCGAACATGGTCGCGTGCACCGGGTGGGAGTGGATCACCGAACCGATGTCGTCGAACGCTTTGTAGCTGGCGAGATGGAGCAGTTTCTCCGAGGAGGGCGATCGGCCGTCCTTGCTAGACAGGGTCTCGCCCTCGATGTCGATTACCACCAGATCGTCAAGCTGCATGTCGGCGTAATCCACCGACGACGGGGTGATCACGATGGTGCCATCTTGCTGGCGGGCTGAGATGTTGCCTGCTGTGCCCTCGACCAAGCCCTTGCGGAGCATGTCTTTGGCGGCTGCCAGCACCGCCTCCGGCGCATCCTCGACATATTTCACGTGAGCACCTCCGGGTTGACGACGTGGACCGGCGCCTCGCCCGCCAGCAACCGGGCCACGTCGTCGGCGACCATGGTGGCCTGACGGCACTCGGTGTCCCAAGTGGCGCCCCCGATGTGCGGGGTCAGCACCACGTTCGGCATGGCTACCAGTGGGTGGTCGACGGGCAGGTTCTCGCCTGCAAAGTGATCGAGGGCGGCGCCGGCCAGCTGGCCGGTTTGCAGGGCGGCTACCAGAGCGTCGGTGTCGTGGAGCTGGGCTCGGGCGGTGTTGATATACACCGCGTCGGCACGCATGGCCGCGAACTGGTCAGGACCGATCATTCCGGCGGTGGCCTCGGAAACGGCAGCGTGCATGGACACCACATCCGAACGTTCGAGCAGCTCGGGCAGGGACACTTTGGCTTCGTCGTTGTAGGGATCGTGGGCGATGACCGTCATCCCCAGGCCCTCGAGGCGCCACCGCAGCGCCTGTCCCACCGACCCCAACCCGATAAGCCCGGCCGTGCGGCCGGCCAGCTCCCAGGCTCGGAACCGCTGGTAGGGGATGCTGCCATCGCGGTAGACCTGGCCGGAACGCACGTCGGCGTCGGCTTGCAGCACCTGCCTGGTCAGTGCGAACAGGAGAGCCACGGCGAGCTCCGCGACGGCGTCGGCGTTGCGGCCGGGACAGCGCAGCACCGGAATCCCCGCCGCCGTGGCTGCCGCCACGTCAACGTTGTTCGGGTCGGCTCGCGTGGCGGCGACGACCCGCAACGGTCGCTCGAAGACCTCTCGGCCCACGGTGTCGGCTTCGACGATCAGCACCTCGGCACCCTCCGCGTCGATCCGCTCGCACAGCTGCGCAGCCGAGTACATCCGCAGCGGATGCTGATCGATCCATGGGTCATAGGTGACATCGGTCAGCTCGCACAGGCGGTCGAAACCCTCCCCGCGCAGGGGCGCCGTCACCAGGGCACGGGGGTGAGCTCTCGCATCGGTCACGCCGGACATCATGGCCTACTCTGACCCTCATGTCATGCTCATGCTCGGTCGTGCCATGGGCTCGGTGACCATCGGACTCGATATCGGTACCACCTCCGTCAAGGCGGTGGCCGTCGACGGCGCGGGCACGATCGTGGCCCGCTCCCGCATACCCCACCGTCTGTTGGTGCCGGCGCCCGACCAGATGGAGCACGACGCCAACCTGGCCTGGCGGCTCGGCCCGCGGCGAGCTCTGGCCGCCCTCGGCGACGTCGACGCGGTGGCGGTGGCGGTGGCGGCGATGGTGCCGTCCCTGACGGCGGTCGACGCCAGGGGCCGGCCCCTCACCCCGGGCCTGTTGTACGGGGACGCCCGGGGCCGGCCATCCGGCCGTTCGACTTCAGGCCCGACCGGTGATGGGGAGGTCGTCGGGTTCTTGGGTTGGACTGCTCAGATCGCCCCACAGGCGCGCGGATTTTGGCCCGCGCCAGCAGTAGCCAACCGGGCGCTGGGCGGGACAGCCGCCATCGACCTGGCGGTGGCGTTCACGTCCATGCCGCTTTACGGCGAAAACGGATGGGACTCTGAGGTCTGTGCCGAGTGCGGCGTACGCTCCGAGCAGCTCCCCGCCGTCGAGATGTTCGGTACCGCGGTCGGCCGCCTCGACGGCACCGGGCCAACGCTCTGCGCCGGCACCGTGGACGTCTGGTGTGAACAGTTGGTGGCCGGCGCCGGCGAGGACGGCGACGTCCACGTCATCTGCGGGACCACCCTGCTGGTGTGGGCGGTGGTCGATGAGCCGTCTGACGCCCCCGGGCTCTGGACCGTGGGGCACCGCATACCGGGCCGTCATCTAGTCGGGGGCGCCAGCAACGCCGGCGGCCTTTTCATCGACTGGGCCAGCCGGCTCCTAGGCCGACCCCGCGCCGGGGACCAGCTCGATCCCGCCAACATCCCGGTGTGGGCCCCCTACCCGCGTGGGGAACGGACCCCTTACCACGACCCGGCCCGGCGGGCCGCGCTGCACGGGTTGGACCTCACCCATGGAGCCGCGGCGGGGCAGCGGGCCGCCTGGGAGGCGTCCGGATTCGTGGTCCGGCACCACCTCGACCTGGCCGGAGTCCGACCACGACGGGTTGTCGCCACCGGAGGAGGCACCCGCTCCGACGGATGGATGCAGGCGCTCGCGGACGTCACCGGGATCCCGGTCCATGTCGCCGCCGCGCCGGAGGGTGCCGCCCGCGGCGCGGCATTCCTAGCTCGCATCGCAGCCGGCCTCGAGACCGACATCAACGAAGCCGACAGATGGGCATGCACCGGCCGGGTGGTCGAGCCAGACCCCAGCTGGGTGCCGGCCGTCAGCGACCGCTACGCCCAGTTCATGGAGGTGTCGGGCACGCCGGAAGCAGCCGAATCGTGAGCATCGCCATCACCGAAGAGCACGCCGCCCTCGCCGCCGCGGCCCGACGTTTCCTCGACAACCACTGCCCGCCGGCCGTTGCCCGGGCAGCCCTCGAGGCGGAGGTCGGATCGTTGCCGCCGTTCTGGGACGAGATGGCCAAGCTCGGTTGGCTGGGGCTCCACATCGACGAGGCCGACGGCGGGCAGGGCTTCGGTCTGGCCGAGTTGGCCGTGGTGGTCGAAGAGCTAGGGCGCGTCGGCGCGCCAGGGCCCTTCGTACCCACGGCGCTCGCCATCGCCGCCATAGCCCGCGGCGGCACGACGGTCCTGCGCCAGAGTGCGCTGCCGGGCCTTATCGCGGGCACGACAGTCGGGGCCGTGGCGTTGGCCACGTCCAGGCCGCTGGATGCCACCGCTCCTGACGACGGCGGCACGATCACCCTGTCCGGCACGGCCAGGCCCATCCTGGGAGCGGCGATGGCCGACTGGGTGATCGTCGCGGCAGGAGGCCCTGGCGACGAACGGTGGTGCGTGGTACCAGCTGGGGATCTCACGGTCGCCCCGGTCCCCAGCCTCGACCCGACCCGCCCGTGCGGAACCGTCACCGCAAGCGGGGCCCGGGTGCCGGCCAGCCACCAGCTGGCGCTGCCGCCACGGGCAGTGGAGGACCTGGGGGCCGCGCTGTTGGCGGCGGAGTGTGCCGGCGGCGCCGGGTGGTGCCTGGAGACGGCCGCCGCCTACGCCACAGTGCGCGAGCAGTTTGGCCGGCCCATCGGCCAGTTCCAGGCCGTGAAGCACCGCTGCGCCGACATGCTCGTGGCGGTGGAAGAGGCCCGGGCCGTCGCCTGGGACGCGGCCAGTGCCGTGGACCAGAGCAGGGACACCGGGCGCTATGACGAAGCCGCCCTCGCCGCTGCAGTGGCCGGCGCCGTGGCCCCCGACGCCTTCTTCCAGGTGGCCAAGGACTGCATCCAGGTGCTGGGCGGGATCGGCTTCACCTGGGAGCACGACGCGCACCGGTATCTGCGGCGCGCTACCACCGTCCGCCAGCTGCTCGGAGGTCCGGCGCCTTGGCGGGAGCGGGTGGCCGGGCTGGCCCTGAGTGGTGTCCGCCGCCGGCTCGGCGTGGACCTGCCGGCCGAAACGGAGGCGCTGCGGTCCGAGGTAGGCGCCACGGCCGATGCCATCGCGGCGTGCCCGGCCGCCCAGCGACGCACGGCCCTGGTGGATGCGGGCTTGTTCGTGCCGCACTGGCCCCGACCGTGGGGGCGGGCTGCAGGGGCGGTTGAGCAGCTGATCATCGACCAGGAACTGCGCCGCGCCAAGCTCCGCCGGGCCCACCTGGCCGTGGGCGCCTGGGCCGCCCCGACGATCGCGACGCACGGGACGGCGGCCCAACAGGAGCGATGGGTACGCCCAACGCTGTTGGGCACGATCCAGTGGTGCCAGCTCTTCAGCGAGCCCGGGGCCGGGTCGGACCTGGCGGCGCTCGCCACCAAGGCGGTCGCCGCGAGCGGCGGCTGGTTGCTGAGCGGACAGAAGGTGTGGACGTCGCTGGCGGCAGAGGCAGACTGGGGAATCTGCCTGGCCCGAACCGACTCCTCCGTTGCCAAGCACCAGGGGATCACCTACTTCGTCGTGGACATGCGTAGCGCCGGGATCGAGATCCGCCCGCTCCGGGAGATGACAGGTAACACGATGTTCAACGAGGTCTACCTTTCGGACGTGTTCGTCCCGGACGACTGCGTAATCGGGCCCGTTCACGGAGGCTGGGCCCTGGCCCGCACCACGCTGGCCAACGAACGGGTGGCCATGGGGAGCGGGTCTTCGTTCGGTGGCGGGCTGGAGGCGCTGCTGGCCCTAGCCGGCGAGCTCGAGCGCGGTGCGCTCGACCGCGGTGTGCCCGGCCCCGGCGAGCTCGGCCCCGACGGGCTGGGACCGGTCGCCCGCGACGGCCTCGGCGCCCTGGTCGCCGAGGCCCAGACGGTCACCCTGCTCGGTCTCCGCTCCACTCACCGGGCGGTGGCCGGCGCCGGCCCCGGGCCGGAGGCCAGCGTTCGCAAGCTGCTCGCCGCCGAGCACGACCAGCGCACCCAGGAGTATGGACTGGCCCTTCTCGCCGGCGAAGGCGCCACCACGGAAGGGGCGGCCGGCCAGTGGAGCTTCGGGTTCCTGGCCAACCGTTGCCTGACCATCGCCGGCGGGACCAGCGAGGTGCAGCGCAACGTGATCGCCGAACGGCTGCTGGGTCTACCGCGGGACGTCGAGCCTGGCGCCTAAGCCGGCTCGTGCGGCCGGCCCGGTGGGCGCCGGCGCAGGACCGGGGCCGGCGACGCCGGCGGCTCGACGATTGGTGGTCAGTTCCGCTAGCTGGGGTGCGGGTGCCGGGCGCCCCGTTTTTTGGTATCTAATACATCTATAGGGTGTAAAAAATAACAAAGAATCGGGGCAGCGGCAGCAAGTCACCCGAACCGGACGGTCAGTCATCTTACCCCGGGCCCTGGCCGCCCCTCTCAGGCCAGCGGCCCCCGCCCATAGCGAGTGAGCCGCGCCGGCTCACCGTCGGTCACGAGCACCAGGTCCTGCTCGAGGACACCTCCGACACCGTCGACCGCCACCCACGCCGTTACGGCCAGGACGGTTCCGGCCGCCAGCTGAGCCGACTGACCGACGCGGTGCCCAATCAGGGGGAGCTCGGCCCCGAGCCCCACCCCACGAACGAAGGGTTCGGGCGGAGGGGCCTCGCCGGTGGAATCCCAGACCCGGCACAACTCCGCGCCAGTGGTGCCGGCTCGGCAGGCGTCCAGGACCGCCTGCAGCGTCTCCCGGCTCCGCTGGGCCAGGCGCCGCTGGGCCGGGCTGGGCACCATGGCCCCGACCACCCAGGTGCGAGCCAGCGTCCCCTCGTAGCCGGCGTAGAACGCGCCCGGGTTGAGGACGACGAGCTCACCGGGGGCAAGGCAGCGGTCGGTGGCGAGCCGGCGCAGCCGCACCGGGCCCTGGCGAGGGGTGGCGCAGACCACCGCCTCGGTCGGCGGGGTGGGCGCACCAAGCCCGGCAATCGCCTCTGCGTAGACTCCGAGCAGCTGGCGTTCGGACACTCCAGGATCCAGCGCCGCGACCAGCGCGGAGAGGGCCGCTTCGGCGATGCCGGCCGCCGACACGATGCATGCCAGTTCGTCGGGGGTCTTCGGCGTCCGGGCCCGAGATAGCACCGGGGCCGCATCCACCACGGCCGCGTGGGGGCAGAGGGCGGCCAGCAACTGGCGGGCGCCCGGGCTGAAACCGTCTGTCCCAACCTGGGCGGCGTCGCCAAGGCCGGCGATGGCGCCCAGGTTCGAGGCCAGGATGGCGGGGTTCCATGACAGCCCGAACAGCTCGTCATGACCGATCTCCGGCGGCACGCCCGCGTCCCACGTCGACAGTAGGTGCACCCGTCCGGTCGAGCGGACGACGAGGCAGGCCGGTCCGAACGGGCGCGTTCCGGCTGTCCACAGCTGCTGGGCGCCGGACGCGTAAGCCACATTGGCCGGGCGGCCCAGGACCAGGACATCGACTCCGCCGGCGGCCATGGCGTCGAAAAGCCGGCGCCGGCGCTCGGCTCGGAGCCGGGCGAAGTCGATCTGGTCGGACGCGCCTGTGAGGCCGAGCACGCCGGCGCCGGCGCCGGCGATGGATCCGGCCCCCGGGCCGCCCGCCGCGCTCACCAGGCCCCGACAAACGGGTCGTAGGGATGGGCGCTGAGCGGCACCCATCCGTCGTCGGTGATGGCGACGATGTCCTCGGCGCGATACCCGGCCGCGCCGTCATCCCAGATGACTGGCTCCAAGACGAACACCATCCCGGGCTGCAGAATCAGACGCTCGTCGAAGGACGCGCCGAGGTCGGTGCCGATGAGCGGCATTTCGGCGCTGTCTGTCCCCACCCCATGGGCCAGGTAAAAGTGTTCGATCCACGGCTTCACGCCCTCGTTGGCCGCGATCGCCGTCTGGCCGAGCTCCAATGCGGTGGTGCCTGGCTGACAGCGTTCTAGCACCGCCTCGACCACCGCCGCCCACCGGTCGAACTGCGCTTGCTGGCGAGCGCTGGGCGCCGGGTCGGCCCCCACGATCCAGGTTCGGCCGAAGTCGGAGGCGTAGCCCTGGTAGGTGATGCCTGAGTCGACCCAGATCACGTCTCCTTCTCGGAGGAGGCGGTCGCCGGTCGCGAGAGGGAAGGCGATGTCACCATGAGTGGTCCACGGCCCGCCGGCGCGCATTGTCGGCATGACCTGCCAGATCGGGTCGATGGCGTTGGTAGTGGCGCCCAACTCGAATACCCGACGCAGGAACCGGGCGGTGAGGTCGGTCTGGCGCAACCCGGGTCGGAGCATCGCCTGGACATCCCACATAGCCAGCTCGTTGATGCGTTGGGCGGCGCGGATGCACGCCAACTCGTCCGGCGTCTTGCACAGCTTGGCCGCCCCGAGCACCGCCGCTGCGCTGGTGAACTCGCGGTCTGGGAGACCCCGAAGCATGGCGTGGGTGAGCTCGTCGCACCCGAGCCGCGCCCCTGGCTCGAACAGCTCGTCGAGCGCCCTCTTGATCGTCGTCACCCCTTCGTCCAGCTCGGGGTACAACGGGCCGTGCACGAACTCGGTCGGCAGCTCCGAGGGGGCCCCCTCTGGATGGGCGGTAAAGAGGTGGGCGGCCGGCGCGCCAGAGACCACGATCGCCACCGTCCGGTCAAGGACCGCGTGGCTGCTGTCGACGGCGGGCGCTACCGCGCCGGTGGCGTACGCCACCGCGCTGGTGCCCATCAACACCAGGCCGTCGAGGCCAGCCGCTCCCAGCTGGTGCTGCAGCTTTTCGCCACGATCCCTGCGCATCCGGACGAGATCGGGAGCCGCAGGGATCGGCGCTCCGGCTATCAACGATCCCACCTCCCCCATCCAACCTATGACGTCGGCGTCATAGTATGGGCTGTCCAACTGAACAGAGGTCGTGGTTGGACAGCGCCCCGACGTAGCGACCGCGAGGGACCTGGCATTGGACTACGACTTCGGCGAGCGGGCCTCAAAGCTGCGGAGCCGGTTGCGCGAGATGATCGCGGCCGAGATCCCAGCCGGCTATCTTGGCGCCTTCACCGACGATCCGGCGGACCTCCACATCGCCCAGCACTTCTGCCGCCGCTTGGCCGAGGAGGGCCTCCTCACCGTGTCGTGGCCAGAGGAATATGGAGGGGGCGGCGGATCGGTGTGGGAGCAGACCGTCGTGCGGGAGGAGATGTGGTCCCATCACGAACCGCGCGGCGCCCAGTACATGGGGCTCAACTGGGTCGGCCCGGCCATCATGGCGTTCGGTACCGACGCCCAAAAACAACGCTTCCTTCCGCCGATCGCCGCCGGTGAGGTGATCTGGTGCCAGGGGTTCAGCGAACCGGACGCCGGATCCGATCTGGCCTCGCTCACGACCCGTGCCGAACCTGACGGCGAAGGCCTCCGCATCACCGGGCAGAAGATCTGGACTTCCTACGCGGAGATGGCCCAGTGGTGTGTGCTGGCGGCCCGGGTCGGTGTTCCCGGGGCCAACGGGGCCAAGAAGCACGAGGGCATCACCATCTTCCTCGTCCCGATGAATCGAGAGGGGATCACCGTGCGGCCCATTCGCAGCATGCTCGGCCCCCACCACCTCAACGAGTGCTTCTTTGACTCCGTACCGGTTGAAGCCGACGAAGTGCTGGGCGGCGTTGGGCAGGGATGGAACGTCATCCGCCGGGCGCTCGCCCACGAGCGGGTCGGCATCGCCCGCTACGCCCGTTGCGACCGGCTCATGTCGCAATACACCGGCAAGGCGGACGGATGGCGCGCCCTGCCGGCCGGGCTACGCCAGCAGTGGGTGCGCGCCCTGGTGCAGATCCGGGTCGCCCGGCTCCTCGCGTACCGCGCCGTCGCCGAGCAGGAGGCCGGCCAGCCGCGCGACGCCACCGCTAGCGTGGCCCGCCTGGCCGTGACCCAGTGCGACCAGCAGGTGGCGGAGCTCCTGTTCCAGGCCATCGAGGACCGAAGCCTGGAAGGCTCCGACACCGGCGTGGAAAGCAAAGCCGCACCGAATCCGGCCGGGTCCAGTACTGCTGCGATTCCCGAGCGGCCGCCTTTTACCGACAAGCCATTGTCGGTAAAGGGCGGCCGCCAACGAAGTCACGCCTTTCTGGACGGCGCCATCGAGGACCACTGGCGCTACGCCCAGGCCGCCACCGTGGCCGCCGGCACCATCGAGATCCAGCGCATGATCGTGGCCCGCGCCCTCCTTGGGACTCGGTCCTCGTGAACCTGGAGCTGCCGGACGAGGCCGTGCAGTTCGGGGCGACGGCGGAGAAGGCCCTCACTGCGCTCGGCGGGGTCGACCTGGCCCGAGACGCAGAGAGGGAGCGGGAGCCGGATATCCGATTGGCAAAGGTAGGCAATGCGATCGACAGCCTGGGCGCCGACCAGCTCGATCCCCGCGTCGACATCGAAACGGCAGCCGCCGCCGGCGAGCTCTGCCGCGTCGCGGGGCGGCTCGCCATCCCCTACCCGGTGGTCGCGGTCCTGCTCCGAGATCCCGTGGACCTGTTGCCGTTCGCGCTGGTGCCGGACGACCGTTGCCGAGCTGACCACGGCGATCTGTTCTCGGAGTGGCGGGTCGCCGCACCGGGCGGGCAGCAGGCCGTTGCCATGCCGGTCGGGTCACGTTTCGGCTCCAAGCTCGGTCCGTTCGTCACGGACTTGACGCCTACCGGCGAGTGGCAAGGGACCGCCCCTGGTGACGTGGCGCTGCACTTGACCTTGACCTCATGGCGGATACTGGGCACCACCGAGCGATCCCTGGAGCTGGCCATCGATCACGTCGGCGAGCGGGTGCAATTCGGCCAACCGCTGTCGGCGTTCCAGGCGGTCCAGTTCCAACTGGCCGACGCCGCAGTCGGCACGGACGGGCTGCGGGAGTTGTGCCACTTCACGTTGTGGCGACTCTTTGCCGATCCCGACGCCGGGCTAGCCGATGCCCTGGCCTTGCGGCTCCATGCCGTGGACACCGCCCGGGCCGTGTTGCGAACCAGTCAGCAGCTGCACGGCGCGGCCGGCCTGTGCGACGAGTACGACGTGTCGGTGCTCGCCCGTCACGTTCAGCCTGACCTCCGCTTGCCTTTCGGATCGGAACGGACCTCGGCCGAACTCGTCGAGGCCGTGTCCCGGCTGGGATTCGCCAGCCTCTTTCCCCAGGGCGGCCTGGACCCATGACCACCCTCGAAGGGCCGCCGCTATCGGAGGCTCAAGGGGTGGGCGCCCTGACGATCGGCGGGTTTCTCACCGAGATTTGCGCCCGCTTCGCGGCCAACGAGGCGCTGGTCTTCGACGACCCCCTGCGGGGCGGTGCCACGCGGCGATGGAACTACGCCGAGCTCGGCCGGCAGGCGCATCAGGTCGCCGCGGCCCTGGTGGCAGGCGGAGCAGGCAAAGGTACCCGGGTCGGCATTTTGATGGGCAACCGCCCTGAGGCGGTGGCGGCCTTGTTCGGCGCTGCACTGGTGGGTGCGGTCGCCGTCCCGCTTTCGACCTTCTCCGCAGCGCCGGAGTTGGCCTACATGCTCCGTCACGCCGACATCGAGGTGCTGCTCACCCAGACAGAGATGCTCCACCGCCGCTTCGTCGACGACGTCGTGTCCGTCTGCGCCGAGCTGGACGAGCCCGGCGGGCAGGAGCCGGGCGAGCCGGGCCGCGGCCGGATGACGTCGCTCGGCTTCCCGTTCCTGGACCGGGTGGCGGCGATCGGGCTCGACCTGCCGCGGGGTCGAGTGGAGACGTGGGAAGGCTTTCTGGCGAGGCGCGACTCCGTGTCCGACGAGCTGATCGACGCCCGAGCCGCTCAGGTGTCGCCCTCAGACGACGGCCTCATCACGTACAGCTCGGGAACGACGGACCGTCCCAAGGGCATGCTCCACGCCCACCGTTCACCCACCCTCCAGTTCTGGCTGCAGGCCGGCGTGTTCGGACGGCACCAGGCCACCAGGATGTGGACATCGTTGCCGATGTTCTGGACGGCGGGATTGAACACCGCCATGGGTGCCACCCTCGCCGCCGGCGGGTGCTGGGTGATGCAGGAGTCCTTCGCAGCCGGCGAGGCGCTGCGGCTCATGGCCCGGGAGCGAGTGACCGAGCCCTACACCCTCCCCCACCAGACCGCCGCCCTCGAGGAGCACCCCGACTGGGCTCATACGGACCTCTCGTCGCTGCGATGCGTCTTCGGCAAGTCCGCCTTCGCCCGCCACCCGACCGTCACCGGTGACACGGACTGGAACATGCCGGTCGCCTACGGGCTCTCGGAAACCTGTTCGGGCTTCGCGACCCACTACTCCGACACGCGGCGCGACCTGCTCAAGACCAGCATGGGCCGGCTGCTGCCCGGCAACCGGATGCGCGTGGTGGATCCCGAGACCGGGCGGACCCTCGGGCCCAACCAGAATGGCGAACTGGCCATCGCCGGGCCGACGCTCATGGAGCACTACGTCAAGCAGCATCGCGACGAGTGCCTCGACGCCGACGGTTTCTTCCGGACCGGTGACGCCGGTTTCTTCGACGACGACGGCTTCGTGCACTGGACGGGGCGGCGATCCGAGATGATCAAGACGGGCGGCGCCAACGTTTCGCCGGCCGAACTGGAGGTGGCGCTGCGGGCGTGCCAGCCGGTGAAGCTGGTCAGGGTGCTCGGCCTGCCCCACTCCCGCCTCGGCCAGGTGGTGGTGGCCTGCGTGGTGCTCAAGGACGGAGCCAACGCCAGCGCCGGCGACATCCAGCAATTCCTCCGCCAGCGCGTCGCCTCCTACAAGGTCCCCAAGCAGGTGCTGTTCTTCACCGACGGCGAAATTCCCATGACCACGAGCGACACCAAGGTCCGCGACGCCGAGCTGATGCGGCTGGTGACTGCACGACTGGAAGGAGCCACACGTTGACGAATCTGGACACGACCGACCTCGACCAGTACATGGGCGTCCCGATGGAACCGGGCGAGCTCAAGGAGCCGGTGACGGTCAACGACATCCGCCGGTGGGTGCAGGGGATGCACTATCCCAACCCGCTTCACTACGACGAAGACTGGGCCGCCGCCGGCCGCTTCGGGCGCATCGTGGCCCCGCAGTCCTTCACGGTCGCCTGCGACACCAGCCACGGTTGCTCGCCCGCCCAGGTGGGCCGCATACCGAACTCGCACCTGATCTTCGGCGGGGATGAGTGGTGGTTCTTCGGCCCGCGAGTCGAGCCGGGCGACCGGCTGGTCTGCCACCGGATGCCGTTCGACTACAAGGTGTCGGACACCAAGTTCGCCGGTCCGACCTGCTTTCAGCGGGGCGACACGTTGTACATCAATCAGGCAGGTGAAAGAGTCGCCCAACAGCGGTCTACCTCGATTCGCTATGAAGTACGCCAAGCGCACGAGAAGAAGCTGTTTGACGAGCCGAAGGAACCGGAGTGGACCGACGAGCGGCTCCTGGAGCTGGAGGACATCAAGTCCGGATTCATAGCCCAGATCCAGGACCTGCGCCACGACAAGCGGGTGTTCGGCTCGATCGAGCCGGGCCAGGAGTTGGCCACCAACGTGCTCGGTCCGCACAACCTGGCCAGCTTTACCACCGAGTGGCGCGCCTACCCCATGACGACGTGGGGCGCGACGCTGAAGGGGCCGACGACGGTTAGGGCCGAGGCGTTGGGCTACACCAAAGAGATGAGCGGCTTCGAAGGCGACCGCAAGATGGAGCGGGTAAACCCTGAGCTCACAGACGGCGCCTACTACGGACCGTCCCGGGGGCACCTGCAGCCCCGCTGGGCCCAACACGTCGGCATGGCCCGCGGCTACGGCTACGGGGCGTCGATGGGAGCCTGGATCCTCGACTACGTGGCGGCGTGGGGCGGCGAGTGGGCGTTCATCACGCACTCGGTAGCCCAGTACCGCCATCCCGCGTTCACCGGGGACGCCACCTTTGTCCGGGGCCGCGTCACCGACACTCGGGTTGAGCGGCGCCGGCGCCACATCGCCACGGTGGCGGTAGAGCTGACCAACCAGGACGAGATGGTGATGGCCAAGGGGACCGTTGAGGTCGAGCTACCTGCTGACTGAACGGGACCGGGCGCCGGCCAGACGCACCATGCTGTCGAGGGCGCCCTCGAGCACACCGACCACCGCGGTGCTGTTCTCGCCCGGCACCAGGAACACCGACAGCACCACCCGCAGCAGCAACTCGTTGAGCTCAGCGACGGTGACCCAGCCCTCCCGCACCGGGCTGGCATTGTGCATGACCGGCGCCAGCAACTCCTCGGTGATGCGGTGGAACACCGGCAGCTGCCGGCGGAGAAAGCCGAGCACGAACGCCGGCTCGGTGTCGATCAGCAGCGTCAGGGCCGGGTGTTGCCGCAGGTAGGTGATGATGTACTCGGCGACCTTTTCGAGACGAAGCTCGTCCTCGGGGACGCCGGCGAGCGCCGCTCTGAGCCCCTCTGCGAAGCGATCCTGCTCATACTCGGCGACCACCGCCAAGAGGTCTTCCTTGGTGGGAAAGTACCGATATATGGTCCCGCGTGAGAGCCCGGCCCGCTCGCTGACGTCGCTCATCGTCATGCGGCGCAGCCCGACCCGGCCCATCGACAGCAGAGCGGCCTCGAGGATGCGATCGCGCGTCGCGGGGACGAGTAGAGCCATTGGGTGTGCGACGCTACTGCCGACGCCATCGCGCCGCGGCCTTTGAGCCGTCAGGGCCCGCCGAAGACCAGCGGCAGCTGGAGTACGGTTCGCAGCATCGGGGTCCAGATCAGCTCGGCGCCCTCGGCGATCCGGTAGTCCGGAATCCGGCGGTGCCACTCCCGCATCGCCACCCGAAGCTCCAGCCGGGCCAGGTGGGATCCCAGGCACCGGTGAATGCCGCCGCCGAAGGCGGAGTGCCGGTTGACCGACCGGTCGAAGTCCACCTGGTCGGCACCCTCGACCGTCGCCGGGTCGGTGTTGGCCGCCCCGACGAACAGCAGCACCGATTCACCCTTGTGGACCGGGCAACCTTGCAAGTCGGCGTCCTCGGCCGCGATACGTGCCACCGCGCTGACTGGTGACTCCCACCGGAGCAGCTCCTCGACCGCCGCGGGCACGACACCGGGATCGGCGACGATCCGCTGCCGCCGGGCCGGGTTATCGGCTAGGTGCACCCAGAAGCAGCAGAGGCTGTCGGTCACCGTGTCGAGCCCCGCCAGGATGAACAGATAGCAGACATCCATGATCTCGTCGCGGGTCAGCCGGATGCCATCCACCTCCGCCTCCAGGAGGTCGCGTAGCAGTCCGTCACCCGGTTCCCGCCCCAGCCGGTCGAGGGCGGACTCGAAGTACTCGTAGCACTCCTGGCCGGCGGTGGCGCGGGCCTTGGCCATCTTGTGGACCTCTGTCTCGCCATCGGCGCGGACAATCCCTTCCTTGATGTGCAGCAGGAAGTCGAGGTCCTCGAGCGGCAGTCCCAGCAGGCGCAGGAAGACGGTGGACGGCAGCGGGATGGCAAACTCCGAGGTGAAGTCACACGCACCGCGCTCGATAAACCGGTCGATCAACTGGTTGACGAGGACGGTGACGTCCTGCTCCAGCTTGGCCATCTGGCGGGGGGCGAAATAGGGGTCGAGCAGGACCCGGTACTTCTTGTGGTCGGGTGGGTCGATCTGGAGCGGGATCATGGGGCGGTCGTTGCCCAGCCCGCCCATGCCGCTGCCGAACTGCGACGAGAACACCTTCGGGTTGCGCAACACCTGGTCGACGTCGGTGGCGCGCGACACCACAATGGTCGGCGTACCGCCGGGCAACTCGAGCTCGTCGCGCTTGGGGGGTCCGTCGCGCAACCGCTCGAAAGCGGGTCGCGGATCGCGGGCGAACTCGGGGTCGAGCATCAGCTCGACCATCCAACCCGGCTGCGATGCATCAATGGGTGGCTGACGGGTGTCGGTCTGGCTCATCGGTTCCTTCCCGCCTCGGCGGTGCCACCCGGTGACCGGCCGGTCACCGCGTTGTACACTATGAGCTAATTATGTCACATCCGTTCAGATCCGTCGATACCCGCCGGCTGTCACAGCACCGCCCCGGCCACCTTCAGCTCGAGGATGGTGTCCATGTCGAGGCCCAGCTCCTGCAAGACCTCGTCGGTATGCTCGCCATGCTCCGGGGCGCGGAGCAGGTCGGGCGGTTCCTCGTCGAACTGCAGGGGTGACGCCACCATGCGGAACGTGGCACCGGACGGCACCGTCACCTCTCTGAGGTAGCCGTTGGCGAGCACCTGAGGATCGGTGAGGAGCTCACTAGCGGTCTGCACCGGTGCCCACACGCCATCCACCTCGAGCAGGGCGGACTTCCACTCGTCGAAGGTGCGGCTGGCAAAGATCTCGTCGAGGATGGCAACGCACGCTTCGCTGTTCTGGGCGCGCGCCGACGCATCGACGAAACGGTCGTCGCCGGCAAGCTCGGGGCGGCCTACCTTGGTAACCAGATCTGCCCAGTACCGGTCGGACTCCAGCATGATCAACGACAAGAACCGGTCGTCCTTGGTGCGGTAACTGAGGACCAACGGGTTTGGCACTCGGGCCCGGTTCCCCTGGGGAAACCGCTCGAATCCAAACAGCCCAGCCATCAGAACCGCGGCGCCCGTTGCCCACATGCCGGTGGCCAGCAGCGAGTTGTCGACGACCAGCGCCTCGCCCGTCCGCTCCCGGTGGAACAGCGCGGCGGAGATGCCTCCGGCGATGGTCAAGCCAGATATGACGTCCCCGTAGGCGGGGCCGGGCTGCATGCTTGGATACTCCCCTGGGGTGCTGATGATGTCGGCCGAACCGCCTCGAGCCCAAAACGAGCAGGCGTCGTAGCCACCCCGCTCAGCCTCGGGCCCGCGCTGGCCGTGGCCCGAGCCCCGCACGTAGATGATCTTGGGGTTGACGGCCCGGAGATCGTCGACGTCGATCCGCAAATTGCGGCGGGCCTGGGGACGGAAGTTGGTCAGGAATACGTCCGCCCCTTTCACCAGTTCGAGCAGTAGCTCGTAACCGCGCTCGCTCTTCAGGTCGAGCCCGACGCTCCGCTTCCCTCGATTGGGGAACTCCATCATGAAGTTGATCCCGCCGGGACCGCCGGGCATCAGGCCCGAGGTAACCAGCCCCCGCTGCGGGTCACCAGTCTCGGGATGCTCGATCTTGATGACGTCCGCTCCCCACTCGGCCAGGACGGCACCGGCCACTGGCACGTATGTCCAGGCGGCCACCTCGACCACCCGGATCCCGTTCATAATGCCTTTCACGTAGCTCTCCTCACTCCGATATCAGGGCGAACGCCGACAGGTCGAGGGTGCCCACCGCCATAGCCCCCATGGTTCCGCCGTCGGTCAGGATGTTCTCCCCGGTGATGGCGGCCGCGGCCGGGGAGTTGAGGAAGATGAGCGGATAGGCCTGCTCGTCGGGCGTGGCCCGCCGGCCCAGCGGGATCGGGTAGTTGTCCATGAACGCCTTTCCGACCTGCTCCTCGAAGGCGGGCAGCATCGGCGTGTCGGTCGGCCCGGGACTGGTGCAGTTGATCCGGATGCCCCGCTTGGCCAGCTCGAAGGACCGCCAGACTGTCCACACGATGATGACCTCCTTGGACGGGGCGTAGCCGCTGGCGATCTCCCGGGGGTGCTCCTGAAGCCACTGCTTGCCGGCCGCGAACCCGTTGGTGGTGACGAGTGGCATCCACTTGGCGATGTTCGCCGTCCAGGCCGCGCCGGCGCCGGACGATATGGAGGCGATAGCGCCTCCTGAGGTCATATGGTCGGACACCAGGTCGGTCAGGAGGCGCAATCCCACGAAGTTGACCAGCATGGTGTCGAAGTCCGAGAATTTTCCACCGGGCAGCCCGGCACAGTTGAAGAGGGCGTCCACCGGGCCGCCGATCGCGTCCACGGCTGACTCGATGGCATCTGGATCCCGCAAGTCGACCTGGTGATAACCAGCGACTTCGATCGGGGGTTCCTTCAAGTCGATGACGTGGGTCTCGGCGCCCAGTTCGGCCAGGTGACGCACGGTCGCGGCACCCATGCCGGCGCCCCCGCCGCCGCTCACCACCACTCGACGGCCCTCATAGGCCCACACTGATCCCACGCCGGTCCCCCATCGCTCGTCCCGAACTGACGTTATCGGCTTACTCCGTAGTCACGCCGAGGGCCGGGAGGCAGAACCGCAGGACGTGCGCCCGGGCCTGATCACGATCCATCGGATGCTCGCGGCGCGCCTGCGGGCTGACGAAGCTCCAGACCAGGTCGAATATGGCGGCCGCGTCGCGACCCGGGTCGGCCTCGGGGAACGACCCGTTATCCGCGCCCCGGACCAACACCTGTCGCAACGGCGACACCAGCTGGGATCGAAGGTAGGCCACCTCCTCGTCGTAGCCCGCCGTCTGGCGGGCCGCCACGTTGAACATCACCAGCCGCTGGATGCGGCGCCTGTCGTAAGCGATCGCCAGCATCTCGTCGAGCCAGCCGTCAACGGCGTCGAGCGGCGTGACGGCCTCGTCCACGCGCCTGACCACGTCGGCCACCTCGCGCCCCGACGCGGTGCGAAACATGGCCAGGAGCAGGTCGTCCTTGGAGCGGAACTGCCGGTAGAAGGCGCGCGTCGACAGCCCGGCCTCGTCGAGGATGTCCTGCACGCTGGCGCGCTGAAATCCGTTGCAGCGCATCACCTTGAGGGCAGCATCCATGAGCTGGCCGCGCTCGGCCTGGGCCTCCGCCGACAGCGGTGCCTCGGTCACCCCTAGGCCAGGCCGCGGGTGAGCAGCATGCATCCGACGGTCGAGCCGGCCCCGTTGGCGACCACGGCCACCTCGGGGCGCCCGCCCACCTGGCGGTCACCACCGTCCCCGCGCAGCTGCAGCACGGCCTCATGGATCAGGCCAAAGCCGTGCAGGCGACCAGCCGACAGCTGGCCGCCGCTCGTGTTGAGGGGCAGCTCCCCGTCGAGGGCGATGCGGGACCCGCCCTCGAGGAATGAGGCCGCGCCACCCGTCGGGCAGAAGCCCAGCGCCTCCAGCCACAGCACCGTGATCATGGAGAAGCCATCGTAGAGCTGGGCCACGTCGACGTCCGCGGGGGTGAGGTCCGCCCGCTCCCACAGGTGGGCAGCCGGGTCGCGCCCCGGAAAGGTGGCCAGATCCTCCCACTGGTCCCATGACGGGCGGCCCCGCACAGCGGTCCCGACCGCGTGGATCTGGACCGGCACGTGAGCGGCGTCAGACGCGGTGTCCGTATGGGAAACCACCAAGGCGGTCGAGCCGTCGCAGGGCAGGTCGCAGTCGTACAGGCAGAGCGGTTCGGCGATCATGCGGGCGCCCAAGTAGTCGTCGAGGGTCATGGGCTCGCGCAGGAGGGCCTTGGGGTTGAGAGCGGCGTGCCGGCGGTTGCTCATGGCGATCTGGCCGAGCGACTCGCGTGTCAGGCCGAAGTGGTGGAAGTGGTACTGGGCAGAGTAAGCCAGCCAATCGACCGCCGACATGGCACCGAAGGGCACCAGGTACTGGAACGGCCCGGGCACCCCCCGGCCCATCCCCGACGATCCGATCCCGGCGCGCCCGCCCGAGCCCTGCGCGCTCGACTCGGTCACGGTGCGGTACACCAGTACGTGGCGGGACAGCCCGGTGGCGATGGCCATGCAGGCGTTTACCACCGCCTGGAGCTGGGCGGCCCCGTCGAGACCACCGCTGTACCAATCGACGGATAGGCCGAGGGCGTCGATGACGTCGTTGGGCCCGGGACCGCCGAAGCCGCCGCTGGCCGTACCCCTCCCCCCGCCGGGATAGGTCGACAACCCGTCGATGTCATCAGGTTGGAGTCCGGCGTCCGCGATGGCGGCCTGCACCGACTGCATGGTCAGCTCCATCTCCGACAAGCCTGTCCGCCGGCCGACGACCGATTGGCCGATCCCGGAGATGTAGGAGAGGCGCTCGCCGATCCGGGTGGTCACGGCGACTCCTGCCGCGGACGGAAGAGCGGGTAGTAGATGCCGTCGACGATTTCGAAGACCAGCTCCACCTCCATGCCGAGGATGACGTCGTCCCCATCGATGCCCACCAGGTTGGTCGTGAGAAAGAGACCGGCCTGCTCGTTCAGCTCCACCAGGGCGATGATGTAGGGCTCCGAACCGGGAATCCAGGCTTTGTGATTGACGGTGAAGGTGGCCACCCGCCCCCGGCCGCTGACGGCCTCGGGCGAGACGTTGGCGCCGCGGCAACGCCGGCAACGAGGAGCGGCGGGGTGCACCCACCATCCACAGTCGCCACAGTGGTGCATGTGCAGGCGGCCGTCCCCTCCACCAGTCCAGTACTCCTGGTTGTCGGGGTCGAGGAATGGCCGCAGGCGGAGCGGCAGCACCTCGCCGACCTCTCTTCGGCCGGCCACCTCAGGCCCCCACCAGTAGTTGCAGCAGCTCGGCGCGGGGAACCTTTCCCATCTGATTGCGCGGCAGGTGCTCGACGATCACCAGTCGCTCCGGCACCTTGTACGCGGCCAGCTCCTCCCGGCAGTGCGCCATGATGGCCACCTCGTTGGGCACCTCCCCGGGCCGGCGCTCGACGACCGCCCCCACCCGTTCGCCCAACCGCTCGTCAGGCACCCCCACGACTGCGCACGCTCCTACGCCGGGCGCTTCGCCGAGGACCCGCTCGACCTCGGCCGGATACACGTTGGCCCCGCCCCGGATGATCACCTGACTCTTGCGACCCACGACCCGCAGATGGCCACTTGGCTCGAGCACGCCCAGGTCACCGGTCCGCAAGGCGCCGTCCGTCAGCACCGCTCCCGACGCCTCGGGCTGCTTCCAGTAGCCGAGCAGGGGTCGGTAGCGGCCGGCCCATGGACCGCTGGTCCGGGCAGACAACACCAGCTCACCGTCGACCGTCCCCACATGTACGTGGTCCAGGGGGCGCCCGCTGGTGGCGGGCGGGCGCTCGCCGGTGACGTCATCGATGCTGACCAGGGCGGGGGCCTCGGTCAACCCGTAGGTCCGGCTCACCCGTACACCGAAGCGTTCCTCGAACGCGGCCCGGAGGCGGTCAGGGCAATCGCCGCCGCCGACCCAGACTTCCTCCAAGCTGGCCAGGTCCTCCCGCGTGACGGAGACGTCATTGACCATGGTGTGCAGCTGGGCGGGCGGGCCATTCCAAACGGTAACCCGCTCCCGCCGGATCCAGTCGACGACCGAGGCCACGTCGCCGGGTTCGATGATGACCGCGGTGGCTTCCGCCTGGGCGGTCAGGAGCGTCGTCAGCACCATCATGTTGAGGATGGTCAGCGGCAGGGAATCACCCTTGCGCAATCCCGGCCCCCACCCGCGCCGCGCCACCGTCGCCGCCCCGGGCAGCACCAGGCCGGCCTGGCTGTGTACGGCGCCCTTGGGGAACCCGGTGGTTCCGCTCGTGTAGGCGATGGCCGCGGGCGCGTCGGAATCGGGCTGGGGTACCCGAGGTCGCCCGGCGGACGCGTCAAGAGCGGCGTGCCAAGCGGCCGGCGCCACGATTTGCACCTCCTGGCCGACCCGTCCGACCAGGTCGGTGGCGCTGGGTTCGTCCGCCAGCACCACCTGGGCTCCCGAGTCGGTGACCAGGAACGCCTTCTCGGGAGGTGCCAAGGCCCGGCTGATCCCCACCCAGATGGCCCCGAGCCGCATGGCTCCATGGAACGCCACCACGATGTCGAGATCGTTGGGCAGGGCCGCCGCAACCCGGTCGCCGGGCCTGACCCCGAGGTCGTGGAGGGCGCCGGCGGCCTGGTCGGCCCAGGCGTCGAGCTCGGCGTACGACGTCCGGCCTTGTCGGGTGACCAGCGCCAGCCCGGCTGGGTCGTTTGCCAAGGCGGCGTCGAGGACATCGAACACGCCGGCCGGCACCACCGGGGCCGGACCGCTCACCGGGTCGGAACCGGCGCTTCGGGTCGATCTTTGACTGCAGGCAAGACTGGAGGCGCAGTGCGCCAGTCCGGGATCCCGTCCGCCGGCTCGGCGGCCGGGTACTTCGACTCGTGGATCTCTGCCCAGTGGGAATGGTTGAGCTGGTGCAGCGTGAAGCAGGCGTTGAGCGAGTTGTAGAAGCCCATGTTGTCCACGCTCTGGTTGACGGACTCCTTGATGAGCAGGGCCGCCATGGTCGGGACCTTGGCGATGCGGCGGGCGAACGCGAGTGTCTGTTCCTCCAGGTCGAGGCGGGGAAAGACCTTGGACACCATGCCCAACCGGTAGGCCTCCTCGACGTCGATCGAGTCACCGGTCAGCATCAGTTCCTTGGTGCGGCGCGGTCCCAGCTCCCACGGGTGGGCGAAGTACTCGAGCCCGCACATCCCC
Source organism: Acidimicrobiaceae bacterium (assembly GCA_003156595.1). GTDB lineage: Bacteria > Actinomycetota > Acidimicrobiia > Acidimicrobiales > Palsa-688 > PALSA-693. The sequence goes on from PMHH01000155.1 coordinate 32,272, forward strand.
AGCCGGGTCCCGACCACGTCGGCGAACACGGCGTCGTCGGCGGCCACGATCAGGTCGCACGCCCACATCAGCATGAGCCCCGCTGCGTACACCGGACCTTGCACCTGGGCGATGGTGATCTTCCGCAGGTCGCGCCAGCGCCGGGTGTTCTGGAAGTAGTAGTGCCACTCCTGGAGCATGCGCTTCTCGGCTCCCTCCCGGGTGCCTCCGTTGGTGACCGCGCTCGGATGCTGGTCGGGACCGGGAGCAAAGTCGGCCCGGGATTCGGCCGAGCCCATGTCGTGGCCGGCCGAGAAGAGGGGCCCCGCTCCGCCGAGTATCACCACCCGCACCAGGTCATCGGCCTCGGCACGGCGGAAGGCCGCGTCCAGCTCCACCAGCAGGCCCCGGTTCTGGGCGTTGCGGGCCTTGGGCCGGTTGAGCATGATCCGGGCGATGGTGCCTCCGTCGAGGCCCTCGTAGGTGATGAACCGGTACTCGTCGCTCATCGAGCGGCCATCTTTCCCAGGTCGCTGGCCCGGGTGGAATGGGTCTGGGCCCGAGGGTTGGCCCGGGGCCGGATGGCGACGTCGTGGCCGGCCGCCTGGCGGCGTAGGGCGCCGACGGTGCACTCCTCAGCTGCCCTGACGCTAAAGGGGTCGAAGTTGAAGAGCCGGATGGCGTTGAGGTGGCTCATCCGATCGATGTCTCGGCGGTCGACCCCGTCCATCTGCTTCATGAACGTCTCGGGGGCGGTAGGCCAGGTGGAATCCGAGTGCGGGTAATCGCACTCCCAGCACACGTTGTCCATGTTGAGGAACTGCCGGCTGGCTACGCCGAAGTGGTCGTCGATGAAACAGGTGATCACGTGCTCGTTGAACACCTCACTAGGCAGCCGGTCCCCGAAGTCCTGCCCGGTCCAGAAATGGTGGCGTTGGTAGTTGTAGTCGACGCGCTCGAGGAAGTAGGGAATCCAGCCGATCCCACCCTCGGACAGCGCGAACATGAGCGATGGAAAGCGGCGCAGCACCGTGGACCACACCAGGTCAGCCGCCGCCTGCACGATGTTCATCGGAGTCAGGGTGATGAGCACATCCATCGGGGCGTCGGGGGCGGTGATCACCAGCTGCGATGAGGATCCGATGTGCATGCAGACCACGACCCCCTCGTCGCTGCACGCCGTCCAGAACGGGTCCCAGTGGTCGGAGTGCACGCTCGGCCATCCCAGCTTGGAAGGGTTTTCGGAGAAGGTGACGGCGTGGGCGCCCTTGGCCGCGGTCCGCCGGACCTCGGCGGCGAGAACCTCGGGATCCCAGATCGCCGGCAACGAGCATGGGATAAACCGGCCCGGGTAGCTGCCGCACCACTCGTCGATGTGCCAGTCGTTATAGGCCCGCACCATCGCCAGGGCCACGTCCTTGTCCTCGGTGCGGGCGAAGAGCTGCCCGCAGAACTGCGGAAAGGACGGAAAGCACAACGAGCCGAGCAAGCCGTTGGCGTCCATGTCCTTGATCCGCTCGTGAATGTCGAAGGTGCCCGGCCGAATCTCGTCGAGCGCGGTCGGCTCGATCCCGTACTCCTCCGGGGGCCGGCCGGCCACCGCATTGAGGGCCACGTTGCTGATCTCGGCCCCTTCGTACGCCCAGGCGTTGGTGCCGTCGGACCGGGTGATGAACTGTGGGGCCAGCTCGACGTAGCGGGCCGGCAGCCTGCCCTCGAAAACGTTTGGGGGCTCTACCACGTGGTCATCCACGCTCACCATGATCAAGTCGTCGAGGTCCATCAGAACCCCCCTTTTCGTGCGGTCTTGGGCAGGACACTACCGGGCGTTGCGGTGCAAGCCGCCGTCGACATCTCAGTCGTCCTCGAGGAAGACGGCCCGCTCGGGGCAGTTCTGCTGCGCCGTCTGGGCCTGGCCGACAAGCGCGTCGGGCACGACTGCACAGGTCACCACGCCGTAGCCACGGTCGTCAGCGTCGAACAGTTGAGGAGCCAGGGCATAACAACGCCCGTGCCCAGTGCACAAGGACTCGTCGATCCGGAGTCTCATCGCCAGCAACCTCCCCGGTTGATGGCACAACTCTGCCATCCTGAGGCAAGACAGGCCACCTGGCCCGGCCTGAATTAGGGTCCAGGCCTTGTGGACCTCGGCATCGTCGGTCGGCTGGCCGTGGTGACCGGTGCGAGTCGGGGTATCGGACGGGCCGTCGCCGGAGCGCTCGCCACGGAAGGGGCGGCGCTGGTGATATCCGCCCGCGGGGCGGCCGACCTGGATACGGCCGTGCGCGAGCTGCAGACAGCCGGAGCCAACGTGGTGGGAGTGGCCGGCGATGTGTGCGCTCCTGAGACGACCGCAGCGATCGTCGAGGCAGCCGCCGGCGCCCACAACGGGATCGACATATTGGTCAACAACGCCGGCGGCGAGAGCGGCCACCAACCCATCGACCAGCTGAGTGACGATGACTGGGAGCTCGCCTACCGGCTCAACGTGGTGAGCGCGGTGCGCCTCACGGTGGCCGCGCTCCCTCACATGCGCGCCCAGCGTTGGGGCCGCGTCGTCAATGTGGCGTCCTACACCGCCAGGGTGCCCGAACCGTTCTGCGGGCCGTACGCGGCGGCCAAAGCGGCGCTGGTCAACGTGACCCGCAACCTGTCGCGCGCCTACGGAGCCGACGGTGTGTGCGCCAACTGCGTGCTGCCCGGGCTGACCGAGACCGAGGGGGTGCGGACGGGATTCGAGGAGGCCGCCGCCACCACCGGCCGATCGCACGAGGAGCTCTTGGCCCGCATGCTGGACCGCGCCCCGATCGACGCCGGCCGGCTGGGGACCGCAGCCGAAGTCGCGGCGGCGGTGATGTTCTTGTGCTCCGAGCGAGCCTCGTGGATCACGGGAGCCGCGCTGGCCGTCGACGGCGGCACTGTCCGTAGCGCACCCTGACAGCCGTACGAGAGGAGACCGATGCCCAGCCCCTACGAAGCCTTTACCGCCCTCCGCTTCGAGCACCCCGCCCCTGGAGTGGTCAAGATCGTCCTGGATGGGCCCGGGCTCAACGCGGTGGGTCCCCAGCTCCATCGGGAGCTCGCCGACGTGTGGCTGGCGGTCGACCGTGACCCTGACACCCGGGTCGCCCTCCTCACCGGGGCCGGAAAGGCGTTCTCGGCCGGGGGCAGCTTCGAGCTGATCGACCAGATGACCGCCGACTACGGGAGTCGCATCAAGGTCATGCGCGAGGCCAGGGACCTGGTCATGAACGTCCTCAGCTGCTCCAAGCCGGTGGTCTCAGCCATCCACGGACCAGCCGTCGGCGCCGGCCTGGTCGCCGGCCTGCTGGCCGACGTATCCGTCGCCGGCCGCACGGCGCGCATCATCGATGGCCACACCCGCCTCGGGGTGGCAGCCGGTGATCACGCGGCCATCTGCTGGCCCCTCCTCTGCGGCATGGCCAAAGCCAAGTACTACCTCCTCACCTGCGACACCCTCCGCGGCGAAGAGGCAGAGCGGATCGGCCTGGTCTCACTGTGCGTCGACGACGACGCCGTGCAAGACCGGGCCTTGGAGGTGGCGATCCAGTTGGCGCAAGGGGCTCAGAGCGCCATCCGTTTCACCAAGCACACCCTCAATCACTGGTACCGCGCCAACGCCGCGGTGTTCGATGCCTCGCTCGCCTACGAGTTCTTGAGCTTTAGCGGCCCGGACGCCGCGGAAGGGTTGTCGTCCCTGCGGGAGAAGCGCCCGCCGATCTTTACCGGACCGGCCAGCGAGTAGGCGAGCCTCACGGCAACCCGAAGACCAGGGGAAGTCGGTCGATCTGACGGAGAGCGGGCGAGTAGACCAACTCGGTGCCAGGAGCCAGGTGGTACTCAGGGATACGGCGGTGCCATTCGCGGAGCGCCACCCGCAGTTCCAGGCGCGCCAGATGCGATCCCAGACACCGGTGGACTCCTCCCCCGAAAGCCAGGTGACGGTTCGGGTTGCGGGTCAGGTCCACGCGGTCGGCGCCCGGGATCGCCCGTTCGTCGGTATTGGCTGTCCCTAGCCCCACCCCTACCCGGGTGCCCTTGGCGATAGGGCACCCATCGAGCTCGGCGTCGGCGGCGGCCACCCGGCCGACGGTGGTCACCGGGGTTTCCCACCGGAGCAACTCCTCGATGGCGGAGGGGATGATGGCCGGATCGTCGACGATCGCCTGCCTGGCCCCGGGATGGCTCGCCAGGTACGCAAGGTCACATTCGAGGGCGTCGGTCACCGTGTCGAGGCCCGCCAGGAGAAGGAGAAAGCACATACCGAGGATCTCGTCCTCGGTGAGCCGGTCGCCGGCGACCTCCGCGTCCAGGAAGCGACTCAGGAGGTCGTCGCGCCGGTGGTCCGCACGCTCCTCGAGGGCCTGCTCGAAGTAGGCGTCGATGCGCTCGGCCGACCGGCGCTGATACGCCTGCACCTCCTCGACTGTCGTGCCCTGGGGGCGGATGATCCCGTCCTTCATGCTGAGGAACATTTCGAGGTCCGATAGGGGCATACCCATCATGCGCAGGAACACCGCCGAGGGCAGGGGGATGGCGAATTCGGCGCCGAACTCGCACTCGCCCCGCCCGATGAAGGCGTCGATGAGGTCGTTGACCAGCCCGGTGATGTCGTCTTCCAAGGGGGCCATCTGGCGCGGCGCGAATATGGGGTCGAGCAGGCGGCGGTACTTGACGTGGTCCGGGGGATCGACCTGCAGCGGTATGAGCGGCCGCTTCTGTCCCAGGTCCACCGCCTCCATCGCCGACGAGAAGATCTCCGGGTGCTGAAGGGCGAATTCCACTTCGCCCCTCCGGACGACCTGCACGGACCCGAACAGGCCCGGGACCACCCCGCCCACGTCGCGAAGCCGGCGCCAGAAGGGATGGGGATCGTTGGCGTGGGCCGGATCGGTGAACTCGGCGGGATCGAATGGGTCGGTCACGAGCGCGGTAACCCCAGAACCTTTTCGGCGATGATGTTGCGCTGGATCTCCGACGATCCGGCCGAGATGGTGAGACCGAAGGACCGGAAGTACTGCTCCATCCAGGTGCTGGCTTCGTCAACGGCCAGGAACGGTCCCCTGGCCCCTTGGGGACTGACGGTTACCGACGCCGCGCCTTCCACCTCGGCGGCCACCAAGCCCAGGCGCTGCCGGGTCTCGCTGGAGAACAACTTCATGAGCGCCTGCTCCGGGGCGCTCCCGCCTCGCATCAGCTTGCCGAAGCCCCGGTACCCGAGGCAGCGGACCGCCTGGGTGTCGACGTACAGGTCGGCGACCATCGCCGCCGCGACGGCGCGCTCGCCGCTGCGCAACTTGGACAGCCACCCGGGAGCCGCGTCGAGCATGTGCCGCATCGAGGCGTCCAGGGCCATGACACTGCTGACCCACACCATCCCCCGCTCGTGGGCGAGTGAGCCGTTCGCCATGGCCCAACCGTCATTGAGGGTGCCAACCAGGTTGGCCGCGGGTACGACGACGTCAGTGAAGAACACCTCGTTGAGCTCGGGATACTCCGGTGCGACGAGCTCGGGGAGCGGGCGCACTGAAACCCCGGGAGTATCGATGTCGACGAGGACGACGCTGATCCCCTTGTGCTTGGCCGCGCTCGGGTCGGTGCGGCAGAACAAGAAGCAGAAGTCGGCGTGGTTGGCGCCCGACGTCCACACCTTCTGGCCGTTGATCACGAATTGATCACCGTCGAGAACGGCCCGCGTCGACAAGGCGGCCAGGTCGCTGCCCGCTCCGGGCTCGCTCATCCCCAAGCACCCGGTCCGCTCGCCCCGGAGGATCGGCATGGCGTAGCTGCCGATTTGCTCTTCGCTGCCGTAGTCGAGGATCGAAGGGGCGATGATGCCGAGGCCCTGAGGGTTGGTGCTCCGCGGCACGTCGGCGCGAGCCATTTCCTCCAGGTAGACCAACTGCTCGAGGGGGCTGGCGTTACGGCCGCCTCGCTCGGGAGGCCAGCCGGGGACCAGCCACCCGGCGTCGAACATGGTTCGGGTCCACCGCCTCGCCCACGGCGGCGCATGGCCCGAGGACAGCGCCGGATCGGCGGCCATCTCCTCGGGCGACGGTCGGTTGTCCGCCAGCCAGGCCAGGAACGTCTGGCGGAACCCCTCCACCGATCGGTCGAAGCTGAGTCTCATGGGGCCTCGCTGCCGGCCGGTTCGTCGAGCACCAAGCCGAGCCTGCTGACGATCGCGGCCCGCTGCATCAGGGCGGATCCGAACAGGGCGTTTGCCGACTTCGCCCGCTTGAGATAGAAGTGCAAGTCGTGCTCCCAGGTAAAGCCGACGCCCCCATGGAGTTGCAGGCCGTCCTGCACCACCAGGCGCTGGCAGTCCCCAGCCGCAGCCTTGGCCATCGCCACGGCCAGACCCCGCCGCTCATCGTCCTCCGCGATGGTGAGGGCGGCGAAATAGGCGAGAGAGGTGGCCCGCTCGACGGCCAGGTACATGTCTACCAAGCGGTGCTTCAACGCCTGGAACGACCCGATCGGGCGCCCGTACTGCTCCCGGTCCTTGGCGTACTGCAAGGTGATCTCGAATATGGCCCGGCAGGTCCCGGTCATCCCGATGGCGATGGCGGCAGTCGCTTCCTGAATCGCCCGGTTGATCGTCTCCACTGCGCGGGGGTCACCGGGAGCCACCAGCATTCGGTCGGCCGGAACCGCCACGTTGTCGAGCAGCACCTCGGCGAGCGGCTGGGACGGATCTATGACATCGGCGGGCCGCGAGGTCAGGGAAGCCTGGGCCACGACGAACACGCCCAGACCCTCGTCGCCGCTGGTTCCCTCCTGGCGCGCCACCACCGCCACCTCGTCCGCGGTGGCGCCATCGAAGACAAACGATTTCTTACCGTCGAGCACCCAGCTGTCACCGACCGGCCGGGCCGTAGTGGCTACCGAGGCTGCCTCCCAGCGACCGTCGTCCTCGGCCAGGGCGAGGGTGCCCGTCGATCCGGCTTCGGCGACAGGCCGGAGGAACGTGTCCTGCTGCTCGGACGTGCCGGCCTGGCGCACCATGGGCACAAATTGGGTTGCCGTGCTGACAAAGGGGGTCGGTGCCACGGCGCGACCCAGCTCCTCGACGACCACCGCGAGCTCCACGTAACCCAGGCCCAGGCCGCCGAAGGGCTCGGGAATCGTCAGCGCCGGCCAATCGAGCTGGACCATCTGTCGCCACAGTGGGGCGGCACGGGAGGCGCCGTCGTCGGCCTTGGATTCGTAGACTTGGCGGACCATCGATGGGGGGCAAGCCGTCGCCAGCACAGCGCGAACGGCGTCGCGCAGCTCCTGCTGGTCGTTGGTCAGCTCGAAATCCATGTCGCTCCTAGTGTTGTCCAACTGAGCAAGGGGCACACTTGGACACCGCGCGGACCCGGAGGTTCGGCATTGGCACGAAGTAGCAACACGGCGCCCCCTACGGTCCCGCCCAAGGGAACACTCAACGACCGGAGGTGGCAGGAGGTACTGGACGCCGCCGCCGCCACGTTCGATGAGAAGGGCTACCAGGCGGCCACCCTCCAAGACGTGGCCTCCCGCGTGGACCTGTTGGCCCCGAGCCTCTACTACTACATCAAGACCAAGGAGGATCTGCTCTTCGGGGTCATGCAACGGGCGCACCAACTCGGTCTTCGGCTGATCGAGGAAGCACCCGAGCTAGCGGGCGCAGACGCCGAGACCCGCCTCGTCGAGTTCATCCGACGCTGGATGGGCGGCACCTACCCGCCCGAGGTCCGCATGGTGGAACGAGACCTGCGCCACCTCAGCCCGGCCCGTCAGGCCGAGGTGATGGGCTGGCGCGACCGCATGGATCATTATCTGGAAGACATCGTTCGCCAGGGGGTGACGGACGGCACCTTCGACGCCGACCTGGAGCCGAGCGTGGTGGCGAGCACCCTCTTCGTCGTCCTCAACTCGACGCCGACCTGGTGGCGGGCATCCGGGCGCCGGTCCTACGCCGAGCTGACGGAGTGGTACGCCAAACTGTTCGCGGGCGGCCTGCGATCAGAGCAGGGTCCTCGACGCGCCGTTTGACACCCTCAGGATGACACCGGTAATCTAACTTCTATTCGATAGATGAAGGTTCTCCGGGGGGTTTGATGTCACTCGTGGCCGAGCCACAGGAGGCGAGAGTCGACCAAGGTCGCCGTCCGCCGGATCCACAACAACCCGCGGCCCGGCAGCACCAATCGCCCGCACTCCCCCGCGGCGATGCGATGGTGGCCTACGTCGACCGCCTGGAGGTCCTCTACCAGGTGCGAGGTGGAGGCCTCGACCCCGACCACGTGGCGACGCTCGTCGAGCTGGGCGGCCAATGGCCACCGCTGGTGGTGTGGGCGGACCGTCCCGAGGCCGTAATTGACGGGGCTCACCGCCTGGCCGCGGCCAAGCGGCTCGGCCATCGGACGGTAGCTGTCATCGCCTTCCACGGGTCGCTCGACGACGCCTTCGTCGAGTCCGTGCAACGCAACGTGGTGCACGGCCTGCCCCTCGCGCTCGAGGACCGGCTGAGGGCCGGACGGCGCATCGTGCGCCGGCACCCGGAGTGGTCCGATCGGCGCATCGGTGACGTGTGTGCCTTGGCGGCCAGGACCGTGGCTCGGCTGCGCCGGGACCTGGCCGCCGACTCGGCGCCGCCCGTCGTGGCGCTCGACGCCGGGATCGCCTCGGCGACTCGGATCGGCCCAGACACTCGGATCGGCCCAGACGCTCGGATCGGCCCAGATACTCG
>PMHH01000021.1 GCA_003156595.1 Acidimicrobiaceae bacterium
TCTCGGCGTCAGATCATGCACTAGAAGCCATGATCTGACGCCGAGAATGACGAGTTACTACGAGAACGCAATCGGATCGTGAGCGGGACAGGCCCTCGGTGTGGGTTCTGACCGATTCTGGTCAGTAGTACGTCAAATAGCCGGTACTACTGACCACAATGGATTCGCAGTCGCTCCCCCTCGCGCCGGAGCCTGCCGAGCGGCCCGCCGTGCTGGTGTCGGCCTGCCTCCTCGGGGTTGCCTGCAACCACCGGGGTGAGGGTAGCCCCGACCCGGCCGTGCTGGCCCTGGGCGCCTCGGTGCGGCTGATCCCGGTGTGCCCCGAAGTGGCCGGCGGTCTGCCGACTCCCCGCCTCGCCGCTGAACGAGGACCCGACGGGTGGGTCCGCAGCGCCGACGGCGACGACGTAACAGCATTCTACGAGCGCGGCGCCGCTCACGCCTTGGCCTTGGCCCGGGTTACCGGATCGACACGGGCCGTGCTCAAGGCCCGTTCTCCGTCGTGCGGCAGCGGCCAGATCTACGACGGCTCCCATCGGCGCGTGTTACGAGACGGGGACGGCGTGACCACCGAGGCCCTACGGGGTGCGGGCATCCAAGTGGTCTCGGAGGAGGACCTCTAGCCGGCGCATACGGAACTGGAGCGGCCCGGAGCAGGATCACCCGGCTACGCTCGCCAGTCGCGAACAACCGGGCGCTTAGCTCAGCTGGTAGAGCGCCGCCCTTACAAGGCGGTGGTCGGGGGTTCGAGTCCCTCAGCGCCCACCATGACACGCTTATTAGAACCCCTTTTGGGGTTCAAGTAACGTCCTTCAACCTCCACCGTATACGTGCAGGTCAGAGGGGTGTCGCTTCCCGATACTTCGTATGGTGTGGGATCAGGACCCGAACCAGGGCCGCGAGAACGGCGCAAATGAGCGATTCTGAGTGGGTGGACGGGTCGCCAAGGGGCTGGGGCTAGCAGGTTCTGGAATTGGCTCGTTGAACAAGAGATAGGTGACTCGTTCGTCATCTACGCCAAGCTGCGCGTGCAGTTCGCAATGTTTGGGGTATTTGGCAGGGTGCACTGGTGGGCGCGCTCGTCGCCGTGGTCGCAGATACAGCGATGTCCACCTCGATTGGAATCGGGTTCTTCGGCGGCATGGGAGTTGCGGTGGTCGTTGGTTACGCCGCCCTCATAACCGGACGGCGGAGGTGAGTCGGGTTCGCACCTCCAGAACGCGCACGGGAGAGCCATCCCCGCCCCCTTGAGGGCTCGCCCTGCGGCAGCACGGAATCGGCTCTCCTGGACAAACCGAGAAGGCCAGTGGGTCTAGGTGCATTAGGTCCGTCGGGTCACGGCTCCGATGTTCGGCGTTCACGTTCAGGTTGTGCGTCGAAACCTCGGGCCGAGCGACCGCGTGGGAATAGCCGACGATCGGAGCGGCCTGTAGTCCGAGTCGTTCGTGACGTGGGTGTTTCCGGTCGGGCGATCTGGCGGCTACTTATCCAGGACCCTTGACGAAAGGCCGAGTCCCTCGGAACTGCCTACCAGCACGGATTCCCTGAACCGCCCGAATCATTGCCGGGCATTCCAGCACGGCCGCTGCGACCAGTAATCCATAGCCAACCTGAAGTAGCGGACCACCGTCACCAGAGAGGTAGAGGAGGACGAGGCCAACACATCCGACCATGCCGCCACAGAGACCGAACAGCAGACCCGCAGCCCACAAGGCGATTCCGTCAGGACCGTAGTTTTGCTCGAAGGCTGGTACCGCCCAAGTCTGGTGGGTCCGTTGCCGCTCCAGAATGAACGAAGGTCGTTCGGTACCACCAGCACCGGACACGGGCAGGCGCCGCGGGCGTGAGGTTAAGCAGCGACGCGGCTCGGTCGCAGCCCTGTCTATGGCCACCGCAGCTCTTCTGGCCACGGGGATAGCTGCAGTCGCATTCCATAGTCACGACACGGCCGATTCGGCCACCACTACCGAGGCGACGACCACGACACTCCCGCCGGCAACCACGACGACCCTTCCCGCCCTCACCGGACCTGCGCCATGCGCCTCGCTCGGAACCGACGCCCAAGAGACGGCACAGATCGCATTCGTGCCAACCATTGCGATCAGCGCCGGCGACACGAACCAACTGTCGTCCCTGGCAGCGAGTTACTCGGAACTCGCCGGTGTATCCCCGCCCGTTATCCAAGAGGCAGTAGGCGCTCTCGGTGCCATATTCGGTTACCTCAATACAGACGTCCAAATCGTCTCCGCTGACGAAGCCCTCGGCGATACCTCGAGAGTGCAAAAGGGGACATCCGTCATTGACTCCCTCGAAACCCGCGTCGACACCGACACCACGACCATCAGCGGCTGGACCGGCTCCCACTGCACCAAGAAGCCATAGCGGCACCGCACGGGCCAGGCAGCGGATCACTCCGTCGCGCAGCCGGTCGGGTTCGAAAACGTGGCGCCTGACCTTCGGCGGGAACGCGGGGAAGGAGCCCTTGGTGCGGCGAGGACGTGGTCCGACTCGCCGCAACCGAATCTCACCGACCGGATCGGGACAGAAAGATGGTGAGGTCGCTCCAGGCTATTTGGCCCGGCCGGGAAGCCAGGCAGCGGTTGATGACCCTGATGACGGTGCCGTACTCGCCGTGATCGATCCCGACCACGATGGCCAAGCCGGCGTGGACCCTCTGTGATTCTGCCCAGCGTCGAGCAATGTCAGGAAAATCGGCGACGTTGAAGGTGATCATGATGCGGCCCTCATCGGTCGCCAGTTGGAGCAGTTCGTCGTCGGTGGCGCCGTCGAGGCCTCGTTCCTCGTCCGCGGCCCGTACGTCGTGGCCCGCTTTTCGGAGTGCCTGGGCGATGCGCCGCCCGGAGATATGGGCGTCGAGAAATACCCGCACCGGCTAAGTCTGCACCAGCTCGATCATCGGATATGCCGCGGTCAGCTCGCTCAGCGGGCGACGATCTCTGTCGATGAGATCATCGATCTCTTCGGGGAAGCGCTCATAGTAGGCAAGCGCGATGCGGATCTGCCGAGGGGTCAGGCCGCCACGACGAGCCGTCTCGTCGACCGAGCCGAGGTCCTGGAAGGTCCGGACTATCTCCCAGACGTCAAAACTGGTGCCGATGACCCAGGCCCGGCGATCCCAATCATCTCCGCGGAACGCGATCCCGGCGAACTGACGCCCCTTGAGCGCCTCGTGAGCAAGCGATTCGACGACGGTTCCCTTGGGGCGACGAGTGCGCTTGGCCTCGGCGGTGACCCACCGGTCCAGCTCTGGCGGCAACCGGACGGTGATTGGCTCCGACTTCGGCATGTAATCATTGTAGTCAACACCTACAAGCCACCAGGTTGGCACTCATGCCAGGACCCGAAACTCGGTGCTTCCCAAGCACACTCCCCGGCACCAGCGGGACATACCTGGATGCCAGCGGTCAGCGAACGGCCACGCCGCCACTGGGCTCCGGAGAAACGTGCAAACGAACCGGAACCTCCATCAGCTGCTCTGCCCCGGTCTTCAGTTCGCAGTTCGGGAATGTGGGGGCGCTGGGCGGTTCTTTGGGGCGGTCGACCGCGGCGCCGTGGCGGTTTGTTCACCGAGGCCGGAACGCGTGGGCGCGCTCCTCAACTCGGGAGATGTCCACGTCGTTCCGCGTGGCCAGCTGCCGCAAGGTCTCCCGGTCCCGACCTCTTGCAGAGGCGCTCGACGACCGCTTGTCGGTGGGCGTGATCGACATTGCCGCCGTACTTGAACTTGGCATGCACTTCATCGATGGTGACGGTGATCCCCCGGATGGCGCTCAGCTTCGGGCCATGGGCCTCTGCTGGGTCGGCGACGTCGACTTCGGGCTGGAACACGGCGAGTTGACGACGAAGCACCTCGGCCACTGCAGCCGGCTCCGAGTCGACCCGAGCTGATCCGACCAGTTGTACGGCCCCGTAGTAGGTGGTGGGAATGCCGAGGCGAGGGTCCTCGCCGCCGATGGCCTTCCAGGCGGAAGGGATGAACGCCCAGTCCCCGGCCACGCTAAGTAGTACCCGAGGCTGCTCAGCCAGGGCATCGAAGATCGGATTCGCCGCCACCAGGTGGAGGAGCACAACATCGGCATCGAGGACGAACTGCGTGGGCACCACGACCGGGAGGTCCCGGTCCCGGCCAGCTGCGACCAAGTGGCCGAATCCTTGGCGCTCGACGAAGGGTCGCCACTCCTCCTCGCCGAAGCTGCGGTCAACCGCGGAGATGTACATGCACTTCCAGTCTTGCACGACCACTTGGAGTCACCGGTTGAACCTGCCGAGCGACCGCTGAAGATCAAAGAAGCGGCACCGTGATTTCCCTCGCTCCATCGCGAAACGCCGCGATGCCGGCGATCCAGGCGAGAACGTCGCCGTGCTGACAGCACTGTCAAGGTGGGATACCTCGAATCGGTCCCAGAATTTCAAATTCTGACGAATGAATGAATTTGCGGGACCTGCAACGTCCAACTGTATGAACTGCTGAGGTGCGCTCGGTAGGGCAGGCGCAGAGCGACAGAGAGGACTGAACCATGACGGAGGAAAGCAAGCCGGTCGAAGTGTCACGCAGGATCGAAGCACCGGCAGCCCTCATCTTCGAGATCCTGGCGAATCCGCAACGCCACATGGATTTCGACGGGTCCGACATGCTCCGGGGAGCCGTCTTCAACCGCCCCATCTCCGACATCGGCGACACCTTCACCATGAAGATGTATCGGCTCGGTCGCGACTACCTCATGCTCAACTACGTAGTGGAGTTCGAGCCTGATCGCCGCATCTTTTGGGAACCCGCTCCGGGAGACATCCCTACGGCTGGCGGTGATCCATCCAAAGTCGGCATCCCTGCGGGTTACCGCTGGGGCTACAGCCTTACTCCGGACGGTGACGACGCCACCGTCGTCACCGAGGTCTTCGACTGCGGCCCGGACGAAAACCGTCAGACCCTCCTTCGCGAGGGCGGGGAGTGGATCAACGGGACCAATTCGGTGCTTGAGTCCATGACGGCCAGCCTGGAGAGACTCGAGAAGATCAGTACCGAGTGGGACCGCTGCAGGAGCGTTCCGACTAGATGCGACCGTTTCTTTGATTGTGGGCCACTTCTACCCTCCGTCGCTGGGCCGGGTGGAAGCCGTGGGCTGGTTGGCGAGGGCGGCGGCGAGCGCCTTGGCGATCACCTTGTAACCCGCTGCGTTGGGGTGGATGTTGGGCCGGGCCCGCTGCCCTCCGCACATCCAGCTCAGCTGACAGATCGTGGCCACATCGGCCGGAACCAACCCGTGGCCGGGAAGTGGGACCATCAGGTAGTCGTCGGTCGCGAAGGCGGCTGGCACGTCGGCGGCGAGTACGCCAGCTTGGGTGTATGCCGAGCTGAGGACGGCATTGAGCCGACTGACGACGCCCAGGCTGGCCTCGGCGAACGCTCGCTTCGATCCTCCGGCGAGGTAGTCACCGAGGTAGGGATCATTGTGCTCGACGCCGACGACCTGCAGATCGGGGCCGCCGGCCGCCCGAATGGCGGCGACGATCGGCGGAAGCACCGCGCTCAGACGCTTGAGCGCCAGGCCCACGCATGGCTGGTTGATGACGTTCTTGCGCAAGCAGGGCAGGAGATCGTTGAAGCCGAGATCGACGGTGACCAGGACGGTGGAGGACCGGTGTTCCCGTATGAACAGCTCGGCCTGCCGTATCTCCGACCCGGCCGGATATCCACATCTTCCGCCGCCAAAGAAGGCAACTGTCGCCGTGATGCCCGGACAGCCCAGGTCCACCAGGCTCAGCCCAGCGAAGCGGTCCCGTTCCATAGCGGTGAGGTCATTGGCGTACCCCTGGTCCGTCCTCTCTCCCCGGCCGTGAGGTCCAGGCTGGAAGCCCACGGCCTCGGAAGCACCTAGCGCCAGGTAGTACTCCAGACGGGCCGAGGCGAGCCGGGCAGGCGGTTCCGGTCGACGGTTGCTCTCCCGGCCGGTCGCGCCCCAGGCGACTCCAACGGTCGCGACCAGGCCGATGGCGACCGCCAGCGCCCACCACCGCCATCCACCGAGTCGTGACACCCCCGAACGCTAGTCCCGGCTGTCCAGTTGCGCGCGTCGGGATGGGCCACAGCTCACAGGATTTTCTCAGGGACATAGGGCACATTCGGAAGATCTATGGCTGATCAGAGACTCCGGCTACATCACGTGGACGCGATGCGAGCCCCCAAGCAACTTGGGGTACTGGTCACCCATTCGGTCACCTTTTTCCCGCCCGCGCTGGCGACTGTCGTGGGAACGACCCTGATCATCACCCACGTGACCCGGTTCGCTTTCATGTTCATCTCGGCCGCAATGCTGGTCTACGCCTATCCCGTGCTGGAGCGGCGCGACCTGGGCCGGTTCTGGCGGCGCCGGTTGCTGGCGATCGGGCTCCCGTATGTCACCTGGACCTGCATCTACTTCGCGATGCAGGTCGACCAGGTGGCTTCGCCCCTCCAAGGACTCGAGCGGTTGGGCTACCTGCTCGGCACTGGCTACTACCAGCTGTACTTCTTGCTGATCCTTCTCCAGTTCTGCCTCGTGTATCCCCTGTTCCTGTGGCTGTTGCGCCGCTCCGTCGGGCATCACCTCCAGCTGGTGGCGGCCAGTGTGGTCCTGCAGACGGTGCTCACAGGCCTGATCTTCTTCGGAGGCGAGCCGACCTGGTTCGAAGGAGCCGGGGGTGGGATGCTCCAACTGTGGAACTACCAGCTCTTCCTCGTCCTCGGTGGGGTGTTCAGCTGGCACTACGAGGAGGCCCACCGCTGGCTGCAGCGGCGTTGGCGGGGGGTGCTGGTGACAACCGGGGTGGCCGCAGCCGTCGCCGAAGGGTTCTACCTCTACACCCAGGAGCATCCCACTTCGTTTCTCGCCGGCGCCGCGCCCAACTCGGGCGCCTTCCAACCCGCGACCGTCCCCCTATACATCGGCCTAACCGCGTGCGTGTACCTGCTCGGATCGGTCTTAGGCAGCAGCAAGCGCTCCCGGCCGACGCGTGCCCTCGTCCAATCGATGGCCGACAACATGTACGGGATCTATCTCAACCAAATCCTCGTCTTCGAGGCCCTAGCCGCGACGGGGTGGGGCAAGGCGGGTCGGGTTCTCCCCTGGCCGATCGTGACCTATGGCGGTGCACTCATCGTCTTCGTCGCAGCCGTCCTCCTCAGCGCCTTTCTGGCCCGCCTACCCGGCTCCCGGGCGCTAGCCGGCCGGCCGCGCCAGCCCTGGCCGAGACTCCGCCGCTCCCGCCGCCCGTCGTGCCTCTCCTATTCAGCCCGATCCCCCACAGCAGCGTTAGAGCGCGAGCCGAGCCGCCCACCGACACGCCAGCTGGCTTAAGGTTAACTTAAGCAAGCTTTCAGCTTCACCTGCTGAAGTCCTCGAATGACCGAAGAGCGGATCGTAGAATCGCTTTATCAGGCCCTACTCGGTCGCAGCCCATCGGGCGGCGAGGAGGTCACCAAGGTCGAGCACCTGCAGCGCGGGGGATCCGTCGAGGATGTCATCGGGTGGATCCTCAGCTCACCGGAGTGCTGCCTTTGGTTTTACCACAACGCGATCTACGACCAGCTGACTGCCCCGGACCCGCTGCCGCCCGACGTCCCCCGCCTCTACTTATGGCACGTCCCCAAGACCGGCGGGACCAGCTTGCGGGAGATGCTCCGGCCGCACTTTGCCGAGACGGAATTCTGCGGTGCGCTCAGCCTGTCCGAGCTGTACCGGATGTCGCACTACCGGTTGCGGACCTTCCGGGTCATCGCCGGCCACTTCGGACCGACGCTCCCTCAGCTTCTCCCGGAAGTTCCACTCGTCACGGTTACGCTTCTTAGAGAGCCGGTGTCAATGGTGATGAGCCATTACGTGCACTGGCGCGACCAAGGAAATCCTGGCGATCCGCTCACCGCTTTGGCGCGCGCTATGACCTTCGAGAAGTGGTGCCGATCGCCTGACACTTTGGGGTTGTGGTCCAACCCTCAGGCGACCTCGCTGTGCCTTCAGCGGATTCCTCCAAACAGGGACCAGGCCCAGTTGGCGCCGGAGGGCAGCACCGTCGCGTCGCCGGGGAACTTGTCCGAACGGGCGGTGGCGACGCTGGACCGGATCGACATAGTCGCCACCACCGGGGACCTGCTCGCTGTGTACCAGACGTGCCTCGACCGGTTGGGAATCGAACCGTTCTTCGACAAGTCCATGCGCGAGAACGTCGGCGCCGGTCTGAACGAGCCGATATCGGAGTCCACCCGTGAATGGCTACTCGAGCACAACACGATCGACTCCGACTTGTTCGAGCGGGCGCAACAGCGAAGCGCCCAGCTGGTCGCCCCCGCCCGCCCGGCGGCCCGTGCCTGGCCCACCCGGATCCCCCAGCCCTCGTCGATGCAGTTCAGCATGACGCTGATCCCAAGATGGTCGGTTAGCAGCTTGCTGGTGCTCGCCCTTGTGCTGACAAGCGCGATCGCCGTGACCGACGCGCTACTCCCCGGCGTGATCCTTATCGGGCTGCTGATCGCCGGACCTTGCTGCGCCCTGTTTACTGGCCGGTGGCTCGCCACCGCCGTCGCCGGCGCTTGGGCCGTCGCCCTGGCTGCGGTGGTCGGAATCCCCGACGGGATCTGGGCGACAGCCACGTACGCCGCGTACGTCGTTGGCGTTGCGATTGCCACCGTGACGGCTTCCTTCGCGGCCGCCATCATCGAAAGAAGACAGATGCTGAGCACCTAGTGCGTCATCAAAATCAAGGGCGTGGCCGGTCTAGGCCGACGTTGAGGTTCGAGCCGAAGTCCAAGCCGTCGTAGCCGGACAGCGTGTTACCGCAAGACCGGCCGTCTTGAGGATCGGTGCCGGGTGACGTGTTCGGCAGGCTCCCGAAACCGGTCCCGTCGATGGTCACCGGCGCGGTCGAGCTGCCCTCGGCAGTACCCGTCGACCACGTGACACTGGTGATCGACGCAGTCGTCGCCGGGGTATGAGGCGCCGCGGTCGCGACTCCAGAGGCCAGAAAGCCGCTGGCGCCCATGACGGCGGCGACCGACACGGCTGCCCCGACTCGACCGATGCACTGTGATGCTTTCCTTGCTCCTTGGGTGTGTGTATCCGGGCACTTCTTGCCATCGGATAGACAAACTCTGCGCTCCGCCAATCCAAAGTCGATCCAAAGCTGCGCTAAGTAGGGCCGGAACCCGTCGGCACCTGGCCAGTACGCGAGCAACTGCAAGTTTTAGTTGCACATCTGGTCTCAACGTGCTACCGTTAGTTGCAGTTCGAGGTATGGACTCAGCGATCCTGCTGAAGTGGCAACACCCGCGGCCGGCGATAGCCGCCGACGCGCTTAGGAAAGGAGCTGATACTGATGCCAGGCTTAGACATTGAGCGGGAGGTTCTGATCGACGCACCGGCGGAGGTGGTATGGCGTACCATCACCGAGCCCGATCAGATGAGCCAATGGTTCGCCGACCGGGTCGACCTCGTCGTTGAACCGGGCGCTCATGGCTACATGCAGTTCGGCGACCAAGGCGGCCCGGTCGTCGTGGAGACCGTCGATCCTCCGACTCGCTTCTCATTCCGCTGGAACCATCCCCGCGGCGAGGAGCCGGTGGCCGGAAACTCGATGCTCGTCGAGTTTACGCTGACGCCCGAGGGCGACGAGCGGACCCGACTTCGAGTGGCCGAGAGCGGCCACGAACTGGTCGCCTGGCCCGACGCGGAGAAACAGCGTTATGCCGACGAGCACCGGGGCGGGTGGGCCGAGTTCCTGGACCGTCTCGCCAGCGTGGTCGCCAAGCCGTCGAGATGACGACGGACATCGATGACGAGTTGTGGTCGGCCATCGCCGACCCGTCTCGTCGCCGGGTCATCGATCTCCTGGTCAGCAATGGTGACGTCAGCGCCAGCTGGTTGGCCGGCCACGTGCCGTTCTCCCGCCAGGCGGTCTCCAAGCATCTCGTCGTGCTCGAACAGGCCGGGTTGGTCAGCCGGCGCAAACAGGGTCGAGAGGTCCTCTACCAGGTAGAAGCCCACCGCCTCGACCAGGCCACTCGAGCCATGGCTGACCTCGCCGCGCAATGGGACCGGCGGCTCACCACGATCAAACGGCTCGCCGAAGCGGCGCACGCAGAAGCAAAGAAGAAGCGACGGCTCTAACGGGCATTGTCGCCTGAACACGATGAACACAATGAACACAATGAGGAGACAGTCATGAAGGGTAAATCAACGGACCTCGGCGGGCCGGCGACCGGCGCCACCAACGCACCGGGTCGGCCCGCGGCCGCCGACCGGGCCACCTTCGAGGCCGAACTGAAGAGGCTGCGGGTCCGGGAGAAGGCGCACACCCGGGAAGGGGACGCGATCGCCGCCGCCCGGCGCCGCCTACCCATGGTCGAGGTAGACGCCAACCTGGCGCTGATCGGGCCCCTCGGGCCGCTCACCCTACTCGAAGCGTTCGAAGGACGCCGACAGCTCATCGCCTACTACTTCATGTGGCACCCCGGCCACCCCGCCGCCGAGCAGTGCGAAGGCTGTACGTGGGTCACCACCCAGGTCAACGAGCTGTCCTACCTTCATTCTCGCGATCTCACCTACGCGGTCTTCTGTCAGGGTCCCTACGAGGAAGGCATCCGCTACCACGACTTCATGGGCTGGGACATGCCGTGGTACTCAGCGCTCGTCTCTCTCGACGCCCTCCTCGTTGGTCGCCACATCGGCATGATGCACTTGGTGTGCTACCTCCGGGATGGCGACCGCGTCTTCGAAACCTACTGGACGACCCGCCGCGGCGTAGAGGCAATGGACAACAGCTACGCGCTCATGGACCTCACCGTGTACGGACGCCAGGAGACTTGGGAAGACTCGCCCCCCGACTGGCCACAACAGTGGCCAATCGACGGCGCCGTGACCCGAACCAACGGCCGCCCCACCGCCCAGTGGTCACGACTCGAGGCCGGACGCTCTGACGACCTCGCCGTCGGGCCCTGACCCTCAGTGGAGAAGAGTGCTCCTCCACCCGACCTAGTAGGCTTCGTCTGCTTTGTTCGATTCGAGCCAACCGGCTTGGGTTGCACCGTGCTAGGGAAAAGACTGGACTCGGGGATCTGGGCTGTGCCGATCCCTCGGTAGTCCCGAGGGGGAGGCTTTCGATGACAAGGATTCTCGGTCGCAGTCGGGTTGCGGCGTTGTCCATCGTAGCGGTAGGCGTAGCTGCCATCTTCGTAGCCGCGACCGATGGCGCTGGTGTCGCTCGCGCTGAGGCGGCCGCCGCTCATGGCCAAGGTACCTCGACGAAGGTAGCGCCGAGCATTTCCGGAACGGTAACCGATCAAGCGTCTCCTCCCAACGACCTCGGCGACATATGCGTGAGTGTCCTCCCGACGGCCGGAGGCGGCGCCGTCGGCCACGCCACGACCTCGGCCACGAATGGCACGTACTCGGTGTCTGGCGTCTCACCCGGTTCCTATGCAGTGCAGTTCAAGCCTTGCCCGACGAATCCAAGCTTTGCGTACTACGTGACCCAGTTCTACGAGGACGAATCCAGCCTCGCAGCCGCGGATCCGGTGACCGTGAGCACCGGTAGCACACAGACGGGGATCGACGCGGCCATGCAGCTCGGTGGCGAGATCTCCGGGACGGTGACAGACAGCTCCGCTTCTCCCGTCGACTCTGTCTGTGTGTCCGCCACGACGGAAAGCGGCGGCGGCGGAGTCGACGTGCGATTGCCGAGCAGGGTCGACAGCGAGGGGTCCGACAGCGAAGGATCCCAGTTCTCGACCAAGACGGACTCGACCGGCCAGTACTCGCTGGACGGGATCCCGGATGGCCAGTATTCGATGAGCTTCGTTGACTGCGGTAATGGCGGCTACTTGCCAACGTATGCGAGCGACGTCGAGGTATCGGCAGGTTCGGTCACGGACGAGGACGCCACGATGGTGCTCCCGGCCACGATTACTGGCACCGTCACTAACAACGCCTCCCCTGCCAAGTCTCTGGGTGGTATCTGCGTGACGGCTTTGCTGGGCGACGAGGAAGTCGCGGCAGCGACGACCAACGCCCAGGGCGACTACTCCATTACCAAGCTGTATCCCGGCAGCTACCAGGTGGGCTTCACTGATTGCCGCAACAGTCTGTACCTGGAGCAGTACTACGACAATCAGACCGTTGCCGGAAGCAACGGTGTAGAGGCGACCGGAAACTACTTTACCGTCAGCCCGGGAGCCACTGTCGGGAGCATCGACGCCGCTCTGGAGAAGGGTGGCCAGTTCTCAGGCAGCGTGACGAACACGCCTGCCAAGCATCAGAAGCCAATCGGAATCTCGGGTATTTGCGTCGAAGCCGCGCCCGTTGTCGACCCGAGTGACCCAGGCTACAACCCACCCTATGAGTACGCGTCCACCAACTCCCGCGGCGGCTACACGCTGAGCGGGCTCTGGAACTGGTCATACGACGTCACCTTCAACGAGTGTTACCCGATTAATGCGGACTACGCTGGCACCTCGTATCGACGCAATCCCGTGGGCGCCGACATCGGGGTCACCTTCGATCTCGGCAGAACCGAGCTTCCGGCCTAGGCGATCACGAACGCAGACAGAGATGCGCGACGTACTGGAGCGACCCGAGGTCTGCCCCTGTAATATGAGGTCTCTTCAGTCCTTCGAGTTGGCGGCCGATATATGAGTCGTGACCGATTGGTATCGACTGCCAGTTCGGGTGTTCGTCATCGTCCTCACTGGATCGATCGGGTTGGCTGCTTGTGGCTCCGCGATCACGACCAGAACGAGCTTGGCTCGTCGGGCCACTTCTCCGCCGTCGGGACATTCGGAGTCAACCGCGCAACTACTGAGCGCCGTTACCCAAAATGCTCGCCAAGCCGGGTGGGTTGAGATCAACATCCAACAGGTCGGGCCCGGCGGCACCGCGTTCTACCGAGACGAAGCCGGCCCACGCAGCGGCAGCCAAGACCTCAGCATCAACGGAGCAAACACCGAGTCGGAGATCGTCGATAACGTCGCCTATTTCAAGGCGGACGCGTCGGTTCTCACGGAGGTCTTGGGGGTACCCGCCTCCAAGGCCGAACGAATCGCCAACCAGTGGGTGGCTTTCTCTCGCGCCGATTCGAGGTATGCAACCATCGCTGACGGCTTGACTATGTCGTCGGTGCTCGGGAAGTTCCTGCCCGCAGCTCCGCTCACCCAGGTCGCTTCTAGCGCGTTTGAAGGCGTCCCGCAGGTCATCATCAAGGGGAGCGCGCCCTTGACCTTCGACGCCAAGACCGCCTCCCTGCTAGTCACCGTTGGCAGCCATCCTCTACCCGTCTTGCTCTCCGAAGGGCAAGGAACTGAGTCCAGTCTCCAAGTTGGCTTCCTTCGATGGGGCGTCCCAGTCAGATCAACCGTTCCCGCCGGCGCCGTACCCGCCGCGTCGGTCGGCCTCTGAGTCAGTGTTGGGCTCGTGTCATCGGGCTCAAGGGCGGCGGAAAAGAGGCCGACTCCTCATCAGTGGTCGTATCCAATTCCCCCCTGGCGGAAGATGAAGAAGCGAAGAACGACTTCATCGATTCAGTCTGTGCCCAAGTCGGCGGGGTCTACGCCAGATACCGGGCCGGGCAGCTGGTGCTCACTTCGGAGCATATAAGCGCCCTGGAGGAGGCTCAGCATCTGATCGGTGGCAACCGGTACCCCGGCGATCTCCTACGGCACTCGGCGCTAGGAGAGATAGATGAACTGCTGAAAGTGCCGGCCCCTGCGGAGGTGACGTCCGTTGGGACCGAACTCAGTTGGGTGGCCCCACCGCCCCTTGTCGCCCCGGCCCATCCCTATCAGCCGGCGTTCGGCTTCGCCGCGCCAAGCCCCGGGCCAGGCGCCGGCCGCCCTCGGCCGTTTATGGCACCGGCGGCAATCGTGGTAGCGGTCGTCCTGCTCGTGGCCGCTGGCGGCTTCGGCTACCTGTCGGTGTACAACAGCAGCGCGGCTTCGAAATGGAAGAAGCTGGATCGGGCCCAAGCCGTCGTTACCAAAGAGGTGACCTCTCAACTCGAGATCGCCAACGGGAGCATTACCGAACTCAACGGCGACGTCGCCGGCCTCAACTCTCAGGTCTCGACGATGCAGGGCCAGCTCTCGAGTGTGGCGAACCAGAAGGAGAAGGCCATCGACCAGGAGACGGTCTTCAAGGAGTTGCTGAGCGCGGCCGGCGGCGTGGCCGAGGACCTGCAACTGTGCATCACGTCGTCCGATCAATTGGAGACCGATGTGAATAACGCCCTTGCCAACGAGGACGTGTCGGCGCTCAGCGGTCTCGCACCTGAGGCAGCCCAGGTCACCCAGACGTGCGGTGAAGCCGAGCAGGCCAACGAGGCCCTGCAATCCCTAATACAGGGTGCGTCCTGAGCCCGGGACGTACATTCGTCTTGCTGCTCTCGGCTGCGGCGGGGACGGCAGTGCTGGCCGGGTGCAGTACCCCGCCTCAGCCTGACGACGCCGCTATTCCGGTGGCGGTGACCGCGGCACCTGTCATGGCTGCGACGGCTCCGTCCAAGGACAATCAGATCCTCATGGCGGCCCGCCAGTTCGTGTTCCGGGCTCGCAACGAGGCGTGTCTTCTGACAGGGACGGCCTTCGCGGTCGACGGAACCATAATCACCAACCGACACGTGGCCGCCGGAGCCGACCAAATGGACCTGGCCACATGGGACGGCGACGACTTCGAAGCGTCGGCAACTCTGCATTCAGACAGCGACGACCTGGCTCGAATGGATGCCTTGGCTCCTGACGACACAGAGGCGAGCCTGGCCACGTCAGATCCGACTAGCGGCACAAAGGTCTGGGTGGCCGGCTATCCCGAGGGTGATCAGTTGACCGTCACCGGCGGGCGGGTGCTCGGCTCGATTCCGGGCGCCCAGTTCGGTCTCGCTGGTCAGATTCTCGAGATTAGTGACCACATCGAGCACGGCAACTCCGGCAGCCCACTTCTGGAGTCTGACGGCGACGTCGTCGGGGTTGTCTTCGCCGTCGACCTGGCATCGGGCGACGGGCTCGCGATGCCTGCGAGCACCTTGCAGTCATTCCTCAACGAGTCTGGTGACAACTTGTCATTGCCCTGCGCGATGTAAAGCCGCTGACTCGATTGCCCTAACGTTGGCTGGCTCAGCTCGTGGGGGTGTGGCGCCGTTATACCATGCACCCTCGTGACCGCCATCCGCTACGCCATTCTGTCGGACCTGCACTTCGGCGCGGCGAACAGCGTTCTTACGACGATCCGCCCTGACTCCTCCACTGACGGCGGGTTCCGGGCGGACCCCGACGTCCCCTCTCCCCTGATAGACGCCATGCTCACCGGGCTGGAAAGCCTGGTAGCGGGACAGGACACGCCTCCCACCCTGGTGCTGGCTGGCGACGTGTTGGACCTGGCGCTTTCACCTGACGAGGTGGCGGCCACCGCCTTCAGCGGGTTCGTGGACCGGGCCTTCGGGACCGGCCGGTCTTTATTCGCCCCGGTCGTGTACTACCTGCCTGGCAACCACGACCACCACATGTGGGAAGGGACACGCGAGGCCGCCTACACCCGGCGGCTCGGCCAGCTCGGCCCGCAGGAGCCCATACCGCCGCCGTGCCACACGACACGCCTGAGTCCGGCGGAGCTGACACCCTCCGAGGGCGACCTGGTGTCGGCGCTGATTCACCGCCGTCCGGGCTGCGCCGGCATCGAGGTCCGCGTTGCCTACCCGAACTTGGCCCTGACCAGCGACACCAGCTCGCAGGTGCAGATCTTGAGCCACGGTCACTACACGGAGTCCATTTACACTCTCATGACCCGGCTGCGCCGCGCCCTCTTCCCCGACCAGGTAGAAGCGGACGAGACGACCGACGTCGAAACCCTCGAGGCCGAGAACTTCGCGTGGATCGACTTCTTCTGGTCGACCCTGGGACGCTCAGGGGAGGTCGGCATCGACGTATCGCGCATCTACTCCGACCTGCAGAGCCCGGCGAACCTCAACGTGCTGGCCACCAACCTGTCCATTGCGTTCGCCGCCAGGCCCCACAACCCGCCGTGGCTGCGCCGCGCCGAGTCCGGCCTGCTCGGGGTGGTGCTGCGCCGGGAGGTGCGCCACACGGCGCGTGCGGAACGGGGCACGCCCGATGTCACGCTGACCCCCAACGGCAGGCAGGGATTGCGCACTTACCTGGAGGGGGCGGTGGCGGCCCAGATCAAGGGACAACTGGAAGTAAAGCCGTCCCGGACGGGCTTCGTGTTTGGTCACACCCATAAGCCGTTCCTCGAAAGTTGGGATGTCCAGGGCTTTCCGGATCCAATGAGCATCGCCAACACCGGGGGATGGGTGGTCGACACCGCCTCGTCGGCGCAATGCCAGGGCGGTGCCCTCGTCCTCCTCGACGACGATCTCAACTCCTCGGTACTCGTCATGTACCAGCAGCGACCCGGCGGCGTGGCCCCCGCGCAGGTGCTAGCCGATCCCGGTGGATCCTCTATAGCGAACCCGCTTCCAGCGTTCGTGACGGAACGCATGGCAGCCGACGAGCGTTCGTGGAAGACCATCAGTGCGGCCGCTGAACCCCTAGTTGCCGAGCGCTGGCAGCTGCAGGCCAACCTCAGCGCGCCCATCGTCCGCGGGGCCAAGCGCTGAGCGAAAGGCGGTCCTCCCATGAGCTTTCGAGTGATCCAGTGGGCCACTGGAGGAGTGGGGCGAGCGGGCATGGAAGGCGTACTCGGGCATCCTGATCTTGAGCTGGTGGGTGCTTGGGTCCACACTCCGACCAAGGAGGGCGTCGATCTCGGCACGCTGTTGGGCCGTGACCCCATCGGGATCTCGGCCACCGGCGACGTTGCCGCCCTGCTTGCCACCGACGCCGACTGCGTCGTCTACAGCCCGTTTATGGTCGACCCCAGCGTGGTGACTGCCATCCTCCAATCGGGCAAGAATGTGGTCACCCCGCTTGGCTGGTTCTACCCACCACCCGAGGAGCGGGCGCGCATCGACGCCATCGCCAAGAACGCCGGCGTCACGCTGCACGGCACAGGCATCCATCCTGGAGGAATCACCGAGCGCTTCCCGCTCACGATCTCCGCCCTGTCAGGTTCGATAACCCATGTGCGCGCCGAGGAATTCTCCGACATTCGCACCTACGGTGCACCGGATGTGGTGCGCGACTGGATGCTGTTCGGCTCGGCCCCGGAGGAAGCTCGCACCAGCGTGATGGCCGACGCACTCGGCGCTGGCTTCCGCCAGTCCGTCCGGATGGTCGCCGATGAGCTCGGCTTCGACGTCGAGCCGCCGTTGCGCACCGTGCACGAGATGGCGGTTGCCACCGCGCCGATCGACTCGCCTATCGGCACGATCCAGCCGGGAACGGTGGCGGCCCAACGGTTCCAGTGGGAGGCTTTGGTCGACGGTGAAGCCGTTGTCACCGCCGCGGTCAACTGGCTGATGGGCGAGGAACATCTCGAGCCCGCCTGGGAGTTCGGTCCCGCCGGCGAGCGCTTCGAAGTCGAGATCACCGGCGATCCGAGCTGCCTCACCACCTTCAAGAAGCTGCACCCCGAAACGGTCGAAGCCGGCCTGGTGCGAAACCCCGCCATCGTCGCCACTGCCTTGCATTGCGTCAATGCCATCCCGTATGTGTGTCGGGCCGAGCCTGGCCTGCTTACCTACCTCGACCTCCCACTAGTGGCGGGCCGGGCTGAGCTCGGCCTCCACCGGCTCCGACGCGGCTCCTAGACGTCGAAGCGGTCGTGAAGTCATTCAGGATGACCTACCTCAACTGGAGGTAGGTCGCGTACCTCGTCCTTGGTGAGATTCAGTCGAACGCCTTCGTCAACACTTGTCACCGCGCTAATCGGGATGGCGACCTCCTTTTCGCCCCAGAGGTGGCCCTCATCGAGGAGCACGTGGGTGACGTGGTAGTCACTCGGATCGACGACAAGTCCCCTCACCCGCCCGATAGAACCGTCTGCGGCCTGGACGTGCTGGCCGCGGCGCACCTCGACTTCCCCCACTGGCACCTTGTGGGAGGTGACTGCTCGAGGGCCGGCTCCCATACCGCTGCCACCACCCATGCCACCCATACCCATGCCCATACCTAGACCACCGATGCCCATGCCCCCAAGACCTGGTCCGAAGAACGGGAATGAAAGCATCTGGTTCTGGCCGTAACCCCACTGTCCGCTGGCGCCTGGCAGAAACTTGGTCTCTTCGGCATCCTCGAGCGCTTCGAACTGAGCCATGTTGCAGCGAAGTCGGGTCTCCTTGGTCGTCGTCTCGATGAGGTCGACCGGCACCAGACGGCCCATTTTCTGGTGGTGTCTCGGCTCGACGACGAGATGGGTNNGGTTATGGCGCGCTTGACTGGATCGACGACTACGCGTCGGAGGTCGCCGCAGACTCCATCCTCGCAACTAACCTCGGTCCCAATCGTGAATGCGGCCATTTCGCTCATTGAACGTTCTCCCATCTCGCTGACTGTCCGTAGACCGTAGGCGCTCTGTTAGCCGGGGGTGCATCCGGTGCCGCCGACTTCGATTCGATCTGCTTACATTCCCCCGTGACCACTAGCGCAGGGGTGGGTGTCATGGGCGACAGTCGTCTGCCCATCTACAACCGGTACCTGCCAACGTACCCGGGGACCTGGGAGCGTTCGTTCTACCTGGCCCTCACCGTGATGGCGACGGTGGCCCTGTACTACCAGGTGTACTGCGGAGGGACGGTCGCCCCGCAGATCCTCAACTACTACGACATCACCATCAAGTTCTATCTGTTCGCAGCTGTGCTCGGCTTGGTATTCGGGGCGGCTGCCACCATCCTGGGAGGGCTGGCCGACCGGGTGGGCCGGGTCAACCTGGTCGCCTACGGACTGCTGATCGTCGGTTTCCTGGTGGCCGCCGTCCAGCCTCACATGCC
The DNA here is from genome assembly GCA_003156595.1 of Acidimicrobiaceae bacterium. GTDB lineage: Bacteria > Actinomycetota > Acidimicrobiia > Acidimicrobiales > Palsa-688 > PALSA-693. Next base: position 18,919 of record PMHH01000021.1, read on the forward strand.
CAACAAGTGGGCGTTCGCAGCCGTCGGGAGCCTGGTCGGGTTCGTAGAGGGCGTGATCCTCGTCGCTACGCCCGCCCTGATGCGCGACTTCTCCCCGCGGATGGGGCGCGCCATGGCGATGGGCTTCTGGGCGCTCGGGCCCGTCCTCGGCAGCTTGTGCGCGGCGGAAGTGTCGAGCCACACCCTCGGGCACTTGAAAGCCTGGCAGGACCAGTTCACCATCGCCGGCGTTGTCGGCTTGGCGGTCGGCGTTATCGTGGTGTACACCCTTCGAGAACTCGACCCGCCGCTGCGTGATCAGATCATGGTCAGCCTCCAGGATCGGGCACTGGTCGAGGCGGGCGCAAAAGGGATCGATGTCAACGCCGCCATCAGGCAGCCCTGGAAGCAGATGGTTACCGCCCGGATCGTGACTTCCGCATTCGCCATCAGCGTCTTCCTGATGTTCTACTACGTCCTCGTCGGGGCCTTGGTCATCTACCTAGAGACGACCTACCAATATAGCGGCAGCAAGGCCAACAGCGTGGCGAACTGGGTCTGGGTCATCGACGCCGTGGCCCTCGTAACCTTCGGGTTCTTCTCCGACCGCCTTCGGGTCCGCAAGCCGTTCATGTTCGTCGGTGGCATCGGCTCCTTGGTGGCGACGTTCGTCTTCCTCTCCCAGGCCACTCACTCGAGCACGAGTGCGCACACACTCACAGTGATTCTTTGCGTCCAAACCACCTTCGGAGCCATGGTCTTCGCTCCGTGGATGGCTGGATTCACCGAGAGCGTTGAGGATCGCAACCCGGCCCTGATGGCCACCGGGCTGGCCGTATCGGGTGGTGTGCTGAGGATTGTCATTGGCGTCACGATCTTCCTCTTTCCCTTCGTCGTTCCAGCAGTCACGCCCCTAGTCGATTACGGGCCGCAGGTGCAGCAGTACTCCAGTGAGTACGCGAGCCAGCTAAAGACAGCGGAAGCCATCCAGCCCGCCACGCTGCGCTCCCTACAGAAGGACCCGGGCGACTTCACTGTCGTAGAGTCCGCCCTCGATCAGATCGAGATGTCCCAGCACATCACGGCGCCAGCTGCCCTCTCCAAACTCGAGTCCCTCGGCGCGGCCGCCGGCAAGCTGACCTATCTCGCCAAGCACGGCCCAGCCGTGATCACGGCCCTCAAAAAGGATCCTCCCCAGTGGCGGCACTGGTTTCTGGTGACCGCGGCCGGGCAACTGGTCTTCCTGCCGCTCGTCTTCGTCACTGTGGGTCCATGGACTCCGGCCGGGGGTCGGAGGAGAGATAAGGAGCAAGAAAGGCAGCTACAAGCCTCCGTCGACGCCTTGATCTGACTCCGTCCACCGCGGTCAGGCGTTGGCGAATAGTCGCAGGGCGGACAGGAACGGAACGGCCAGCAGGATCACGCCAGGAACCAGGGTGGCGACGGTGACCGGAACCCAGACCTGTTGCGCCCGCCGTTCGATCGTTTCGATGGTACGACGCTGCAGATCCCGCCGAGCCTGGCGGGCCTCGACCGACACCAGGCGGCCCAGGTCCGCCGATTCGGAGTGCAAGGCCAGCACGCCCACCAGCCGGTCGACCGCGTCAATGCCGGCCACCTCCGCCCACTCCCGCAACGCAGCGGTCTCGGACAGGCCGTGACGGATTCGGTTGACGACCACCGCCAGATCTCGGGCCGCACACCCGCGCCCGCGCATGCTCACCCGGGCCAGCGCCGCGCCCAAGGAATAGCCGGCGTTGAGCAGTATGGCCAGCTGCTCGCTCACGACCGGAAGCTCCAGTGCCAGGTCGCGCTGCCAGCGTTCGGACTCCCCCGCCAAGCGCTGCTCGACGACCAAGAACGCCAAAAGGGGAGCTCCGACCACCACCAGGATCGCCAACGGAGTGGGCAGACCCAGACCGGCAAACACCGCGCCGGCGAGCAACGCCGCGCCCGCAACGGCTAGCTGACGCAGCCGAAAGGCGGTGACGTCCATACCGGAATGGACTCGCTGCAACCGCCTGCTCAATGGCTCGTCAACCCCGAACAGGGCTGCCATACGATCCCCACACTCCCGCGCCAGAGGGCCGACCACCTCACGGAGCGACTCGACCGAGAACGCGCCCCCCGTCTTTAACTCCCTGCTTCCGCCCGGGCTGAATGGCTGGAGGCGTTCCACCAGTCCGGGCCGCGACACCCGGGCCCACTGTGACAGCAGGAGCGTCGCCCCGACCCACACCAACAGCCCGGCACCGACCGCGATCCGCATCATCGGAACACCCGCGGCGGCTCCGGCACGCGCATCAGGCGCCCCGACCAGACCCAGCAAGCCACCACCGCAGCCAGACCTATCACTACCGCCAGTTGCCCCCCTGGTGTCTCGTAGGCCGAACGACCGGTCCCGATGGACAGGCCCGCCAGCGCCATGCCCAACGGCACCAAGAGTACGAAGCGCCGAGCAAAACGTACCCCGGCCTGCCGGCTGGCAGCATCCCTGCGCCCTTGCAGGTCGAGGATCCGATCCTCGATCAAGTCCGCGAGCCGGGACTCCAGCTCGGTTCCGCCGACCTCGTGCGCTACCGCCAGGGTTTCGCAGACCGCGTCCACAGTGGGATCGGCGAGGCGGTCCTTGAGCAATGCCGTAGTGCGACCGAAGTCGGTGGTCAATAACCATTCGCGTTCGGCCGCCAAGAATGCCGGTCGCCACTCTTCGGGCGCCCGCCGGCCAACCTCGAAGAGGGCCTGCGGGATAGATCGGCCCAACGATCCGGTCGCCAACCGCAGCTCCTCCAACATACGGGGCCACGCCTCCCCAGCCGCGGCGAGCCGGGCTCGGCGCCGAGCCCGATAGGAGGACACCGGTACGGTGGCCGCGAAACCACCCGCCACCAGGGCGGGCAGCACCCCCCCGAACAGCAAGAACGCCGCGACCCCTCCCAACACGAAGAGTACACCGACAGCGGCGACGAACTCCCCGACCCCAACGTCGCCGACTCCCGCCTGGCGCAGCCACATACGCGCCGAACGACGGCCCCGGCGCGAGCCATACGGACGCCCCGTCCCAAGGCCCCGCCAGCCGAACGCCGCCGACGTGTAGATCAGGTAGGCGCCCGCTGCAGCCAACGCCGCCGCCGCCACGCCGAGCGACGGGGCATTCATCGAGCCAAATCCCCGCCGGTGAGTGATCGCACATCAAAACCGGCCAGTTGCAAAGCTCGGGTCGCCCGCACCGGGAGGTTGCCGGTCCACGACAACGAATCACCGAAACGAGACCTGGCAAACAACGATGTCGTGGTGAACGCGACCGTCCCTGCTCCCACCTGCAAGTCCTCGACCGCCAGCACCTCGGTGACCCGTAGCTCCGAACCTCGCCGGGCACAGTGCACAACCAGGTCGACGGCCTCGCTCACCAACGCCGACAGAGCCGTGACGCTCAGCTCCGACCCGGTCTCGGCCAACTGGCAGATGAACCGCAACCTCGACAGCGCTTGCCGGGCGGACGCGGCATGAATGGTAGTGAAGCCCTGCACCCCCGACGACAGCGTAAGCATCAACGGCATCGCTTCTCGGTCCCGGACTTCACCAACGATGGCGACGTCCGGAGCCATCCGCAGGAAACCCGCCACCAGTCGGCGCAGATCGACCTCTTTGCGATCGGGTCGGGCCGGTCGGGTCTGCATGTGCGCCACGTTGGGGATTGGGATGTCAGTCTCGAACACCTCCTCGGCGACGACCACCCGCAGACTGGGGTCGAGTTCCGCCGCCAAGCAGCTGAGCAGTGTGGTCTTGCCGGAACCCGGGGCGCCGGCGACAAGGATCGACAGGCCACTGCGCACGCAGGCCTGCAAAAGACGGGCAGTGGTGGCGTCGAGCATCTGTCGCTCGATCAGCTCGGCCAGCGAGCGATGCAACACCCCGGAGAACTTGCGAATATTGACCAGCACGTGGCCGTCGCGGCCCACGTCGGAGTGCACGATATGCAGGCGGGCCCCGTTGTCGAGCTGCGCGTCCTGCAACCCCTCGGCCGGGTCCAGCTTGCGATGCGACCGGCTGGCATCGTCGAGGATCTTGGTCAGCACCCGCAGCACGTGCTCGTCGTCGTGGAACACCTCGTGGTGATAGCCGCCGGTGCCGGAATGCCGTTTGGTGAAAATGGCGCCCGGTCCGTTGACCATGATCTCCCACACATCGGGATCTTCGAGGAGGGGTTCCAGCGGCCCGTATCCGATCAAGTTCCGTAATGCCCGCTCGACCGCCGCCTCCGGGTCAGCTATATCGAGTGGCCGCAGGCCCTTGCGGTACTCCTGCCGCCAGCGCGCCACCTCCTGCTCGAGCACCGCCCGCAGCTGTTCCCGGGCCCCCGGCTCGCCCATGTCCAGAGCCCGCCTCTTGGCCTCCTCCTGGGCGGCCCGCTCGATAGCCCGCAACGGCGAGATCCACTCGACCGCGGCAGTCGAGGTCACCGCCAACGCCGCAGTTTCACCGGTCCGTGCACCCAGCCCGCCATGCGCGGAAAACTAACTCACACGCGCTTCGGACCTCAATAGGCTCGAAGAGCATTTTTGCCGTATACCGGTCCGTCTGGACGGGCTCCTCGCCACGGAATCAACATCAGCCCCAACAGCCACACCATCAACAAACGAACTCGGCTATGACACGTCCGAGTTCCTCGCCTTTTTGCTCTTGGATGAAATGGCCGGCTCCAGAGATGACGGTGTGGGCCTGTCCTTTGGCACCGGGCACCCTCTCCTGGAACACCGCATCCCAGCCACGCGTGGCGGGGTCACCATCGGAGTAGGCGGTCAAGAAAGGGCGATCCCATTCCTCGAGCACCGCCATCGTTTGGCGGCCGATGATCGCTCCCGGGTCGTTGCGAGTCATAGGGATGAGGGCGGTGTGTTGGCGCATACCGGCCTTGTAGGTTTCATCTGGGAATGGGGCATCGTAAGCGGCGAGGATCTCTTCTTTGAGCGGGCCGCACACTGCATTGAGCAAAAAGCTAGCGGCGAAGTCCGGCGTCCGTTGACAGAATGCGACATAGTCGAGGAGCCCCTCCTCGAGCACGACCCTGCTCCCGCCCAAACCGTAATGGGCCCAGGTGAGCTTGCTCTCGAGGGCCGGGTCACAGGTATCGAGGACGGTATTGGTGGCTACCACGCGGGCGAAGCGGCCAGGGTCGCGGGCAAGGGTGCTCAGCCCGATCGGACCGCCCCAGTCTTGGAGGACCAGAGTCACCTCGTGCAGGTCCAACCCGGTAACCAGGCTGTGAGTCCAGTCAATGTGACGGGCAAAGGTGTAATCGGTGCGCTGAGTCAGCTTGTCTGACCGCCCATACCCGATGTTGTCAGGGGCGATGGCACGCAATCCCGCCGCGGCCAGAACGGGCAGCACCTTCCGGTACAGGTACGACCAGGTCGGTTGCCCATGAAGGAGCAAGACGATCGGTCCATGCTCGGGACCAGTGTCGACATAGTGCATCCTCAGCCGCGCCAAACCCTCCGATACAACATCGACGTAGTGAGGCTCGAACGGAAAGTCCCGGAGCGCGGAAAAACGCTCGTCTGGTGTCCGCACGACAGCCATTGTTCACCCCCCGGACCCGACGCCGGGCTCCGTGCTAGTAGATCAACGACAAAGGTACTGATCGGATTCGTCACGGCTCAAGTGGCGAGCGGGGCTTCGATATCGATTTTAGACCTCGAGCTACTCCTCTAACCCATCCGCAGCGGGGTGCGCGTCGCGTTGGGGAGGGGTACTTCGAGGTTGGTCGATGTCGGAGCGGGCCACCACAAGGTAAGCGACGAGAGCAGAACACACCAGGGCGAACACCAGTGCGGTCGGGCCGTCTCCGAAGTCGACGCCGCTGATGTTGCGAGGCTTGCTGATGTAGTCGGCGAAGGAGGCGCCAAGCGGACGGGTGACCACGTAGGCAAACCAGAACGCGACGATGGCGTTCAAGCCCAACCTCCCCCAGGCCACGGCGGGGATCAAGATGACGACCCCGAAGACGATGCCCGACGCCAGGTAGCCGAGGCCAAGAGTCGTTGCCGTGAAATCGCCTAGAGCCGTGCCGAGAGCGAAGGTGGCGAAAACGGTGGCCCAGTAGTAGGTCTCACGTCGTCGGGTCGTGATGCTGTGGATCGACAGCGTCTGCTCGTTGTGATGCCATACCCAGAACACGGCGCCCAGGATGGCCGCCCACAAGGCGGTCGTGCCAGCGTAGGGAATGCCGACGTCGAGGTGCAGGAAGTCCGACAGGCCGGTGCCGGAAATGGCGATGGCGTACGCGAAGAACCAGTAGGCGATGGCCCGGTACCGGCGGGTCCGGAACTGCAACGCCAGCCCGACGACGAACAGGACGACCTCGGTTCCACCGCCGCCGATGTTCCCGTAGGTTTTGAGATAGTCCGAGGTGGCCTCGCCGCCGGCGGTGGTCAGCAGTTTGATCACCCAGAACAGAATCGTGATCTTCTCGGGAACTTTGACGCTCAGCGGCTCCGGGGCAACCCAGTCCAGCACCCGTTTCATGGCGTCGACTTCCCCGTCTGATCCGACGGAGCCGCTCCGGCCGGCGACAGACGACCCGACCAGGCGGCCCTGGCCCCGGCGTCGCCAACCCGGTACACCTGGACACCAGTCAGCACTGCCAGCACCACCAGCGCGGCGGCGCTCAGCCGGTACACCGCGGTGAGTTCCGTTCCGGACCTACCCCCACCCCGGCTCGAGGGCGACGGCATGAAGCGCCGCTCCAGGTCGTTGAGACGGCCGGAGCGGCTGCGCCGGATCAGGTCAACGCCGACGAACACAGCCAGGACCACACCGAACACCGCGGCCAACGGGAGCAACTCGTGAGCCAGCTGCTCGTGCCTGCGGATGAGCGGGCTGGGCGGCAGGCGGGCCTCTAGCTTCGACCCGCTCAAAAAGGCCAATGGGATGGCTACGCAAGCGACGAACGCCACCAGCAGGGTTAATAGGCTGAAGGCCCGCCTGGCGGCCGGGACCGCCACCAGGATGATCGACGCCAGCACGGCCACAGGTAAGAGGACCACAACCACGTGCACGATCAGCACATGAGTCGGCGATCCGTCGATCGTCACCGGCATCGGGCCTCCAGGGGGCAGACGGGGGAGGGACCCGGGAGTCGGCCCGGGCGCCTTGAGCACATCCGAACCTGATACTACACTGCTGTAGTAGCAAGCTCGGTCGCGGGTCTGCGGGAAGGATCGACCCTTTGTCCCACCGTCGGCGTCAGGGATCCCTGGAGACCGAGATCCTGGCCGTCCTGTGGTCGGCCGACGGGCCGCTCACGCCCGAAGACGTGCGCTCCAGCCTGGACGAGACGCTGGCCTACACCACGGTGCAGACCGTGCTGGTCCGCCTCTACGAAAAAGGCGTGGTCGAACGCCAACTCCACGGCCGGGCCTACGCCTATTCACCGCTCCTGGACGACAAAGACCTGGCCGCCCGGCGCATGCGGACCCTCCTCGAGGCCGAGAGGGACACCGACGGCGTCCTTAGCCGGTTCGTCGCCACCCTCGACGACGACCAGGCGGCGGCGTTGCGCCGGGTCCTCGGGAACGAACCGGGATGATCATCTCCTGCCTCCTACCGGTCGCCATCGTGGCCTCGTTCGGTGTGATTGCCCCGCCGGTCAGCCGGAAAGTGCCGCCTCGGCTGGCCATCTGGATGCTCAGCGTCGGCGGGTTCGCCTTGGCGGTGTGCGGAGTACTCGCCATCGGGGTCGTCGTCGCCTCCGGAATGGGGCAGCTGGCACCGCTGGCCCGCCTGGGGCACTGGTCCCCCCAGATGGTCGGAGTGAGCGTCCCGTTCCATGCTTGGTCGATCTGGGCCGCGGTCGTCCTGCTCGCCTTGGCGATGGCGAGGGCCGCGACGACGTCGTGGACTCACGGCCGGCGCCTCGCGGCGGCGTGGTCGGCCAGTCGGTCCGCTCCGGCCGGGCTCGTCGTGCTGAGCGACGACCAGCCCTTCGCCTACGCCGTCCCGGGCTGGCCCGGCCGAATCGTGGTCAGCCGTGGCCTGCTCCGAAACCTCGACCCCGCCGGGCGCCGGGCCGTCCTGGCCCACGAGGAGACCCACTTGGCTGAACACCACGATATGCACCACCTGGCCGCGGTGGTAGCCGCCGCTATCAACCCCTTCCTGTGCCGCTCACCCGCCGCTTTGGATTTGGCCTGCGAACGCCGAGCGGACGACGTGGCGGCCCGGACCGTGGGTGACCGCCGAAGCGTCGCCCGGGCCATCACCACCGTCGTCCGACCCCAGATCGCCACCCTGGGCTGGGCCGCCACCGGCGCCGACGTACCCCTAAGGGTCGCCGCCCTGCTCACCCCACCCGATGACAACCGGCTGCTCACCACCACGCTGCTGCTTGCAACCATCGTGGCCATCGCCGTATCGGCCGCCTCGGTCATGTGGCTCGGCCACGACCTGCGCAGCGTGTTGATCATGGCCCGCCACTAAAGCGGTGTTGAGATGGTAGACCCCGATCCCCAGATCTCTACGTGCCCGGAAGGGGAAGACCCTGCTCTTCTAGGTACCAGTGGAGCCGCGTGCTCGTCGGGAGCATGCACTTCGATCGGATCCAGTCGAGATCGAGCAACGCGTCGGTCAGGGCCTTGGACACGCTCGGCGGCGCATCGGGCGTCTGCATTCCGACCACCTGGTCCGCCAGAGTCGATGCCTCGGCGACGTGCGCCTCGGAAGGTGCCTGCGCCGCTACCCGTTTCGCCAGCTCGAACGCCTGGGCGCTGAGCAACTGGGCGGACCGCTCGCGCTCTTCCTCCGCGGCTTCGTCAGCCACCGTGGCCTCCTCCGGAACCGGCGCCGCCCGCGTCGGGCTGACGCACCAGTAGTGACGCAACAGTCGCGACGTTGAGGGAGTCGGCGGCGGTCTTGAGCGCTCCCCAACTGCCTGTGAGGTTGCGGGCCGTCTCATATGCGCTGATAAACGTGTTCGCACCTCCGAAGTACGCGCTGATCACCTTGTCGACCCCGACGAAGCTGACCAAGCGATTCACGATATCGACTTGTGTCGGGTAGGCGGTGGCCTCAGCCGGCGTGTTGACACCCGCATCGTAGAGGGCTCGTTTGGCCAGGAATTCCGTGCAGCCTTCGTTGATGGCTTCACCCACCGCGGCCCGGAACCCGGCCGCGGTGTTGTTGTGGAGCATCTCGTGGGCGGTTGCGGTGACGAGGGGCGTCTCGGCGTTGACGTAGACGACCCCGCCCCACGCAAAGCCTTCGAGGCCCGGGTCCCTTCGTTGCGAGTCGCCAGCGGCCCACGGCTGCCTCGTCGTGGGGTTTGTCAGGTGAGCGGCGATGCACACTTCGTCGTACTTTGCCCATAGCGCGGCCCGGCCGTTGAGGATCTGGATCGAGCCGGCAACGATCGTGTGGACGTCCCCGTACACACCTTGCAGAATGGCCTGGGCTCCGGCCAGGCTCATGGCGCGACCGTGCCCGGGACCCGCCGCGTTGAGTTGGCGTTTGTACTCCCCTCCTTGTTCGATGACCGCGCGCCGCTCTTCGACGCTCACCGCGGCCGGGACGGTCTCGGGACCGGAGGGCGACTCGCCTTGCGAACCCACAGGAGACACGGTCGTCTCTGCCGGCGCAGAACTTCGGGCCGCGACTGGCGCGTCGGTCGCCTGGGCGAGGTCGGATGACACGCTCGATACGAGTTCTGACTTGTCGGGGAGCTCCTTTCCCTCGGCGTGACGCTGCACGCTGAGCACGGAGGCTACTGCCCGGTTGCCCGCCTGCCGCTGAAGTGCCAGCAGACCGGCCGTACCCGCGGATTCGCTTTTTCCCGGCCCTCCCCGAGTCTGGCGACTCGGCGAGAGCTGTTCCTGCTGCCGCTCGTCATCCGCGTGCTCTTGACCCACCCCGGCCCTTCCTTTTTTCCGGGTCCCAACATTAGTCTGCAGTCGCGGTGAGCTCGGCGTTTAGTTCTTGGCGTAGTTGGAGGCTCCCCACCAGTCGATGACGACGACGGGCTGGTCCCCGACGACCCAGGCGTCGTGGCCTTGGGGCAGGGCGGTCACGTCGCCCGGGCGGGCGTCGAACTCAGTGCCGTCACCCATGAGGATATGCAGCGTGCCCTGGAGGTGGTATTGGAAGTGGGGTGCCCCGCACAGGTCGGTGCCGGCGATCGGCTTCACGTGATCCGACCACCGCCAGCCGGGCTGTAGGGTGAGCCGGCCGATCTCGCTGTCGCCGATCCTGAGCAGGTCGAATTGTCCCAGCTCGAAGGCGCGGGTCTCGTCTGGGGTCTGAAAGGTCTTCTGTTCGGCCGTGGCCATGGGATTCTCCGTTTCTTGTTTGTGCTGCCGGCCCGTGCCGGCGGCAAGGTGATGGTCCTCCGCCGGTCTTGCCAATGGCTTGCCGGCGCGGTGGCAAGGCGTTGGCAAGGGGCGCCTGGCAAGGTGATGGCGTGTTCGATCCTGAGGAGGTCACCATGACCAGCAGCGTGGGTGGAAGCAGCAGAGACGCCGGCCCGATCGAGCGTTACCTGGAAGCCATCGAAGGGGCGGCGATGGCCGGATGTAATGCTCTGAGAGAGGACGCGACGTTGGACGCCACGGTGCCCAACTGGCGTTACACGGTGCGAGGGGATGTGGCGGTTCGCTCCGAACTGGGCCGCTGGTATGCGGATGCCGGCTCTTTCGAGGAGCTGAAGCGAACGCCTCTGCCGATGGGCGAATTGGTCGAGTTCACCTTGCGGTGGGAGGAAGGCGGGGTCCCGCACGCCTGCCACCAGGTGCACATCGTCGAGGTGGCCGATGGTCGCATCACCCGTGATCAGGCGTGGTGTGGGGGACGGTGGCCGGCGGCGCTTTTGGCCGAGATGGCGGAGGCGGCAGATGCCCAAGGATGAGCCCATAGCCTCTCTGGACGAACTGCTGGCGGCCGGCAGTCGCCAGCCTTGGGTGCCGGAGGACACCAAGTCGGGGGCCCGGTTCGAGCGCGTTGTCGTCGGCGGGGACCGCTACGTGCTCAAGTACCAGGATCCCCGCGACGACTGGCTGCTGCGGGCGACCGCGGATCCGGGCTGCCGGTACGTCCGGTTGTGGGAGGGCGGTTTGCTGGCGCGGCTGCCTGGCGTCATCGACCATGCCGTGGTGGCGGCCAGCTTCGACGGAGAAGTCGGAATGGTCCTGCTCCGGGATGTCACCGATCAGCTCCTTCCCGGTGACCGGCCGTTCTCGGCCGCCCAGCATGCCCGATTCCTCGATCACATGGCGGCGATGCACACCGCGTTCTGGGGCTGGCACGACGACGTGGGGCTGACCCCGCTCGGGACCCGCTACCTGATGTTCTCTCCGGCAGTTGCCGCAGCGGAGGCTGCCAGAGGTTCGTCGGCGGTCGTCCCCAAGTTCATGGGCGAGGGATGGGCGGCCCTGCCGGCGGTGGCACCCACGCTCGCTGAGATGGTCATGCCGCTACTTGACGATCCCGGCCCCCTGGTCGCGGCGCTGGAGCGTGTTCCTCACACGTTGGTGCACGGCGATTGGAAGGCGGCCAACCTCGGCGTCCACGCCGACGGGCGGACCATTTTGCTCGACTTCGGTGAGGCCCCCGGCGAGGCCGGCCCGATCGCCGACCTGTCCGGGTACCTGGCCCTCAACTCCGATCTGCTGCCCGAATCCAAAGACGACACCATCGCCACCTACCGCGCCGCCCTGGAGCGCCACGGGATCTCCACCGACGACTGGTGGGATATGGCCGTCGCATTGGAGCTGCTCGGCGCCATGGTGCAGTTCGGCTGGGAGAAAGCCCTCGGTGGCCCCGGCCCCGAGTTGGCCTGGTGGGAGGCGCGGGCCCTCGAAGGCGCCCGGTGGATGTAGCCGGCCCGACCCCCGGACCCGGCTCGACGATTTTAACGGCCTACGACGGTCTGGCCTCCGAATGGGAGAGGGGGGCGGCAAACGTGTACCAGCCGCTCGCCGCGGCGCTCGTCGCCACGTCACCGGTCGCCCTGGACGGCCGTTTGGTTCTCGACTCCGGCAGCGGAACCGGCGCGGTGGCCCGGGCCGCCACCGCGAGCGGAGCGCTCGTCGTGGCCGCCGAGCGGAGCCTGACAATGCTCAACCACCAGCACGGCCAACCTTGGCCCGGTGTGGCTGCCGACGTGCTGGACTTACCGTTCAAGGACGGTGCTTTCGACGTGGCGCTGGCCGGTTTCCTGATCAACCACATGCCTCCGGGCCCGGCGCTGGCCGAACTGGCCCGAGTCGTCGGTCCGGGTGGAGTGGTACTGGCGTCCACGTGGGCGACCGATGGACCCGATCCGGTCAAGGCGGCGATCGACACCGTAATGGCGTATTGGGGATGGTCTCCCCCCGTCTGGTACCAGCGGATGAAGGACGAGGTGCTGCCGATCTCGGGCTCGCCCCGCCGGCTAGCCGAATCGGCCGAACAGGTGGGGCTGGTCGACGTCACCGCATCGGTACGCCGTGTAGATCTCGGTTTGCGAGATCCCGCCGCGGTGGTGGCCTATCGCATGACGCTGCCCCACACCGCTGCGTGGGTGGCCACGCTCGACGATACGACGAGGGAAGAGGTCACCCGCCAGGCCCTCACCGCGGTGGCCCGTCACGTGGTCGGGTGGCGGCCGGCCGTGATCCTGCTGGTCGGCCGGAACGGACTGGACCGATCAGGACCGGTCCCCCAGCCGGCGGCTCGCTGAGCGTTGGAGGACAGCCGCGTAAGGACCGGCCCGGCGGCTCAAAGCCGCGACTCTGCGGCCGGCCAGATGCTTCCAGGCATCGACTCCGAACACCTCAGCCGCCTCGGCGGTGATCCACCAGGACTCCAGCCCGGCGACCTGCTCGAGGCTCAGCAACAATCGGCCCACCTCGGCCATGTCGGTCGACGAGCCGGCTCGATGGGCGGCCATGGCCCCCACCAGGCGGGCCTGGACCTGGTAGCGGGAGGCGCCGAGGCTCGCCGAGTCAGCGACCAAGACCTCCGCTGACGCTCGAGCAACCTCGTATTCCCCGAGAGCAAACTGGAGGCGGGCCCCGACTAGCCGGCCCCTCAGCTGGTGACGCCAACGGAAGGCGTGTTCGGTGTCGCCCAGGAGCCCCGCCTCGTCGAGCAGGATCCCCGTACGGTCTAGTTCGCCTGCCATGAGCTGACCGGAGGCCAAGTCCAGCATTCCGTTGGCCAGCGGCTCGGTCAAGCCTTGGCCTCTTGCCAAGTCGATGGCGGCCTGGTTGAGATCGTCGGCCGCTCCGGTCTCGCCGAGGTTGCGGACGATCCACCCCCGCAGGTTGAGCGGCCGAGGAATCCATCGATTCGCTCCCATCCGTGCCACGTCGGCCGCGAGCGCTTCCACCGTGGCCAGCGCCTCATCCGCTCGCCCCAGCATCGCGAGCGCCATCGTGGCGGCCATGAGGGCATAGGCGTTCGGGAAACGGTAGCGGGCCAGTCCCCGGCCCGCTTCAGGTCTGACCAGGCGCAGTGTCTCATGCGGGCGGCCCTGGTTCATCCGCAGCCACGCCAGCCAAGCCTCGGCAAGCCGGACGCTGGCCTCGGGCGCCTCGCCTACAGCGCCCTCCAGTCGGACCTCGGCGCCGTGGAGGTCACCGGCGGCGAGGGACACCCAGCCGCCGAGGGCCAGGCAACTGGCCCGCACGTCGGAGTCCCCCGCCTCTCGGGCTCCCCGGTCGGCCAAGGCCAGAGCGGTGTCGAAGTGTCGTTGAAAATGGGCCAGCCATCCGGCCACCTCCAGCGCCTCGGGGCCAGCCCCAAGGGCTTGGGCCACTCGCACTTCCTCGGCCGCTTCCTCATAGCGGGCGAGCATCGACAGGATCCGCGCTCGCTCCAGCCGGGCTGCGCCGGTGTCGTCGAGCCCGATCGCCTGATCCAGCAGGCGCAAGGATTCCTCCTGGTCAAAACGAGCCACTGCCATCCGCGCCGCGGTCACCAATGTGGCCGAGGCCAGCGCCACATCGCCGCCGCGGCGGGCGTGATCGGCGATGGCGAGTGGGTCGGCCCCTGGTCGAGTGCCTAGGGCCCGGGCTGCCTCGCGGTGGATGTGGGCGGTTCGCGCCGCCCCCACGGTCGATGCCAGCGCCTCGCGTATGAGCGAGTGGGCGAAGACGAACGCCGGCCCCTCCTCAGACAGGAAACGGCGGCGCACCCCCTCCTCGAGATGGTCCAACAGAACGCCGGGCGCGGCGCCAGTGACCTCCCCCAAGATCTCGAGATCGACTTCGGCCCCGATGACCGCCGCGGCGCGCAGGGTGGTGGAGGCGACTCCGGCGCGCCCGCAGCGCTCCTCGACTGCGACCCGGATGCTGGCGGGGAGCTCCCCCTCCGTGCCCGCCGCGGCCAGCTCGACTAGGAACAGCGGGTGGCCACCGCTGCGGGCGTGCAACTCCTCGGCTCGATCCGCTCCGACAATCGCCGACGTGGCTTCGAGGTCGAGTGGGCCCAACGGGATCGTCGTTACCCCGGGCAGGGGGATCGCTTCCTCGGCCCGACGGGCAGCGATCACAACAATGCGGGAGTCGGCCAAGCGCCGCACGGCCTGACCCAGCCAGGCGATGGTCGCGGCGTCGGCGAGATGGACGTCGTCTACGACGACCACGAGCGGGCCGTGTTCCGCCTGCCGGCGCAGCACGCCGAAGAGGGCGGCGAACAGCAGCGCCTGGCCGGCCCCCGGGTCGGTGAGAGCAGCCAGCTGGGCCTCCCCGGCCGGTCGTGTCTCCACGCCCAGCAGCGGCCCCAGTACCGCTACATCCGGACCGAGCACCTCCTCTGCAGTCCCCGACACGCCCTGGCGGACCAACAGATCCACCACGTCCAACAGCGGCTGCAAGGGCAAGCCGCGCCCAAGCTCGTTGCAACCGACCACCACCACCTGGGCGACCCGACCCGCCGCCCGCCGGGCCCATACGCGCAGCAGATGGGACTTTCCTATCCCAGCCTCACCCTCGACCAAGCCGACTTGGCCCTGCCCGCGCTCGGCCCGATCCAACAGTGCATCCAGCTGACCGATCGCCTCGGCCCGCCCCGGCAGATCCTCGCCGGACGCAACCGACCCATCGCCCGGCCCGGTCGGAGGCACGTCGCCGAGCAGGATCGCGGTGTGAACCGACTCGGTCTCGGCCGACGGGCTCACACCCAGATCCTCGGCCAGCCGCTCACGCATCTCGGCGTAGGCGGCCAGGGCGGACGCCGACCGGCCCGATCGGGCCAGTCCGGTCATCAAAATCCGCAACGCAGGCTCGTCATAGGGGTCAGCGGCCAGCACCTGGCTGGCCAGCTCCGCCGCCCCGCCCCAATCTTCGGTCGCCACCGCGGCGGCCGCCGCTGCCTGGCGCAGACGGGCCACCAGGCGGTCGATCGTCGAACGCTCGACATCAGCCCACCAGGCGTCCGGTTCGTCCGCCAGCAGAGGGCCCCGTACCAGTGACAGGCCTGCCGCCGCTGCCGCCCGGGCCGCCCCCGCCGCACCCGTCGCCAGGCGGCTGTCCGCCTCGACCGCGTACTCCCTCAACGCATCCACGTCCAGCCAATCGACCATCAACCTGTAACCGGCATCGGTGTGGCCGAGCCGATCGGCACCCAACACCCCGCGCAACCGGCTCACCAGCACCAACACCTGATCAGACGCCCGCTCAGGGGGACTTTCGCCCCAAAGGCAGTCGATCAACCGATCCAACCCGACCGGTTGGTCGTGATGAAGGGCCAGGATCTTGAGCAAGGTACGTACCTGACGTCGGCCGAATCGCGACGACTCGAACCCCTCCACCTCGAGCTCGCCCAACAACCGGACTCGGACACTTCTCACCACATTGCACATCCTGACGCCTGCCGCGGACCGTCGGCGCAATCACAACCGGCCTGTGCTCCGCGCCTTTCGCGTAGCCTGCTGGATCGGGGCGTCCAGAATTGCTCATCGGAGAGCGGTCCGCCCCGCCCTGGGAGGTGCTCATGCGTCACAGTTTTAGGCTGGGACTGCTCGCTGCGGTCGGTACCTCGGTTCTCGGTCTCGGCGGCTTCAGCGTTTTCGCCGGTGGAGCGATCGCGACATCCGGTGCGTCTGCGGCCGCGCTGCCGGCGGCGGCGCCGTTCGCCATCCCGGTGGGCCGCATCGCCGGTTCTTCGCCCCCGACGACCGCGCAGTGCGAGGCCACCCAGGGGATTCCCTGTTACTCCCCGCAGCAGCTGCGAACCGCCTACGACATGGCGCCCCTGTATTCGGCCGGTGACAACGGACAGGGCGAGACCATCGTATTGGTCGACGCCTATGGGTCGCCGACGATCCAATCGGATCTGGCGTCCTTCGACAGTGGCTTCGGCCTCCCGGCGGCGCCATCGTTCAAGATCATCCAGCCCGCCGGCAAGGTCACGGGGAGCAACTCCGACTGGGCCTTGGAGACCAGCCTGGATGTCGAGATGTCGCACGCCATGGCCCCCGACGCCAACATCCTGCTGGTCGAGACGCCCACGAACGAGACCATCGGCACCGCCGGCTTCCCCCAGATCGTCAAGGCCGAGGAGTACGTGATCAAGCACCATCTCGGTGACGTGATCTCCCAGAGCTTCGGCGCCGCCGAGGAGACCTTCCCGAGCGCTTCGTCGATCATGGGTCTGCGTGGTGCCTACACCCTGGCCGACAAGGACAACGTGACCGTCCTTGCCTCAGCCGGCGACGCTGGGGTGTCGAGCCCCTCAAACGTCGCCAACACGACCTACTTCACGAAGCGGGTGGTCAACTGGCCGGCCTCGGATCCCCTGGTGACGGCGGTCGGGGGTACCCAGCTGCACCTGAACGCGGCTGGTGACCGGACGAAGCCGGACAACGTGTGGAACGATACCGCCGCTCTGGGTGAGCCCGCCGCCGGTAGCGGCGGCGTGTCCTCGGTGTTCAGCCGACCCAGCTACCAGTCGTCAGTCTCTTCGATTGTGGGCTCCGCTCGGGGCATCCCCGACGTGGCTCTGAGCGCCGCCGTGGTTGGGGCGGCCATCATCTACGACGGCGGCTGGCAGCTGGTCGGGGGCACCAGCGAGGCGTCCCCCCTGTTCGCGGGCATCGTGGCCATCGCCGATCAGGTCGCCGGCCACGATCTCGGCCCGCTGAACCCGGCCCTGTACGGCCTGGGTTCGGGTGCCGCTGGCCTGCCCGATATCACCAACGGCGACAACACCGTCACCGTGCCCACGAGTGGGGGCGGCGAAGTGACCGTCACGGGCTACACCGCAGTCACCGGATACGACCTGGCCAGCGGGCTTGGCACGGTCGACGGGGCCAAGCTGGTGGCCGAGCTGACCGGAAGTTAGGCCTCTGACAGGCTCAACTCGTGAGGCGATCGCGGACTTTGGGTAATCGTCGGTTGACCCAAAGCGATAGCTGCGGCCCTAACATAAGCCCGATCCAGACGGGCGCAAAGGGCACCACATGCAGGTAACCACACCGCACCTCAGTCTGGTCGAGCAATAGCCCGTAGTCGGTCGTTACTACTACAGTAGGTCCTCCTCTGGTAGGATCGCATGTATGGGCGTCGAGAAAATGAGCGTGTCGTTCGACTTGGACCTTGGTGCGGCTATCCGCTCCGCTGCGGGTGATGCCCGCCAGAGCGTGTCCGCCTGGCTGGCCGAGGCCGCCCGTGGTCGTCTGCGCCTTGAAGCCTTGGGAGAGGCGGTGGCATCTTGGGAACAAGAGTTCGGCGCCCTGACCGAAGCCGAAGTGGCAGAGGCCGACCGGTCGCTTCAAGCAGACGCCAAAAGGCGCCGTCGCGGTGCTGCCTGAGTGGGTCTGGTATTCGACACCGGCGGTCTGATCGCCTTCGAGCGCGGTGACCGAGAGGTCGCGGCCCTAGTCGAGGCGGCCCGCCGGCGACGAGACATGGTTGTGACGTCCTCTGGCTGTGTTGCCCAAGCTTGGAGAGGTGGAGGCTCCCGTCAGGCCCACTTGGCCCGGCTACTGCGCGGCCTCAGCGAGGTCGGTCTGGATCACCGGGTGTCGCGGGCCACCGGGGAACTTTGCGGCAGGACAACAACCAGCGACGTCGTCGATGCCCACCTTGCTCTTCTTTCTCGCGACGACGACCTGGTTTTGACCAGCGACGTCGATGACCTTCGTCTACTCCTGCGCTCAAGAGGCGTCAGCGCACGCGTGCAGCGATGCTGATCCCGATCACGCGGTGACACCTCACCGGGGGTGTGGGCGAATCACGCAGCTGTATCAATGGGATACTCTTCCGCCGACTGCGGTCACAGCATCACCCTCCACCGGCCGGAAGGACTGGTGGAGGTCCTGCTGGCTTGGCTGGACCGAACGGCGGCTAGTTGAGGAGAGCGTTCACCTCGGCTCGCTCGTCGTCGGAGAGGTGCCAAGAGGCCGCAGCGGCGTTGGCTTTGACCTGATCAGCCTTCGTCGCGCCGGCGATCACCGACGACACGACCCGGGCGGCGAGCAGCCAGGCGAAGGCCAGGTCCAAGACGGTGCGGCCGTGCTTGTCGGCCCACGCAGTCAGAACGTCGACCTTGTCGAAGTTCTCGTCGGTGAGCATCCCGGTACCGCGTCCGCCCCACCGTTGGAGGCGGGTGCCCTCGGCAGGTTCTTCGCCCCGCCGGTACTTGCCGGTCAACAGCCCGCTGGCCAGCGGGAAGTACGGCAGGTAGGCCAGACCGAGCTGCTCGCACAGAGGCAGGACTTCGTCCTCATCCGCCCGGTTGAGCAGGTTGTAGTGGTTCTGCACGCTGACGAAGTGGGCGCCGGCGCCGCCGGCGGCTTCGCGTAGCAGGGCGGCCGAGAAGTTCGAGCAGCCGATCTCGCGTACCTTGCCCGCCCGCACCGCCTCGTCGAGGACTGCCAGGGTGTCGGCGATCGGTGTGTTCGGGTCCGGCCGGTGGATCTGATACAGGTCGATCCGGTCCGTCCCGAGGCGGCGGAGGCTGGCCTCTAGCGCCCGGCGAACATAATCGGGCTGGGCGCCCCCTGTCCCCTCCTCGCCCCGAACCGGGTTCCCGAACTTGGTGGCGATCAGCACCTCGTCCCGGCGGGGGCCCAGGGCGCGACCGAGACGCTCCTCGCTCTCGCCGTAAGAGTCGGAGGTGTCGAAGAAGTTGATGCCCTCGTCAAGCGCGGCGTTCACCACCGGGGGTACATCCTCGGCAGCCAAGCCCATGCCGAAGTTGTTGGTGCCGAGCCCGATAACGGTGACGTCAAGCGATCCGATCTTCCGTGTTTCCATGCTCGCTGCTTACCACGGCTCCGCCGGCTGTGCCTCCCAGCCCCCCTGCGGCCTGTATCTGGGCGATCCCTCCGCGTGGCGCCGCGAAGCTTCCGTCTGAACTAGCGGCGTACCTTTCCTGAATGCTGCATGAACACATTCTAAAAGCTTCCCAGCAGCCATTGCTCGCCCGCGAGAACGACGGTAGCGACGCGTTCCATGAACAGCGACGCGGTCCTCGCCTTGGTCGTCATTACCGCCCTCGCCTTCGACTTTACCAACGGGTTCCACGACACCGGGAACGCTATGGCCACGTCGATCGCGACCGGTGCCCTTCCCCCCAAGATCGCCGTGGCCCTCTCCGGCGTCCTCAACCTGGTCGGTGCGTTCCTGTCCTTCAGCGTGGCCGCGACCATCGCCAGCGGCCTCGTCCAGACGGGCAAGGTGACCCTGATCGTCGTGTTCGGTGGCCTGGCCGGGGGCATCGCCTGGAATCTGTTCACCTGGCTGGCGGGGATCCCCTCGAGCTCCTCGCACGCTCTTATCGGTGGCGTCGTCGGCTCCACCATCGCCGCGGCGGGCGGTAGCGCCGTCAAGTGGCATGGCCTCGTGTCCAAGGTGGTCGTGCCGGCGGTCCTATCCCCGCCCATCGCCTTCGCCGTAGCCGCCGTCGGCACCTACCTGGTGTACCGGCTGACCCGCCAGGTCACCAACGACGCCCGGACCCACGGGTTCCGCTGGGGCCAGATCGGATCGGCGTCGATGGTGTCGCTGGCGCACGGGACCAACGACGCCCAAAAGACCATGGGCATCATCACCCTGGCCCTCATCACCCATCACACGCTGCACAGCGGGTCCAAGGCCCCCACCTGGGTCATTCTGTCGTGCGGCCTGGCCATCAGCCTCGGGACCTATCTGGGCGGCTGGCGGGTCATCCGCACCCTGGGCAAGGGCCNNTCGAGTCGCCGCAAGGCATGGCGGCCGAGTCGGCGTCGGCCGCGGTCATCCTCCTATCGAGCCACTATGGCTACTCACTGTCCACCACCCATGTGGCCACGGGCTCGATCCTTGGCTGCGGGTTCGCCAAGAAAGGCGCCGAGGTGCGCTGGTCCGTCGCCGGCCGAATGGCCACGGCGTGGATCTTCACCCTCCCCTCCGCAGGTCTGGTCGGGGCCGGCGGCTACGAGATCGCCCACCTNNATCGGCGGCACCTTCGGGGCCATCGTCTTGTTCGTTCTGCTCGTGGCCCTCGGCAGCGGGATCTGGCTCGCCTCCCGCAAGACCGCCGTCAACTCCAAGAACGTCAACGCCGAATGGACCGGCTCGGCGGGNNCCGCGGCCGACGCCCCCGCCAACGCTTGAGAGGATTGCCATGTCTGCCATGATCATCGCCACCCCGTGGATCGACTTCAGCGCCCTGTGGAAGATCATCGTCGTCGGCCTTCTGGCCGGCGCCGGGCTGCCCGCCCTCTTCGCCGTCGGCCTCCGGGCCCTCAACTTCCGCAGCGGTGTCGCCGTCAGCTCCGATGACGCCCACGTCTACGGCGGCAACCCGGCAGGGCTCCTCGTCGGCCTCTTCTGTTTCGCCGTGGTGCTGGCCGCCATCGGATGGGGTATCTACTTCATCGTCCACTCCAGCTAGCCGGATCGGAGACCGCCCCGATGGCCCTTCCAACCTCATTGCAGCGAGTCGTGGACTGGCTGCACGCCGGCTACCCCGCCGGCGTGCCCTCGACGGACTACTACCCGGTCTTGGCCCTGCTAGCCCGCCACCTCTCCGACTCCGAGGTCATCGACGCAGCCGACTCTTTGGCGCTCAGCCTGCCGCTGCCGCCCAACACCAACCCGAAGACGGCCATTCTCGAAGCCATCCACGCGGTGACCGACACTCCCCCGCTCAACTCCGACGTGGAGCGGGTGCGTCGACACCTCGAGGCCGTGGGCTGGTCCCTGGACGGCGACTAGTGCGCGGGTGCGGTCTTGGTGGTCAACGGCCACCACGACCGCACGCTGCCAACGATCAACTCCTACATGCGCCTCCAAAACATCGCCGGCAGGCGGCCAGTTCGCTGGCTGACCAGTGGTGCGCGAGATTGTAGTTTTGGACTCCGCTAGCAGCGAGACAACGGAGATCCGATCAAAGTTGGACCAAGAGACGACACCCGAAGTTGAGCCGATAGGAGGCGATGATGCCGGCACACGGAAGCGCGGAATGGAAAGGTGATGTTCCGACGGGTACGGGAACCTGCAGGCAATCCACCGGAATCCGTTCACACTGATGCCAGCGTCACGCTGAGACTGGTCGACGGAGCTCCAACCATCACCAAGATCGCTCTCGTCACCGTCGGGCAAGTACCCGGACTCGACCAAGCCACGTTCAAAGAGCACGCCCAGACGGCCAAAGCCGGCTGTCCGGTAAGCAAAGCGTTGGCGGGTGTCCCGGAAATCACCCTCGAAGCGTCTCTGGTCGCGTGACTGACGCATTCATCCTGGGCGGAGTCCGAACACCCGTCGGGCGCTACGGCGGCTCACTGTCGCACCTACGCACGGATGACCTGCTGGGAACGACCATGGTGGCGGCTTGTGAGCGCCTCGGGGTGCCGTTGGAGAAGATCGAGGACATCACCGCGGGGTGCGTCAACACCGCGCACGAGGGCATGGGTGACATTGCACGCTGGGGCGCGTTGGCTGCGGGCTTTCCGGACTCCGTGCCGGCGGTCACCGTCAACCGCTTCTGTGCCTCGTCCCTGACCGGCGCCATCAACATCGCCCATGCCATCCGCAGCGGCGAGCTCGAGGTCGGCCTGGCAGCCGGCGTCGAGTCGATGTCGCGGTCCGGCTGGGCCCAGATGAAAGGGGACGCCCCGTTCAGCCCACGCGGCCCCGTACTCCTCCTCGACACCATGTGGGCCGGGGCCGGCGGGCCACCCAATCCCACCTTGCTGGCTCGGAACGCCTACGTCGAGATGATCAAGACGGCGCAGAACGTGGCGGACCGCTACGGATTGACCCGCGAGGAGATCGACGCTTTCGCGCTGCGCTCCCACCATCGGGCCGCGGCGGCCCGTGACTCGGGACGGCTAGCTCTGGAGATCCACCCGGTCGAGGTTCCCGGAACGAAGCACCAGCCTGGCAGGACGTTCGAGCACGACGAGGGCATCCGGGGGGACACCACCGCCGAGCAGTTGGCCGGTCTGCCGCCACAGCCGAACACCACCCAAATGACGGCGGGAAACTCGTCGGCCCTCAACGACGGGGCCAGTGCCGTCGTGCTGGCCAGCGGCCCGGTGGCCGAGTCGCTGGGTATCGCTCCCCTGGCACGGGTGGTGGCCTCTGCCACCCACGCACTTGACCCGCAGTACATGGGGATCGCCCCCGCGTTCGCCATCGCCAAGGCCCTCGAGCGCGCCCGGCTGTCCCCCACCGACATCGACGTGTGGGAGATCCACGAAGCCTTCGCCGCCCAGGCACTCGGCGTACTACGTGAACTGCCTCACCAGCTCGACGGATTCGAGGTCCCCGACGACCGCCTCAATCCGAATGGAGGAGCCGTGGCGATCGGCCACCCCTTTGGGGCTTCGGGCACCCGGTACGTCCTCACGTTGGCCACCGAGCTTCACCTTCGTCGGGCCCGTTACGGGGTGCTGGGCGTGTGTGTCGGATCGGGTCAGGGGGTTGCTCTGGTACTAGAGAACGGGGAGGCTTCGTGACCGTGACGACGGTCGACCCGACGACCGGGCGACCCCTCGCCACCTATGAGGAGACGACTGCCGAGGAGCTGCACGGACTGCTCGATCGAGCCCATTCGGCTGCTAAGGCCTGGCGGCATACTCCGATCACAGAGCGCGCCAACGGCTTGCGTCGGCTGGCCGTCGCACTGCGTGAGCGGCGAGAGGAGCTGGCATCGCTCGCCACGACGGAGATGGGCAAGCCTCTGTTGGAAAGCCGCGCCGAGATCGACAAGTGCGCCCGCACCTGCGACTGGTATGCGGAGCACGCGCCGGCGCTCCTCGAGCCGGAGACGGTGGATACCGAGGCGCTTCGCTCCGTGGTGGTCCCCGTGCCTTTGGGTGTCCTGCTCGCGATCATGCCCTGGAACTTCCCTTACTGGCAGGTGGTACGCGCCCTGGCGCCGGCGCTGGCGGCGGGCAATGTGATGGTGCTCAAACATGCCCCTTCTACGACTGGGTGCGCGCTGGCTCTCGCCGAAGTAGCGGACGCAGCGGGCCTGCCGAGCGCGACGCTGTCTGTGCTCGTGGTGGGGGCCGATCGCACCGCAGAGGTCGCCGCGGCCGTGGTGGGTGACGACCGAGTAGCGGCGGTGACCCTCACCGGATCGACGCGGGCGGGCAGATCGGTCGCCGCCATAGCCGGGCAGGCACTCAAGAAGACCGTGCTCGAACTCGGCGGCAGTGACGCCTTCGTCGTTCTTGGAGACGCCGACCTCGACGCGGCAGCGGCGTGGGCGGCGCGCAGTCGATTCCAGAACACGGGCCAGTCCTGCATCGCCGCCAAGCGCATCGTGGTGGAGGAACAGGTAGCCGACGCTCTTACCGAGAAGCTGCTCCAGCACGTACGCGCCCTGCGCCTCGGCGACCCGATCGAAGAAGGTGTCACGGTGGGGCCTCTGGCCCGGGAAGACCTGCGCGACGCGCTCGAGCGCCAGGTCCGCGAATCCGTGACCCAGGGCGCGCGAATCTTGATCGGCGGACGCGTTCCGGACCTGCCGGGCTTCTACTACGAGCCGACGGTCCTCGATCACGTGCGCCCCGGCATGGCGGTCCTCGAAGAGGAGGTGTTCGGCCCTGCAGTCCCGCTTCTCCGAGCCCGAGACAGAACCGAAGCCCTGCGGCTCGCAAACGACAGCGTCTACGGCCTTGGCAGCGCGGTGTGGACCTCGGACCTTCCGGCCGGCGAGGAGTTCGCAACTCGGCTCGAGGCCGGGCACACAGCCGTCAACGGTATGACCGTGTCCGACCCACGTCTTCCCTTCGGCGGCATCAAGGCCTCAGGTTACGGCCGGGAGTTGTCCCACCATGGCTTGTTCGAATTCGTGAACTTCCACGCTGTGGTCGTGAACGCCGCAGACGGCCCGGTCGGGGACCGCAACACCGCCAGCGAGTAGTCAGCTCACTTCGGGTCGCCGGGCTTACCGCAGAGGTCGCCGAGTCGGTTGAGACGAGCGTCTGACGCTCCGATGGGGCCGCCGGTCAGTACTCGAGTGGCTCGAGGTAAGACATCAGGAAGTCACGCTGGCCTTCGAACACTGGTGGCACCTGGAAAGTTTTGCCCAGTGATTCGTATGCTTCATCGATGAGAAAGCCCTCGGGCTTCGACACGGTGGCTTCGAACAGGGCTCCGGACGGGATACGCACGTAGATGGACTCGAAATAACCGCGGTCCTTGCGTTCTGATACGTCGGTGAAGCCGAGGCCTTCCAGATGTGACTTCACATTGGTCTGGGTGTCGTAGTCGGCGACTTGAAAGGCGGTGTGGTGCACGATGCCCTCTCCGTACATCCAGCCGGCCTGATCGAGCTGGGGCTCGGCGATGAAATCAACTATGCACCCCGATCCTCCGTCGCCTACCTCGAACCGGGCCCTAGCATCCTCCTCCTGGGTCAAGTGACCACTCCACCCAGTGGTCATGAACTCGGCCGACAGGTCCAGATCGCGTACCGATACGGTGATCCCGTGGGTGCCGTGGATGCCGAACTCCTGCGGCACGGGACCGGAGGAGTGAGGAGCGCGTTGATCGGAAGCGACACCCACGAGCGCGTACTCGATACCGCAGGGGTGGGTGAAATCGAGTCGCTTCTCGCCGAACACCTCGGATTCCTCGACAGTGAAGCCGTGGTCGGTCAAGCGCGAACGCCAGTAGCCGATGGACGTCTCGGGGATCGACAGCATTAGCACTCGGGTCTGGTTCGTCCCTCGTCGGCCGACGCGCCCTGACTGGCGCATCGGAAAGCTCGTCACGAGCGTCGATTCCGCTCCCTTGTCGTTGCCGTAGTACAGGTGGTAGATGGGTACATCCCCATCGTAGAGCGCCGTTTTCTTTACGCTCTTCAGCCCGAGCACCTTGGTGTGAAAGTCGAAGTCCTCCTGGGCTGTTCCAACGCACAAGGTGATGTGATGATGACGTCGGATCGCAGTTGTCGTGTCGACCATGTCATGCTCCTTACTCTTTGCCCGGTAGGAAATAGTGGCACTCTATTACCGGCCGCGCTCAACGAAGCCATCACCCTGCGAGTCGACGGGCGGTGAGCAGTAGGTACTCCCAGTCCAGGATGGTGGTCGCGTCGCCGCGGTCATGGCGCTGTGCGAGTTCGCTGAGGTCGTCGTCGAGCGCGGCCACGCGGGCGGGGTCGTCCGCGATGTTGCGGTAGGCGGCGATGGTCGGGCCGTAGCGGGCCTTAAAATAGTCACGGAAATCTGCGGGCTGGGCGAACAGGTCAACCCGGACGGTGCCGCGTTGGGCCGAGATGCCGGTGACCCGGTCGCCGAGCAGCGCGCGGACGTGCTGTTCGCTGCCCCACAGTGGCGCCGGCTGCGCGCCGGGCGGGGGCGGGGGAGCATAGGGCTTCATAGCGGCAAACATCTGACCGATGAAGCCCTCAGGTGTCAAGCTGAGCAGGCCGATGGTGCCGCCCGGGCGGCAGACCCGGACCAGTTCGTCGGCGCTGGCCTGGTGATGGAGGGCGAACATGACGCCCACGCAGGAGATGACCTTGTCGAACTCGCCGTCGCTGAATGGGAGGGCTTCGGCGTCAGCTTCGCGCCACTCCAGGTCTGCCCCTCTTTGTTCCGCGTGGAGTCGACCGGCTGTGAGCAGCTCGGGGGTGAGGTCGCATGCCACCACGTCGGCTCCGATCAGTGCCGCGGGGATAGCTGCGTTGCCCGGCCCGGCGGCAACGTCGAGGACCCGATCGCCAGCGGTGATCCGGGCGGCGGCGACCAGCACGGCGCCGAGATCGGGGATCACCGTGGAGGCGACCGTCGGGTAGTCACCCAGAGCCCACATGCCTCGATGCTTGTCCTTCAGGGTCACTTCTGCCTGCGGATTCTCCGCGGCCACGCTCATTGCCTCCTCCCTTGTCGTTTCCAGTGCCGATCAGGTGGTCTGTGTAGCGTCGATGTCGACCGCGCAGGCCTCCGACCAACGACGGTACGACCGATCCTTTCCCCCGCCTAGTACGAGATCTGTACCACCAAACTCATCGGCTGCCTAGGCGCTGTACCGTTGAGGGGGTGGGCGCCGAGTACCACCAGTTCTGTCCCATCGCCAAAGCCATGGAGTTGCTGGACGAACGCTGGACGTTGCTGGTCGTCCGCGAACTCGTCGTCGGCAGCAAGCACTTCAACGAGCTACGTCGGGGACTACCTCGAATGTCTCCGTCACTACTGTCGAAGCGCTTGAGCCAACTTGAGCGCGCCGGGATTATCGAGCGGCACGTCGCGAGTAAGGAGGTGCAATACATCTTGACCGACGCCGGGACAGAGCTACGCCAAGTGGTGGAGGCCATCGGACGGTGGGGAACCCGCTGGATCGGCGAGCTCGGTGACCAGGACCTCGATCCGCAACTGCTCCTGTGGGATATACACCGCAACATCAACCACCCGCTGGTCCCCCCGGGACTGACCGTGATCCACTTCCGGTTCACTGAACCGGCCGTAAGCACCAGGTACTGGTGGCTGATCATCACCCCCGACGACGCCGATGTATGCGACACCGACCCAGGGCACCCAGTCACGGTCACTCTGACCACTCCACTGAGAACGATGACCCAGATATGGCTCGGCGACCGCAGCTGGTCTCAGGCCCTCTCCGACGGGACGCTAAAGGTGGACGGCTCCACTCGGCACAGGCGGTCCGTCCCGAGCTGGTTCAAGCTCTCAGGCTTCGCTGGTGTGCCCCGTCCCGCCTGACGCAACAAGCGCCCCTACCGCAGCGAACCGTCCCAACCCTCCGTCCTGGGCCTCCAGAACAGCGGCCTGGACCAACTCACCTGGGCACGCATACTCGGCGTGCTCGCCCGTCCGGGTCAGCGACCGCTGCTCGGGACGGGCGCAGAACGCGCGGGACCCGGAACCGGCGGTATTCGCGGCTGACCGCGGGGAGCGTTCGGCGGCACAAATCGCAGATTGAGTCCGGGGCGATAGGTCAATCGTCTTGGAGTGTCTGTCTCGCCGTGTCGAGCTCCGCTTTGCGTTCGGGGTCGATCTCGGGCGGATGGAGGTCGAGCTGTTCAATGGCGTGGGTCAAGATGCCGCCGACGAGAGCGCGACCGGCGTATTTGTGGTCGGCCGGCACCACATACCATGGGGCCCACCGGGTCGAGGTGGCAGTCATCATCGCCTCGTAGGCGTGGCGATACTCGTCGAAGTAGGCGCGCTCCGCGACATCGGCGGCCGTGAATTTCCAGTATTTGTCGGAGTCGTCGAGGCGGGCCAAAAGTCGGCTCTTCTGCTCGTGTTTGGAGACGTGCAAGAAGACCTTGACGATCCGGGTGCCGTTGCGGTGGAGGTGGCGCTCGAAGGCGTTGATGTCCTGGTAGCGCTGATGCCACAGCTTCTTACCGGTGACCGTGCCGGGTGGGAGGTGCTGGCCCCTCGAGGATGGCGGGATGGACGCGGGTGACGAAAACTTCCTCGTAGTAGGAGCGATTGAAGATCCCGATCCGCCCCGACTCGGGAAGGGCACTCTGGCAGCGCCACAGGAAGTCGTGGTTGAGCTCTTCGGCGGAAGGACGTTTGAACGCCACGACTTTGCAACCTTGCGGGTTGACGCCGGGCATGACGTGCTTGATGATGCCGTCCTTGCCCGCCGCGTCGAGCGCTTGGAGCACGACCAGCAGGGCGTAGGTGCCGCTGGCGTAGAGCAGCTCCTGGGCTCGGGACAGCTCGTCTTTGAACTCGGCGAGATCCTCCTCGGCGAGGTCTTTGGGGCTGGGCGTTCCCTTGGCATCCAACCAGCCCGATTTGGTGACGGTGGTACTTCGATGCTCGAGGTCCGCCGGTTCGCCGAGGGCGACCATGAGATCGTCGATGACCTTCTTG
Source organism: Acidimicrobiaceae bacterium (assembly GCA_003156595.1). Classification (GTDB taxonomy): domain Bacteria; phylum Actinomycetota; class Acidimicrobiia; order Acidimicrobiales; family Palsa-688; genus PALSA-693. The sequence continues at coordinate 47,168 of PMHH01000021.1, forward strand.
TGCAGCTTCACCCGCATGCCACCGGGACGATCTTTGGTCTTTCGAGACGCCGGGCCGTGGTTAGTCGCCGCGTTGATGGCCGGCCGCTCACGTTTTCGATGTCCCGGCGTGCAGCGCGGCGGGTCGGGCAGCATGCTCGGTGCACCAGTCGCACCGGCGTCGACCGTCTCGGCCGGGCGTGTTGTTGCCGTTGCGAACGATCTGTTGGCCGTAGGCGCAGCTGCTGTTGTCGTGGTAGACGGGGTCGTCCGGATCGGTGTCGGTGTGGAAGGCGGCCACCGTCGACTCGGCGGCATCGGGCTGTCTGGCGTCACCGTTCGAGCCGGCAGCTTGCGTGGGCTCCACCGCCGACACTGCGACGCGGTTGGTGTCGTCGCTGATTTCGTCTGCGGGGTCGAGAATACGGTAGCCGAGGAGTTTCACCCGGTCGGTGAGCAGGAACCACACCAGCGCGTAGCCCCACACCAGGGCGACCCATTTCCAGCTCAGGGCGGTCATGAAGATCCCGAAGCCGGCCAGTAGCGTGGCGATGGCCTCGGCGCCGAGCACGGCCATGAGGAGGATCCGTTTGGGGGGGATGGACCAGAACGGTCCGCGGGTGCGGGTGAGGAAGATGGTCATCGATCCGCCCACCGACAGCATCAGGTACATGAGCGTCTGGACGTGCGCCCGGTCGAGGTGGAAGACGCGGTCTCCCAGGTAAAGCAGTCCGAACGAGGCGATCGGCCCGACCAGGCCCAGGATCGAGGCCATTCCGAGCACGAGTCGCATGTTCCAGGTTTCGGGCTGGTCTTTGTAGTGCACGTTGTCGTAGGCGATGGACAGGATNNGATGCGGTAGATGGCGTAGCTGTTCATCCGCTGGACGATCCTGCGGCTCTCCTTGACGGCGTCGATGATCACCGACAGGCCGGGGCTCATCAACACCATGGACGCGGCGGCGCGCGCCGCGTCGGTGGCTCCCGATACGGCGATCCCGCAGTCGGCCTTTTTGAGCGCGGGGGCGTCGTTGACGCCGTCGCCGGTCATGGCCACGATGTGGCCGTGGGCTTGCAAGACGTCGACGATGTGGAACTTGTGCTCGGGGAAGACCTGCGCGAACCCGTCGGCGGCTTCGATCGACTTGGCCTCGGCCGCGGTGGCCTTCTTCTTGACGTCGCCGAGGCCGGCGGCGTCGAGGATACCGGTGCCCATCCCGAGGGTCTTGGCCGTCTCTTGGGCGATCGCGATGGCGTCGCCGGTGACCATCTTGACTTTGATGCCCATCTGTTCCGCGGTGGCGATGGTCGCTTGGCGTCTTTTCGGGGCGGGTCGAACAGCGGTAGCACCCCGAGGAACTGCCAGGCGCCGCCGCCCTCGGCGCGGGCCACCCCCAAGGAACGAAAGCCGCGCTGAGCGAACTCGTTCACCGCCTTGTCCACGGCCGTCTTGACGGCCCGGGCATTCGCCGACAGGGCCAGGATGACCTGCGGGGCGCCCTTGGTCACTTTGAACTGTGCGCTGCCTGGGGCTTTGATCGTCGCCTCGGTGCGCTTGCCGACCGGGTCGAAGGGCTGGAAGTGGACCACCTGGTAGGTGTGCAGGGCCTTTTGGTCTTCCAGGGCGGCCAGGACCGCCAGGTCGATGGTGTCGTTGTCGTCGGCGCGCGACGCCAGCGCCGCGCTGAGGATGACTTCGTCGACGGGGACCCGCTCGACGGCGAAGGGATCGCCGAGGGTCAGTTTGTTCTCGGTCAGGGTGCCGGTCTTGTCCGAGCACAGCACGTCGACGCCGGCCAGCTCCTCGATGGCGACCAGTCGGCTCACGATGGCCTTTCTCTTGGCCAACAGGCGCGCCCCGACGGCCATGGTCACCGACAGGACCGTCGGCATCGCCACCGGGATGGCGGCCACAGTCAGCACCAGTACGAACTGCAAGGTGGTCAGGAACGGCTCGCCGCGGATAATCGACACAACGACGATCACCGCCACCATGACCAACGCCAGCAAGATCAGGAACTTGCCGATCTTCAACACGGCGCGCTGGAAGTGGCTGGCGGTCTTGGCGTCCTGCACCAGCTCGGCGGTCTGGCCGAAGTAGGTGTCCGCCCCCGTGGCGTAGACCAGGGCGCCGATCTCGCCCTTGCGCAGGATCGACCCCGAGAACACCGCGTCACCGGTTTGCCGGGTGGCGGGCAGGGACTCCCCCGTGAGCGCCGACTCGTCCACTTCGACGGGGTCGCCGTCCAAGAGGCGGGCGTCGGCGGGCACCACGTCGCCGAGGCGCATGCGGATGACGTCGCCGGGCACCAGGTCGCGCGCTGGGGGGGTGGCCCACTGGCCGTCTCGCTGCACCCGGGCTGTCACCGCCAGCTGGGCCTTGAGGGCGTCGATGGCCTTGCCGGCCGAGCGCTCCTCGGTGAAGCCGACCGTGGCGTTCGCGACGAGCAGGACCAAGATGATGAAGAAGTCCGGCCAGTGCNNTTCTTCTCCTCGATCTCGTTCGGCCCGTACTCCCCGAGACGCTTTATGGCTTCGGCTGCGGTGAGACCGTCGGTGGAATACCCGAGACGCTTTTCCACCTCCGCCAGCGGTACGGATTTCAGGTCGCCGCTCATCGGGCGAGTGCCGTCCACGGTTGTGCTCACGGCGTGCTGGCCCACTTCCAGTTCAGGATCTCCGGCATGTCCTGGCCGAAGGTTTCGACATAGCGTTTGTGCTCGACGAGCTTGTTCTGCATGGTCTGTTTGAGGTAGCTGCCGGTCGCGCCGAGTTGCGGGAGCCGGTCGATCACATCGATGACGAGATGGAAGCGGTCGATACCGTTTTGGACCCGCAGGTCGAACGGCGTGGTGATGGTGCCTTCCTCCTTGTAGCCGCGGACGTGAGGTTGTGGTTGGTCCGGCGGTAGGTGAGGCGGTGGATCAGCCACGGGTAGCCGTGGAACCCGAACACGATGTGCTTGTCGGTGGTGAAGATCGAGTCGTAGTCGATGTCGCTCAATCCGTGTGGGTGCTCGCTGCTGGGTTCGAGCTTCATCAGATCGACGACGTTGACGACGCGCACCTTCAGCTCTGGGAGGTGTTCACGCAGTATCGATGTGGCCGCCAAGATCTCCAGCGTGGGAGTGTCGCCACAGCAGGCCAGGACCACGTCGGGTTCGCTTCCCTGGTCGTTGCTGGCCCATTCCCAGATACCGATCCCTTCGCTGCAGTGGATGACGGCTTGGTCCATGGTCAACCATTGCGGCAGTGAGTGTTTCCCGGCCACGATCACGTTGACGTAGTTCCGGGAGCGCAGGCAGTGGTCGGCCACCGACAGCAGGCAGTTGGCGTCGGGTGGAAGGTAGATCCGGACGGTGTCGGCCTTCTTGTTGGCCACGTGGTCGAGGAATCCCGGGTCTTGGTGGGTGAACCCGTTGTGGTCCTGCTGCCACACGTGCGAGGCGAGTAGGTAGTTCAACGAGGCGATCGGTTGCCGCCACGGTAACTGCGAGGTGACCTTCAGCCATTTGGCGTGCTGGTTGAACATGGAGTCGACGATGTGGATGAACGCCTCGTAGCAGTTGAACAGCCCGTGCCGCCCGGTCAGCAGGTAGCCCTCCAGCCACCCCTGGCACTGATGCTCGGAGAGCATCGAGTCCACGACGAGCCCTTGCGGGGCTAGGAACTCGTCGCCTTCGAACATGCCAGCCTCCCACTGGCGGTTGGTGGTCTCGAACACCGCCCCGAGGAGGTTCGACAGCGTCTCGTCGGGACCGAAGATCCGAAAGTGCCGGCGCGCCTCGTTGACGGCAACGATGTCACGGAGGAACTCCCCGAGCACTCTGGTGTCTTGGGCGTTGACCGCCCCGGGGGATGGCACGTCCAGCGCATGGTCACAAAAGTCCGGCATGTGCAGCTCGCGCCGCACCCCGCCGTTGGTATGGGGGTTGGCGCCCATCCGCCGATCGCCCCTGGGCGCCAGGTCGGCCAGCTCGGCGAACAGCCGGCCGTCCTGGTCGAACAGCTCTTCCGGCCGGTAGCTTTTCATCCAGGCCTCAAGGAGCTCGACGTGCTCGGGATGCTCCGAGTCGACCAGGAGCGGCACCTGGTGGGAGCGGAAGGTGCCCTCGATCTGTAGGCCGTCGACGACCTTCGGGCCGGTCCAGCCCTTCGGCGAGCGCAGCACGATCATGGGCCAGCGGGGCCGCGCCGTCGCACTGTGCTCGCGGGCGTCGGTCTGAAATTGGCGGATGTCCTCGATGGTCTCGTCGAGCACGCCTGCCATGAGCTGGTGCATCTGTTCGGGGTCGTCGCCTTCGACGAAATGCGGTGTCCAGCCGCAGCCTCGCAGGAACTGTTCCAGCTCGTCGGGCTCGATGCGGGCCAACACCGTCGGGTTGGAGATCTTGTAGCCGTTGAGGTGCAGGATCGGCAGCACCGCCCCGTCGCTGACAGGGTTGAGGAACTTGTTGGAATGCCACGCCGTGGCCAACGGGCCGGTCTCGGCCTCGCCGTCGCCGATGACGCACGCCACGATCAGACCGGGATTGTCGAACGCGGCGCCGAAGGCGTGGCTGAGCGAGTAGCCCAGCTCGCCGCCCTCGTGGATCGACCCGGGTGTCGTCGGGGCCACATGGCTGGAGATACCGCCCGGGAACGAGAACTGCGTGAACAGCCGTTTCAGCCCGGCTTCGTCCTGGCTGACGTCGGGATAGATCTCGCTGTAAGTGCCCTCCAGGTAGGTGTTGGCCACCAGCGCCGGCCCGCCGTGGCCGGGGCCGGCGATGTAGAACATGTCCAGGTCGTACTTGTTGATCACCCGGTTCAGGTGCACGTAGATGAAGTTCTGACCCGGTGTGGTGCCCCAGTGGCTGACCACCAGCGGTTTGACGTGCGCCAACTCCAACGGTTTGGTCAAAAGCGGGTTGTCGTAGAGGTAAATCTGGCCGACCGACAGATAGTTGGCGGCCCGCCAGTAGGCGTCCATCCTGGCCGGCAACTCCGGGGATAGCGGTGCTGTCGTCGTGGGTGGGTTCTCCGTTCTGGCCCCGGGATAGGGGGTCATCCCGTGTCCGGGGTGGCGCTGGGGGTGATGACCGTTCCGGCTTTGCCGGCCAGGATGGCCTCGACATCGGTGAGGGCGCCGATGGCGGCCATGTGCCCGGTGAGCTCCACGAACCGGCAGGCCGCGTCGACTTTGGGGCCCATCGTCCCCTTGGAGCTCGCCGCGGTAGTTGCGGACGACCGGGCCGCCGCCGCCGCCGGCGCCGCGGCAACACGACCCTCGAGACCAAGCGGATACGGCCTCGGGCCAATGGCCGACCGTCAACCACACTGGTCAAGGGTCGCGAGCGCGTCCTGAGGAACGTGCCGAAGTAGTCCCGACACATCTGGGTTCGAAGGATGTCATAAGTCTATGCAATAGTTGGCATATGAATGTAAGTGGATCGCCGAGCCCCGCGGCCAGCGACTCGATCCTCGACGCGGTGGTGACGGCCAGCCGGGTGTTGGTGGCCATGGCCGCCCGGTCCCTCGCCGATGTCGGAGAGGAGGTGACGCTCACTCAGTACCGGTCGCTGGTGGTCCTGGCGTCTCGTGGTCCCCAGGGTGTGGCCGCTTTGGCCGAGGCGGTGGCGGTCACCCCGCCGACCGCATCCCGGCTCGTCGAACGGCTGGTCCGCAAGGGTTTGGTGCGACGCCGGGCGGACCGACATGACCGGCGTCAGGTCCGCATCGGACTGACCGAGCCGGGCCGGCGTCTCGTCGACGTGGTCACCGAACGACGACGGCAGGAGATCGCCCAGCTGTTGACCTCGATCGACCCTGAGGTGCAGCGGTCGATGGCGGCCGGCCTGCAGCAGCTGGCCCGGGCCGCCGGCGAGGTGCCCGAGCAGGACTGGAGCACCGGATGGGACCTATAAGCGACAGAACGTCATGGCGGGCGGCGATGGCCCGGGCGTCGCGATGGCTGACGGGCGCCTCCTATCTGCAGAAGTGGCTGGTGCTCGGAATCCTGATCGGCGCCATGGCCGGCGCGGGTGCCATCGTCTTCTACGAGGCTCTCCTCGCTGCCACCCACCTGTTCCTGGGCGTCCTGGCCGGCTACCACGTGCCGACTCCGATCGGAGAAGGCGGGCATGCAGCGTCGGCGTCGTTCTCTCGCCCCTGGGCGTTGCCGCTCGTTGTCGGCTCCGGGGCGTTGCTCGGCGCCCTCCTCGTCTTCAGGTTCGCGCCCGATGCCGAAGGACATGGCACCGACGCCGCCATCTCGGCTGTGCATCACAACCCCAGAGGCATTCGCTTTCGGACCGTCATCGTCAAGATCGTGGCCTCGGCGCTGACCATCGGCTCGGGCGGTTCGGGAGGACGGGAGGGCCCGACCGGCCAGATCAGCGCCGGCTTCGCCTCGCTGTTGGCCCGCGAGCTCGACCTGAGCCCGGCCGATGCCCGTACGGCGGTGGCGACCGGGATCGGTTCGGGGATCGGGGCCATCTTCGGAGCACCTCTCGGTGGGGCGGTGCTGGCCACCGAGATCCTCTACCGGGACGACTTCGACGTCGAAGCCCTGCTCCCCTGCTTCATCGCCTCCATCGTGGGCTACGTCATCTTCGGCGCTGCGGTCGGGTTCACGCCGCTGTTCGGTTTCAACGACAGCTACCATTTCAGTGACCCCTCACATCTCCTGTGGTTCGCCCTGATCGGTGTACTGGGCGGCTTCGTCGGGCTGCTCTACGCCAAGGGCTTCTACTGCATCGCGGCGGTGTTCACCCGCATACCACTCCCTCGCTGGCTGAAGCCGGCCATCGGCGGTGTCCTCGTGGGCTCGATCGCCTTGGCTATCCCCGAGGTGCTCGGCACCGGATACGGCTGGATCCAACAAAGCCTCGGCCACCAACTCCTGTCACTCCCCCTCTGGGTCGTCCTCGTCTTGCCGTTCGCCCGCATCGTGGCCACCGGGCTGTCCATCGGCTCGGGCGGATCGGGCGGCATCTTCGGACCGGGCATGGTCATCGGCGCCTTCATCGGCGCCGCCATATGGCGGTTGTTCGATCCGATCGCCCCTTCCATGGGCCACAGCCCAACCCCCTATGTGATCGTGGGCATGATGTGCTGCTTCGGGAGCATCTCCCGAGCACCGCTGGCGGTCATGTTGATGGTGGCCGAGATGACCGGCAATCTCTCGCTCCTGGCCCCAGCCATGGTCGCCGTCGGACTGGCCTGGTTCATCGTCCGGCGCGGCGACGACACCATCTATCGAAGCCAGCTGAAGAACCGAGCCGACGCCCCCGCCCAACGGCTCCTGGTCGGGATGCCCCTCCTGGCCAACGTGCCCGTCAGCCAAGCCATGGCCCCACCCCGCCTCGTAGTCAAGGCCGGCACCTCAGTTCCGGCTGCTCGACGACAGATCGAAAAGGTCGGCGTACCCGGTGTACCGGTGGTCGACGACGAGGGTCGCTTCGAAGGAGCAGTCTCATTGGACGCCCTCCACCAGCTCGGCGAACAAGGCGGTACTCAGATCATCGATGGCGCCGTGGACGCATCAGCACCCACGGTCTCCGGGTCAGCCCACCTCGACGTGGCGCTCGACGCCCTAACCACGGCCTCACAACATTGGATCCCCGTGCTTGACAACGACCGGGCCGTCATCGGCACGATCTCCATGTCGGACATAGTCCGCGGTTACCGACTCGGGCTGCTGGCCAGCCTTCGCCAGCTCGACGGCACCGCTGATGCCGCCGGCACTCACGACATCGAGATCGCCGCCCGCTCGTCGCTGGTGAACATGCCGCTGCGACGCGCCAGCCTCCCAGACGGTGTCATCGTGACCTCGATCCAAAGAAGCCGAGACCTCGTCATCCCTGATGGCAACACCGTGCTTCAAAGTGGCGATCGCGTGGTCGTCATCGGTGGATCCGAAGACATCGACGCGCTCAAAGCGATGGCCACAGGTAGTTCACCCGGGTCCACTCAAAACGATCGCTGACCCCATCGCGACGGTGGCAGCTTGACCAACCTCGACCAAACCTCATCGCCCTTCTTGGGCTGACGTAGCGGCTCCTGCGGTCAGCTACCGCCGCGGACCGGCTCCCCGGCCTTCATTGAATCCGGGAAACAACACCGTCGGATGGGGCGTGACCAGGGCGTGATGGCAAAGCCGTTCTGCACTGTCCGGCCAAGACCATCTCTGAGAGGGCGACGTCGGTGGGATGAGAGCCGGTGGGTCCCGGTTAGTGTCGTCGGGTGATCCGGTCAGGCCTGTTGTGGCGGACGGCCGCAGTTTCGATGCTCGGTATCGTGGTTCTGGCGGGTTGCAACTCCACTGAATCGGCGAGCTTGCCCACGACGACTGTCGCCTCTAGCGCGGCGCTCCCCAGCGCCGTACCCGATGACCTCCGAGCGACAATTTTCGACCGGCTGCCCACCAACTACATCGAGGCGCCCACCGGGTCTGAACTCGATGGACCCCTCGGCCTGGCCGGCACGGCAGAAGCCGTGGACGACCAGGAGGCGGCCAAACAGGAAGCGATCCTGCAACAGTACGGCTTTAGGAGTGCCTACCAACGGACGTGGGCCGTCAAAGGCACCGGCGAGACGCTGATCATCAGGGTCCAGGTCATGGGATCGGCCGGGCAAGCGCTTGGGTATTTCAATCTGCTGACCTTCGCTGACCAAGCATCCAGTCAACAGACCACCTTCCCGACGCCCCAGTTGCCCGATGCCTCCGGCTTCACGCGATCCTTCACCGCAGCGACTGGAAGTCAGGTAGCGCAGGACATCAATCTGGTGAGAGGGCCCCTCTTCTACCACGTCATCTTCACCGGACCGCAAGGCTCGGTCTCGCCCAGCAACATCTTAAGAATCGCCCGGTCCCAGAGCACCGAGGCCGCTTCCCTGGGGTACGTCTAGGATCCGGACCGACGACGACGAACGGGTCAGGGCCAACCCGACGAGTCGAAGCTGGGCGAGAGCGCACACAACGACGACCGCGAGCGGCGACGACATCGCCACCCTCTTCGGCGGCGCAGGTCGACTCGCCCGGGGCTGCCCCCCCCCCGCTCCGGGGCCAAATGGCTGCAGAACAACGGCCCGCAGCCGGCATGGATATCCAAGAGCCCATCCGTTAGCGGTACACACCGCTGGCCTCGCTCCGCACCTCGACCTATCATCATGGCGCTCGGGATTGTCAACAGGCGAGGTGGTCGCATGAAATCGGCAGCGCAGTTCGCCCAAGCCGTGGAAGACCGACCCAAGTTGCCTCGGGGCGACTGCGAGCGAGTGTCCGGGTACGGAGTGATGGGACTGCCGTTCGAATCTGGTCACGTCCTCGGACTTCGCCGGTGGACGGCTTCGTCGGTGGGTGACAGATTCACCTCAATCTGGCACCGGGATCCAACTGGGCGCTGGACGTTTTACGAGTCGGTTGCGTGCGAAGTCGCGTGCACTCGTTACTTCGGGGCGGCCGTAGAACGCGTCCGGGAAGGGCCCATCGACCTCGAATGGGAGGCGTCTAACCGGCTCCGTGTCCGAACAGGTGACGGGGCCGTCGACTGGGAAATAGAGATTGGGGCCACTGTCGCGACCCGGATGATGAGCGTTATGGGCTCGATGATGCCGCTGGCCCTCTGGCGATCCGGACCGGTGCTCAGCGTCGTGGGAGCGGTGGCGGGGCGGGTGCTCAACGTAGGGAAGGTGCAACTCACTGGAACCACGTCCAACCGACAGCACTTCGATGCCAATCCCCTTCGGATCTGGTACGTGACTGCGAGCCATGCTGTCGTCGAAGGTGAAGATCTAGGTCCGGTAGGCCCGTTGGCCGAACAGGCTCACATGGCCGATTTCTACTTTCCCCAGCGAGGCATGTTTGCGGTTGGTCGGGTGTTCATTAGCCCGCTCAAGCCGGCTCGTCGTGAGACCGATCCGATCACCGCCTCGACATGATCGCGGCTTGAGCCGACGCCTGACATCGCACCCGATGCCGGGGCCTTAACAGGCTCCAAGACCATCCCCGATCTGCCGATCCGGGCGTAGGTGTACTCCGCAAAGGTCCAGAGTAGAACTACACGAAGTGCCTTATAAGGAGTAGTCATCCTCGACTGGGCGCAAGTTCAAGAATGTTTCTCGACGGCCGGCAGGTCTGCGCAGGTTGGACCTCCAGGTAGTTGCGCCGACTGAATTCTTGGCAGCCCGCCCTGATCCCTGGTCACCGCCGCGCCCGCGCCTGCTCCTGATTGTGGGAATAGTGGCCGAACGCCCAATGCGCACCGTCGGGAATCACATTGCTGTCGTCAGGCTGTCTTGGAGATCGGGTAACTGCCCCCGTCGCGAGGTCTGCAGCTACAGGTCGTCCGCTCAGCCTGCGCCGGTCCTGGCCGCCTTGCGCTCGGCCGCGGTGGGCTCACCGGAGAGGTCCGGGGTCCGGGGTCAGCGGCCTCGGCCCGGTCAGTGAGTCTGGCGGTTCGGCGGCGCAGAACCAAGATCACTGTGACGATCCCGACCACGGCGGCGGCACCGAGGGCGAGGTTGATCGTGCCCGATGCTTTGCGGAGGCTGTCGCCGACCGTCTAGGCGACGAAGGTGGATGCCGACATTGGTGCCTCGGCCGGCAGGTGACCGTCAGCGTCGCACGCGGTAGCGGAGGTGGAGCGCCCGGGTGCCTTGCACCACGAAGGGGTCCTCGAGAAGTTATGGATCTCGACGTGTCACGATCACTCACGGCGTCAGTACCTCCCCTCGCGCACTTTGACTCCCTGCTAGGCCGCGATCGCTTTGCGTAGGGCGATGTCGAGGTCTTCGATTCGTACCGGTTTGGGCAGGTAGTCATCCATGCCGGCGTCGACGCAGGCTTGGCGGTCCTCCACGAGCACGCTGGCGGTCACGGCCACGATGTGGGGCTGGCGGTGGGCGGGAAGCTCGACACGGATGAGTCTGGTCGCTTCGAGGCCGTCCATTTCTGGCATCTGGATGTCCATCAGCACGGCGTCGTACGACACGGCACGGACCGCTTCGAGGGCTTCTCGGCCGTTTCCGGCCACGTCGACGAGGTGTCCGAGCTTTTCGAGCAGTCGCCGGCAGACGAGTTGGTTGATGGGATTGTCCTCGGCGAGCAGCACCCGCAGCGCCTGCCCGCCGGTCGTCCTGTCCACTTGGGGGTGCAGAGGGGCCGGAGTCGACCCGCTTGGCTTGAGGGCCTGGCAGAGGCTGGTTTGGAGCTGGTCGGCAGGCACCGGTTTGGTGAGAACGGCCGAGAACAGGGAGCCGTGCTGTGAGGACGGGCGCTCCATATGGCTGCTGAGCAGCACCAGCGGCAGCAGTCTCGTGTCGGGCGACGACCGAAGTATCGCCGCCAGGTCGGCGCCGCTCATGCCGGGCATCTTCATGTCGATCACGGCAACATCGAAAGGCTCGCCGGTGGCGATGATGGTCATGGCGGCGTCCGCGCTGGCCGCTTCGGTCACGTGCATTTCCCAGCCCTCCAGTTGGAGGCGCACGATCCGGCGGTTGGTGGCATTGTCGTCCACGACCAGCGCGACCAGGCCGCGCAGCATGGCGGGCGGTGGCGGCGCGGGGGTCTCGGGGACGAGCGCGGCGGGAGCGAGGCGGACCTTGAAGTGGAACGTGCTGCCGGTGCCGCTGACACTGTCCACGCGCAGGGTGGCGCCCATGGCCTCGACCAGTCGGTGGCTGATGGCCAGGCCCAGTCCGCTGCCCCCGTAGGCGCGCGTGGTCGAGCCGTCGACCTGGCTGAACGAGTCGAAGAGGTGAGCCAGACGGTCAGCGGGGATGCCGATGCCGGTGTCGGTGACCGCGAAGCGGAGACCGACCTCGCTGTTTTCGGCTGATCGGACGGGCTCGACGGTGAGGGCTATTTCTCCGACAGCGGTGAACTTGACGGCATTGCCCAGGAGGTTGACCAGCACCTGACGCAGACGGGTGACGTCGCCCACGACCCCGCGTGGGCAGCGCTCGTCGACCTGGCCGACCACTTCGAGTCCTTTGCCGTTGGCGGTGACGGCCACCACGCCGAGGGCGTCTTCGACACAGGCGCGCAGATCGAACGGCTGCGATTGCAACTCCAGTCCGCCCGCCTCGAGCTTGGAGAAGTCCAGGATGTCGTTGATGATGCCCAACAGCGCATCGCCGCTGCTGGCGACGGTCTCGGCGAACTCGCGTTGTTCGGCGTCCAGAGCGGTATCCAACAGCAATCCGGTCATGCCGATCACGGCGTTCATGGGGGTGCGGATCTCGTGGCTCATCGTGGCCAGGAACGCCGACTTCTGCCGCGACGCCTCGACCGCCACATCCCGGGCCTCCTCGACCACCTTGGCGGCCAGGACCTCCTCGGTCACGTCCAGCACAACCCCGACCAGCCGGACATGCCGTCGGTCCGCGTCGATCCTCTCAACGCGTACGTCGAACCAGCGCAGCGCCCCGTCATCGACGCGGTACTGCCGGTGACGCTTCCTGAAAGGTTCGCCGGTCCGCCGACAGAAGTCGATCGCGGCGTTCAGCTCGTCGCGGTCATCGGAGTGAACGGGACCGAGCGCAAGGGCGGCGTCGTTGCTGAAGGTGGTGGAATCGACGCCGTAGAGTTCGAGGAGCGTGTCAGAGCACACCACAGTGTTAGTGGCCAGGTCCATCTCCCAGGACCCAACACGACCGATTGACTCGGCGGCGAGCAACCGGCGGCGCTCCTCCGCGAGCGTGTGGTCGTGTCGCTTGCGTTCGCTGATGTCACGAGCGACGACGGACAGTCCGGTCAGCGTCCCTAACGGGTCTCGAATCGGCGAGACCGTGAGCGATACTTCGACCACGCTGCCGTCCTTGCGGATTCGTTGGGTTTCGAAGTGTCCGACTCGCTCACCTCGCTCCACCCGGGAGACGATGTCGGGCAGCTCTTCTCTCACGCCCGGTGGTATCCATCCGCCGGCCAAGTGCCCGTCGGCGCCGGGCCGCAGGACGTTGCAGCCCACCATGTCGGCCGCCCCGTAGCCGTAGAGGTGTTCGGCGCCCCCGTTCCAGGTGGTAATGGTTCCGTCTCGCGAACAGCTCCAAATGGCGTCGTCGGAGAACTCGACCATGGCGGCCAGCCGAGCCTCCACCGCGCGGGAACGGTCCTCGCTGTCACGCAACGCCATCTCGGCGGCCTTGCGGGCGGTGATATCACGGCAGACGGTGGACATCCCGACGAGTGCCCCGGACGAGTCGCGAACCGGCGAGATGGCGGCCACGAAGTCGACGACGGTGCCGTCCTTGTGCGGCCGTTGGACCTCGACCTGGCCGCCCGGGCCGCCCCGCGCCACCCGTTCCAAGATGCCCACCAGCTCGTCGGGTCGGTCGGTCGCCAAGAACTCCGCGCGTACTTGAAGGTAGTTCTTGCCGATCATTTCCTCGGCCGTAAAGCCGAGAAGCCGCTCGCCGCCGGAGTTCCAACTCATGACTTGACCGTCCAGGGACAAACTGGCGATTGCGTCGTCGGAAGATTCCACGATGGCCGCCAGCCGGGCCTCCGCCTCCCGGGTGCGGGCTCGTTCCTCGCTGTCGAGTAGCCTCCGCTCGGCGGCCCGGCGTTCGGTGACATCACGGGTGACCTTGGCGAACCCGCCGAGTCGGTGGTCTTCGTCGAACAGGGCCGTGATAACCACACTGGCCCAGAACCGCGAGCCGTCCTTGCGGACCCGCCACCCCTCGGCCTCGAAACTCCCGTTCGCGGTCGCGGCGGCCAGCTCCGCGGCCGGAACGCCGGCGGCGAGGTCAGCAGGCGGGTAGAACACCGAAAAATGCCGGCCGATGATCTCGCCCGGCCGGTAACCCTTGATCCGCTCCGCCCCGGCATTCCAGGTCGTGACCAGCCCATCAACATCCAAACCCAAAATTGCGTAATCCACCACACCCTCGACCAGACGACGGAACCGTTCGTCGGGGAACACAACCGCGGTGGCCGCTGTCCCCGGACGATCGCTCACGCGCGTCCTATCGGCGGCCGCAGCCTCATGCTAAAGAAGGATGTTGTCTTGTCGCATCAGTTTAGTAGATGCGTTGATCGCGACCACCACGCATTGGCCGGTAAACACCACGGTCGGGTCCCACTCGGAGCGCCCCATATCCAACCCAGCGATCTTGTCCTCCCAGCAACGCATCCCGAGCACGATGTCCGTTCCGACAGCTTGGCACTGCGGTCGGCGTCGGCGCCGGCTCGGCCGCCACCGCCATCTACGCCAACCACGCAGCACTGGGCCGTCGTCATCCCCACCCTCGGGTGGGCCGGCGGTTTCGCCGCCGCCATCGCCATTGGAGCGGCCGCCGGGCTCCTACCCGCCCTGCGCGCCGCCCGGCTATCACCCACCCGAGCCCTGTGGAGCATAGAGGGTGTCGTTACCCTCGGCGACTCACAGCCGGCCATCCCTAACTCAATATGCCGTACGCGGGCAGGCTGTACCAACGGCGCCAAACAAACCCGGATTATAGGAAGCTACGAAATAAACCTGTTCGCCTCATTGGGCTACTCAGGCAGGTAGTCCCCGGCAGTGACGACCTCGTTCATGGCTTCGGCGATCAGGCGCCGCCTGGTCGCCTTCTTGGCCTGGTAGGCGTCCACGTCGGCCCGGGCGATCTTGCGGTGGCGACCGCCCGGTAGCTGCCGGGAGGCGATGGTGCCATCGTCGAGGAGCTTGACCAGCAGCGGGTGCGACACGCCAAGCTCGGCGGCGGCCTGGGTAGGGCTCAACTCGTGGACGGCGTCAGGGAAGCTGATAGTGAAACGGTAGCCCACGGCTTGCTCGCGCACCGCCTGGTACGAGGCTCGGGCGACCGGCGCCGGGCCGGTCAATGGCACTAGCTGCCGCTCATATACGTCTCCCTCATGAACCAGCGACCGCTCACCATGCCGCCACCAGCACGCCGCGTCGACCCAGAATCCTCCCCTGACCAGGAACTACACGCCTGTGGTTTGGGTACAGTTCGCCGACCGGTTCCCCCCGACACTCAGCCGCAGGTCAAGGCCACTTTCCGACTCCCCAAGGCCCCCTCGACCCTACAGTGCCAGGCCGATGGCCAGCCCGAATGCCGCGGTCGCCAGACCAATGGCGACACTGAGCGCGACATTGCCGGTTGCTTCAAGGAAGCGGCCGTCTTCGAGCAACCTGATCGTCTCGAAAGTGAATGTCGAGAAGGTGGTGTATGCGCCGCAGAATCCGGTGCCAAGGAGTGCTTTGCCCGTGGGCGACAGGTGATCGGCGAGGGTAAGTCCGGTCAGCAGCCCGAGGAGGAATGATCCGGTGATGTTGATTACGCAGGTGCCCCAGGGGAGGTCTGATTCGATCCGGCGGCTGATGGCGCGGTCGAGCAGGTAGCGGGATGGCGCGCCTAGGAGGCCGCCGGCGCCGACGACCAGGAAGAGGCTGAGGGTCATGGCATCGAGGTACTCGGGCTCACAAGTCGAGGATCTCTATCTCGTCGACGGTGACGAGCACGCCGTCGAGGAGGTTGGCGATCCCCTCGAGGAACTCGTCGATCTTGTCGGGTTGGTCGATGATGACCACCGCTAGAGGTCGGTCGTCAGATAGGAGGCGTACCTGGTGGACCTGTCCCGATGCGCCGTAGCCGCCGTCGCCTTTGAAGACGGTTGCTCCGGCGAGCTTCGCTTTGCGAGCGCGTTTGAGGATCTCCATTTCCAGACTGTGGTGGTGAGTCTGGTCGTGCACGCTCATGAGCAGTGTGAGCCGCTTGGCCGGTCGTCCGGCGAAATGTGAGTAGGAGGTAGTCCTCATCACAGCTCTTGTTGTAGCCATCGCTCGGCCCGCAGCACGAGCCGGGCGCTGGTCATGCCGACCCATACCGCGGCCAGGCCGGCGGCGACGCTGGCGGCCAGGTAGGCCAAGGCAATGTCGGGATGGCCGTCGCGGATCAGGAGGAGCGCTTCGACCGTGAACGTCGAAAAGGTGGTGTAGGCCCCGATGAACCCGGTTCCGATGATCGCTCGGGCCAGGCGGCCCCGGGGGAACTGCTCGATCAGCATGATGAGGACAAACCCGAGGACGGCGCTGCCCGAGACGTTGATGACGAAGGTGCCCCACGGGTACCGGCCGCTCTCGGTCGGGATGGCCAGGGAGAGGGCGAAACGGCTGACGGCCCCGAGGACTCCGCCGAAGCTTAAGGCGACGACGATGATCGCTTGGACTTGGCGGGATCGTCGGCGGCGGGCCAACGGATCGAAACCGGCGGCGGGGCCGAAGTCGAAGTCGGGGTCGAACGGGATGGGGGGCACGTCGTCGCGGGCCGATGCCATGAGGTCCTCCTTCATCGGTACCCCGGGTGGGGTAGGATTCTGGTAGGAGCCATCAGCCTGGCGGCGCATGTGGCGAGCTCCATCGCCGAGGCCGACGTTACCAAAGCCGGTTGTCGGTTTGGCACGGCGCCGGGCCGGTTCGAACTGATAGACGGGATTATGGTGGGTGGCGCGGCGTGACGCCGCGGGGGAAGGCCCAGGAGGTGTGCGATGCCGGTCACCGAGGTGGCGACGAGGGTGATGGTCTTTCTCAGCGAGGACGATCGAGTGGCTCATCACGGATTGCACCAAGCGCTCTTGGACCGGGCCCGTGAGGACGGCATGGCTGGCGCCACCGTGTGGCGGGGCATCGAGGGCTTCGGTGCGTCGGGCTACTTCCGGACCGCCCGCTTCCCCGATGCGGCCCCCGGCTTGCCCTTGGCGTTGGAGTTGATCGACCTGCCTGAGCGGATCGACGCCTTCTTGGCGGTGGTACGCGACCTGGCGCCGGGGTCGTTCGTCACCAGGGAAGAGGTCCAGATGACCCGCTTCGGCGGCGGGTCTGGTCTTGGTCTCGATGACCCGGGTCCGAAGGGTGCGCATCGGTCCTAGACCTCGATCGGGCCGGAGATGGCGCCGATCACGATGCCGTCGGGGCCGAGGTGGGTGCCGACCGTCGGGTCGAGACAGGTCACGAAGTTGGGCGGCTTGCCGATGGCGCGGGTGAGCTCGTCGACAACCGCGTCGACGTCGGAGGCGTCGCCGTGTCCGAGGGCCCAGGCTCCTGGTGTTGACCCGGCGCTGCGGCGCACGTGCTTGGCCAGCTCGCCGACGGCGCCGGCGCGGTGCTTGGGCTGAGCTAGCGCCACTACCCGGCCCCGGATCGCCAGAACCAGCGGATGGTTGCGAGCCAGATGCGAGCTTGGTAGCAGACCGGAGCGGTCGCTGCGTCGTAACGATTCGACCTCTTGAACGAGGGCGAAGGTGTGGAGCCGTTCGGGCAGCGACCGGGCGAAGGCGATGAGCGACTCCGGATCGTCGGGACTGTCGATTCTTCGGTGGACGGCGGCGACGATGAGCCCGGCGCCGACGCTAAGTGATCGGGTGTCGATCACGACCACGCCCGGTCCGGCCCGGGCGGCCGCCTCCTCGGCTCGGGCCATGGTGGCGCTGAGCTGTCCCGAGACATGCATGGCGACCACCAGGTCGGGGTGCTGGTAGGCCTCCGTCAGGGCGTAGACGGTGGGCGGTGTGGTCGAGGGGTAGGCCCCGGTTCGCAGCTGCGCCCAGAACTCCTCAATGCCCCCAGGGAACGGCAGGTCGTCAGCCCACACCTCGCCGGGGACACGGCGCAGCCGGGCCGATCCGGCCAGTGGTTCAGGTACGTCGACGGCACCGTCGGTGACGATCAACATGTGATACCTCCTCCCCAGGCAAGGTTGACAGAGCTACGCGCCGCCGCCGTCATCGGGTCAGATCACCAGGACCGGGCACGGATGGTGACGCAGGAGCGCTTCGAGGGACTGGCCGATACCTCGATGGGTCATCTGCTCGCGGCCGTGGCCGCCAACCACGATCAGGTCATAGCCATGCTCTTCGGCGTAGCCAGCGATAGCCGCGGCGGGGCCGTCGGCGACGATCGCCTCGGTGGAGACCTGCCGACGGTGCTGGGCCTGACTCTGGACCCCGGCCAGCCCGCGCGACAGGTTCTCCTGCTCGGCCTGGGCGGCGCGGGCCCGCTCTTCGGGCGTCTCGGCATGAGCTGAGGGCCGCACCACCATCAACACGTGGGCGTCGCCGTGCAGGTCGGCGGCCAGGGCGATGGCCACGAGCAGGGCGTGCTGCGCCTCGGTGGATCCGTCGAAGCCGACGAGGATCCGTCGGATCATGCCACCCGATCCGGGTCCGCTGCGGTGTTGATCAGCTGCCATGGTCCCTCTCTTTCATCGCAGCGCCGCTGTGAGTGCCAAAGCGACGAGCAGCGCGAACAGCATGTAGGCGACATAGGCGTTGAGACGACCGGACTGGAGGCGCTTGGCCACCCGGGCCACCCCCAGCGCCCCAGCTCGGATGGGACGGTAGAAGTAGGTCTCGATCGGCTCAACAACCGACGTGCGCGTCTCGAGGTGGGCCACATTCACCTCGGCGTCGTCGTCGGGGTCGCCGCTGACCAGCGTGGTGGAGCGCGTCGTCCCGAGCACGTTTCCGAGCACATGGCGGAGAGGGTTGGCGAACCCGAAGGCCGTATAGGCGGCGGGCCCGGCGACCCCGGCGGTGGCCGAGTGCCAGGCGGGAACGCGACGCACCCGAAGGTAGCGACCTCGGGAGACGGCCACCGCTCCGAGGAACACCGATAGGAAGGAGACGGGCATCGCCACCCACAACCATGACGGTGAGAGGATCGAGAAGCCGGGGAAGACCGGCTGGAGCACCCATGGCGATTTGAGCGCACCGAGAGTGGCCGACCGGGCCACGATGGGATCGAGGCCGCGGGCGATGTAGCGGACCTCCCACGGGCTCACCGCGGCCAGCCCCAGGCAGCCGACGCCGAGCACCGCTAAGCCGAACTTCCCGAACGCGCCGGTCTCGTGAGCCGGCGGCTCGGCTGGCGACGGCTTGGGGCCGAGCAACGTCAATCCCAGGACGCGCAGGAAGGCCAGGGCGGCCAGCCCGGTGGTCAACGCCACCAGCGCGCCCGCCGCGGCCAGACCGAGGCGGAGGGCGAGGCCAGGGAGGCGGAACTCTTGCATGAGGGCTTCGAGGATGAACCATTCGGACACGAACCCGATGGTGGGGGGCAGACCGGCCAAGGTCACCGCCCCGGCCCCGAAGGCCGCTCCGCTCCATCGCAGGCGCCGGCCGATGCCCCGCAGCTCGTCGAGCTGATCGGTGCCGGCGGCCGCCTCCACATTCGCGAGGGCCACGAACAGGACGGACTTGGCGATGGCGTGGGCGACGGTCTGGAAGGTGGCGGCCAGCAGCCCCATGGCTACCAGCGGCGTGGAGTGGACCACGCTGCCGGTGAGAGCGACGCCGTAGGCGGTCACGATGAGCCCGGCGTTCTCGACGCTCGAGTAGGCGATGACCCGCCCGAGGCGTCCTTGGACCCCGGCGAAGGTGATCCCGAGCAGGGCGGTGACGCCGCCGATGACCAGAACGGCGATGACCAGCCACACCGGGGGGCGGCCCAGCACGCCCAGGAACCGCCACAGCCCGTAGACGCCGACGTTGGCGGCGATGCCGGCCATGGCCGCCCGGGCCGGGCCCGGGGCCGCCGGGTAGCCGACCGGTATCCACACCTGGAACGGGACGAGACCCACTTTGGCCCCGAACCCCACGATGACCAGCACCCAGGCCACGTCATGGACGGCTCCCGGCCCGACCGTATGCCAGCTGGCGATGCTCAGGCTGCCACTGCGCCCGGCCAGCAGCAAGAACCCGAACAACAGGGCCGCACCGCTCACCTTGCCGATGCCGACGGTCGACCAGGCCGCGCCGGCCTGGCGAGCGTGGGAGCGGGTCACCGAGGTGAGCAGGTAGAAGGCGACGGTGAGGGATTCCCAGGCGAAGAGGAAGCTGAAGGCGTCGGCTGCGCAAAAGATGACCGCCACCGAGCCCAACAAGAGCAGGTAGCCGGTGGCGATGCCTCGGCACTCGGCCCGGTCGTCGGGGCAGACCCAGGACACGAAACAAGCCGAGACGGCGACCGCGATGCCGAAGCACAGCGTCAGGAACAGCCCGGCCAACGGGTCGAAGAGCAAGGCGCCGTGTCCGACCCCGAACTGATCAGAGAGATCGACGGCGGAGGCCGTCGTAGTGGTGGCATCAATCCCGAGTGCCAACAGGCAGGCGCTGCCGGCCATCGCCAGCAGGTACGGGGCCAGTCGCAGGACGCGCCGGCCCACCCCGAAGGCCACGTCGACGGCGATGCCGGCCGCGAAGCAGGCCAGGGCGGCGGCGAGTAGGGAGCTGCTCACGGACCGGCCTCGGTCGGTGGGTCTTCCGGGGTGGACGGTCCGGGCACAGCGGTCCCGGGCCGGACCGACCGGCGAGCATTCGATGCCGGTGGCGTGGATGGCCGCCGGGCTTCGGGCAGAAGGCCGACGGCGAGGAGGATGCCATGTAACAGCCCGAACGGCGTCGGCGGGGAACCGGGGACGTAGACGTCGACGGGGACCGATTCGGCGATCCCGCCTCGAGCCGCGTAGCCGTGGCCGATCAGACCGCCGCTGATGGCGTCGGCCCCCGCGGCGATGACGACTTTCGGTTCGGGCATGACCTCAAAGGTGTGCTGCAGCGACCGGAGCATCCCGGCGGCCCCCACCCCGGTGACCAGGAGCAGGTCGGCATGCTTGGGGCTGGCGGTGAAGTAGATCCCCAGTCGTTGCACGTCGTAGACGGGGTTGGTGAGCGCGGCGACCTCCCATTCCTCCGCGCCGTCAGAGCCGGCGTCGAGGTGGCGGATGTGCACCGATCGCCGCAACGCCTTGACCCGTCGGGCCAGTTCGCTGCGGGTCCGGGCGACCGAAGCGTCGTCTTCTTCGCGGTCGGGGACCACCAGGCGGTCTCGGCCGATCGCCGAGGTCTCGAAATCGGGCTCGAACTCGAAGACCTCGGGGTACAGCTCGACGCAGCGGCCGCACATGATGCAACGGCCCCGGTCCAAGCAGAACTGCCCGGCGTCGATCGAGATGGCGTCGGTCGGACACGCCTCGGCGATGCTCCCCGCCCGAAGGTCGCCGTCCCCACCGGGATGCACCACCACACGGCCCCGGAAACCTTCCCCGTAGCCGTCAGGCCGGCGGGGGTAGCGGGTGGTGACGATGCCGTCGCGTAGGCCTCTTGGGATCCAGGGCATCAGCTGGACACCCCGGCGATCGACAGCCCGAAGCTGGCCTCGATGAAGGCGAAGTCGGTGAGGATGTCCTCGGGGAAGGCGGCATGGAAGAGGGCCAGGTTGTGGAACGACGCCGAGCGGGGTTTGACGCGCACCAGCCGGCCGTCCTCGACGCGCACCAGGTAGAGCACCTCGCCCTGAGGGGCCTCGGCCCACCCCAACGCCTCGCCGCTGACCGGCCCGACCGGGACACCCCAGGCGTGACCGTCGTGAGCCTCTTCGCTCAGTCGGTCGTTAGCTTGGCGGATCAGGTGGAAGGCGCCGGTGATCTCATCGTTGCGGACCCGCTGGCGGCCCAAGGCGTCGCCGTCACCTTTCGGTTCGAGCAGCTGGTGGCCGAGCCGGCCGTAGGCGGCATAGGGCCGGGCGAAGCGGACGTCCTCCATCTGGCCCGATCCCCGCCCCACCGGCCCCACCGCCGCATACCGGCAGGCCAGATCAGCCGGTACCACCCCGGTCCCGCGCAGCCGATCGAGGAAGGACGGGGTGGTCATGAGCAGACGCAGGTCGGCGCGGATGGCGGGCTCGATCTCGTCTAGCGCGGCGAAGAGCTGGCCGGCGTCGGGGCCCAGCGGTCCGGCCACCCCGCCGGGCACCACCACCCCCCGACCGAACCGGCTCCCGCACAGCCGGCCCCGCAGGCGCTGCACGCGCTCCTTGTGCAAACTCAGCCGGGCGTAGGCCACGGCCTGGCCAGCGGCCTCGGTGTGGCGGATGACCGAGTCCAGATGGTTAGCCACCCGTTCCAGCTCGGCGTGGATGACCCGGACCAGGCCGGCGGCGGATGGGATCTCGACGCCGGCTAACCGTTCGATCGCTTCGCAAAAGGCGATGGCGTGGGCGACCGAAGCGACCCCCTCGGACCGCTCGGCCAGCAGCACGCCGTCGGCGACGCTCATGCCCTCGAAGCGGATCTCGACCCCCCGGTGCTTGTAGAACACCCGGGTCCGCAGGTGCGGGATGTCCTCACCGGGGGTTTCGACCAGGTACTCGATCGACTCGAACACCCCGGAGCGGACCGGGCCGTAGGGGATGGTGAACACCCCCTCGCCGCGCAGGTGGACGGGCAGCGGGCTCAGGTCGACCTCGACCGGGTCGAGCGGCTTACCGGACCCGGGCCGGGGCCGGGTCGACCCCGGCGCCAGGGGCAGGACGAGCGGGTCGAGCCGGCCGTGGCCGTCGGCCTCCAGCCCGAACAGGTCGTGGATCTCCCGTTCGTACCAGGCGGCCGCCGCCAGGGTTGGGGTGAGCGACGGAAAACGTGGCGTGTGGTCGGGGACTACGACCGCCTCGATCTCGAGGGACCCGTCCACGGCCACGACCGCCACCAGCCGGGTGCCGTCGGATTCGGCGGAGCCGAACAGCCCGCAGAACCGGGCGCCGTCGTTGACCCGAGCGGTGACCCGCTCGGCGAAGCCGTCCACCGGGCCGGCCACGGCGGACCCGTCGACGGTCACCGGGGGCTCCCCAGTTCGCTGGCCGCGTGGTTGAGGAGCTGGCTGAGCGGGGCCGGCGGGTGCACCCCGAGGATGACCAGAGCCACCAGACCGAGGGCCATGGCCACCACGATCCAGTTGCTCACCTCACTCCTGGCCGGCGTGACCGCGGCGGTGCCATCAGAGGAGCTGGCGGTGACGTCGGGGGTGAGCATGGTCTGGGTGGTGTACCACGACAGCCCGAAGAAGGCCACGCTGACCAGGATGACCAGCACCGCGGTGATCGTGTCGCGGGAGTCCGACAGCCCGCCTTCGACGATCAGGAACTCGCTGCGGAAGATTCCGAACGGCGGCATGGCCGACAGGGCCAGGATGGCGGCGACCAGCATTGGGCCGCTCCACGGCAGGGCGCCGATGCCGCCGCGGATCTTGGTCATGTCCTTGGTGGCGAACTTGCGGACCACCGACCCAGCCCCGAAAAAGGCCGTGCCTTTGGCCGCGGCGTGGGCCAGAACGTGCAGAAGCACCCCGACCACAGCAATGGGTGCGCCGAAGCTCATGCCGATGGCCAAGATCCCCATGTGCTCCACACTCGAATAGGCCAGCAGGCGTTTCAGGTCTCTTTGGCTCAACAGGTACAGCGCGGCCAGCAGCAGCGACGCCAGACCGAAGATCAGCAGCACGTTGCGGGGATAGGTCGGCCCCAGGGCGCGCACGGCGATCTGGAAGTAGCGCAAGATGGCATAGAAGCTGACAGCCAGCAGCGCCCCCGACAGCAGGGCCGAGACCGGGGTCGGGGCTTCGGAGTGGGCGTCGGGCAGCCAGGTATGGACCGGGACCAGGCCCATCTTGGTGCCGAAGCCCAACACGGCCAGCACGAAGGACAACCTGACCACGTCGGGCGGGAACCGCCCGGCGCCCGAGAGCAGCTTGGTGTAGGACAGGTCGTAGGCGGAGCCGAACACGGTGGTCCCGGCGTAGTACATGATGATCGTGGCCAACAGGGCGATGCCGAGACCGAGCGACGCGATGAGCACGTACTTCCAGCTGGCCTCGGTGGCCCCGTCGGTGTCGTCGATAGCCACCAGCAGCGCCGAGACGACCGTCGTTATCTCGACCGCCACCCACAACAAGGCCAGACCGTTGACCAGGGGGGCGGCCACCATCGACCAGCAGAACAGGTTGAGACCGGCATAAAACCGCCGCCCGTAGCGGGCGCCGGCCGCGCCGTCGGCCAGATCGAGGTAGCCGCCGGCGAAGATGGCGGTAGCCCCGTAGAGGAACGTGGTGGCCACCAGGAACACCACCGACAGGGCGTCGGCTCGCAGCTGGCCGCCGGCGGTGATCTGGCTGTGGGTGGCGGCCGTGGGGATCAGGGCCAGGGCCAGCCCGAAGGTGGCAGCCCCGCAGGCCACAGTGAGGAACCTGGAAACCCCGACCGGCAGGAAGAAGGTGGCGACGGCGACCACGAACGGCATCACGATGAGCACGACCAGGATCGCCGACACCGTCAGCCCTTCAACCGATCCAGGTCTTCGGTGGACAAGGTCTGGGACCGTCCGTGATGAACCCGCATGATCACACCGAAGACCACCACCGCCACCAGCAGGTCGAACAGGAACGCCACCTCGACCACCAGGGGTAGACCGGCCGCCACCACCAGACTGGCCACCGATACCCCGTTTTCCAGTGAGAAGAACCCGATGGCCTGGGACACCACGTCGGCCCGCAAGATGATAAGGACGAACGCGACCAACACCACCGCGGCGGCGACGGCCAGCGCGGTGGTGGGCAGGGCGTTTGAGTGCACGTGCAGCGAGCCCACGGTGAAGATCCCGAAAGCCGACACCCCGATGGCGATCATGATCATGCTGGGCACCCCCAGCACCGAACTGCCGGCCAAGTCCACGTCGGCGTCTCGCAGCAGCCGCAACACCAAACCTGGGACCAGGACCACCTTCAACACGAACGACAGCACGGCCAGGACGTACAACTCGTCGATGTGGCGGGTGGCGGCGATGACCACCGCGAGCACCGTCACCACCAGCGACTGGAAGGCATACAGCCGCACCTGGGAGCGCAACAAGGGCGCTCGGAGCATGGCGAACTCGGTCAACAACACCAGCACGGCAACAACGTCGGCCACGCCGGCATAAGTCGAAGGTGCGGGGCTCATCAGCCACCACCCGCGTAGAAGACCAGCACAGCCAACACAGCCAGCAGAAAGGCGGCGGCGATGAACTCGGTGATCTTGAACAGCCGCAGCTTGGAGAACAAGTTGTCGATCACCGCGAACACACAGCCCAGCACCATGGCCTTGCCCAAAAGGGAGGGAATGGCCAGCACCACCGAGCCCGGGCGGCCCGACGCGGCCAGCCCCCACGGCGCGACGAACACGTTGATCAAGATGGTGTAGAGGATCAGCTGTTTCATGGCCGACCCCCACTTCAGCAAGGCCAGAGGAGCACCGGAGTGCTCCAAGGTGCGGGCCTCATCGATCATGCCGAACTCGAGGGTGCCCGAGTGGGTCTCGACCGGGATCCGACCGGTGTCGACCAGCACGACCAGAAAAAAGGCGAAGCCGGCCAGCACATGGCCGGGGCGGACCATCTCCGACGACGACGACCGGACAGTGGCAGCCAACGCGTAGGGCAGGTCGGTGCGGGTGATGAGGGCGACGGCGAAGACCACGAACAAAATGGTCGGCTCGATCAACGCGCCGAAAGTCATGGCCCGACTGCCGCCCAGCTGGGCGTACGGCGCGCCCGATTCGGTGGCGGCCAGGGCGACCGCGAACCCGGCCAACGCCAGGATGAAAGCGCCGCCCAAGATGTCGCCCATGTAACCCAGCGGCAAGCCGTACGTGGTGAGCACCGGGATGAGCAACGGCACTATCAGATAGCAACCGAAAGCCACCACCGGCCCGGCCAGGAACACCCAGCTCGACTCCTCGGTGACCACCGTCTCCTTGCGGAACAGCTTGGCCAGGTCGTAATACGGCTGGAGGATCCGAGGACCGCGCCGACCCTGCAGCCGACCCTCGACGTGCGAGACAAACCCACTCACCAGGGGCGCCCCGCCCAGGATCGTCATGACCTGCAGAACCTGGACATCCTGTGGCGCTACGACGCTGGTACCCAAGAGCACAACCTCCACGCTTTTCAACATCACGTAGAGGCCATCAGCCCACCATGGGCAGTTCGGACCGAAGCCCGCCGGGGCATCATCCGGCGATCACTACGCTACCCTAACGGGCCTGGGATCACCCTATTATCAAGCCATTGGCTATGGCATCGGGACCAGCACAGAGATGCTCAGCAGTGCCAGTCGGCCGCAGGCTGCCCGCGTCTACCTGGCCAGGCACGGCCGAACGCCCCTCAACGCCGCTGGTGGCCAGCCCGCTCCTTCGGGCAGTGGAGACAGCACAAGCTGTCGCCTCCCGAGCCGGAGTCGAACTGGAGATCGACTCCCGTCTCATCGATCGCGACTACGGCCGGTGGGCAGGGCAACCCAAGGAGGTCATTGAGGCGCAATGGGGCTCCCTTGATGAGGCGCCCGGCGTCGAACCAGAGGCCGAGGTTCGAGCCCGGGCCGGGCAGGCGTTGGCCGACATCGCCCGCCGAGTCGAAGGTGAACTCGCCGTGGTGGTCAGCCACGACGCGGTGATCCGTGTGGTCATGGCGACTCTCGAACCAAGTATTAAAGTTCCCGATCACCTTCCCCTAGAGCCGGGTCGGTTCAACACCCTGGAGTGCCGGGCCGGGCGTTGGACGGCGGTCAGCAGCAACGAGATCCCCGACGCCGCGCACCCGCCGAATTCCTAGCTGTTTCCTGTCAGAGCCAGCGCGCCCACTGCTGCGGCGACGGCCAGCGGTACCGTCGCCGCGCCCAGGCGAGCAGCCTTCGCGATCGACGGCTGTGTGCCGGCCGCCCGGGCGACTCGGAGCCACAGGATCCAGGCCAACGATCCGGTCACGAAGAGGTTCGGTCCGACGTTGAGGCCCACCAGCAGCGCAAAGGGATGATTGGGCGTGCGCGACGCCAGCAGTGACGCTGCGGGCAGGTTGTTGAAGAGCACCGCGCACACAGCCGCCACGACCGCGGTTCCCCACCGATCAACATGTGAGAACAAGACCGCCGGCCCGGACCACACCCGGCCCAAAGTGCCAAGCGCTACCGCCACCCCGAAAAGACCAAAGAGCACCGGCACCCCGAGGACCTCGGCCGCATGTCGGGGGTGTTCCCGGCCCGAAGCGACTCGGACGCTCACGACACCGACGCCGATGGCGGACACCGGGACGGCCGCATTGCGAAGGGTCACAACGACGACGGTTGCGGCAACCACCGCGACGAGTCCGAGACCGAGCACGGGTCGCTCCGCAGGGGTGAGGTCCTCGACCCGGCGGCGAAGCGATCGGTGCTCCACAAAACCTACGACGCCGGCCGTCACGATCAACGAGGCCAGGGCCGGTGCCCACATGTGGGCGAGGAACTGCCCGCCGGTGAGGCGGAGATGGCCGAGAACGATGAGGTTGGTCAGGTTGGAGCCGGGCAAGAACAGCGAACCCGCATTCGACAGGAGAAGGCACCCGTAGAGCAGCGGAGCTTCGCCGGCGCCTCGGCTTCTCGCCGCATACACGAGGACCGGAGTCAAAAACGCCACCGAGGTGTCCAGGTTCAACAGTGCCGTCACGGTGCCGACCATGACGACTACACCCCCGAACAGAACGATCCCGTTGGGCGCCGCTCGAGCCAGCGTGTGGCCAGCAGCCGCGAACAGGCCGTCGCCGTCGGCGACCAGACCGATCAACAGCAGCCCCGCCACGAGCACGAACGGTGGCCAGTCCTGAGCCGTAGCAGCACGCGCCGCCGAGGGATGCGCGAGCGACGCCCCTGCGAATCCAGCCAAACCCAACCCAGCCAACGACCAGCTCAAGGCACGTTGCGACCGACGCGAAGGCGGTTCACCCGCGGCTCGCCCCATTGGTTCGGCCCGACCGGTCATCGGAAGGTGAGCGCCAGGTACGCCCCGTATGTCGCCACGAGCAGTCCCCCGCCGACCCTGATGATCCGCCTGAAGAGAGCTACGTAACCCACCAGCACCGCAGGCAGGGCAGCGCCCAGCCAGGCCTGCCACTCCAGCCCGGTCACCCCGATGGATGCACCAACGCAGCGATCCCCAAGGTGGCGGTGGCGTTGTAGACGGCCGAGCCGAGCACCCCGGCCAGGGCCAGCTCCTCCACGCCCCGAGGGTAGGCCGCCCCCACGAGCGCCGGGACCCCGGGGAGACTCGGTCCCCTGACCGCCGAAGACTGTCTTGCCCTCGTCGCTCCCGGTGGGCCAACCGAGACGGTTGTCATGTTTGTGGACGATGAACGCGAAGCGAACAAGATCGCAGCCAGAATGCGTCAGTCCGGGCAGCGGATCGACATTCGCCGGTATGTGCCGCCACGGGACCGTGCACGGAGCTAGGGCTTGTAAGGCGGAGCTTCGCCCCACCCCCACCGGGGGACCTCCGCATGTTCTACCACCGTCGCCCCAGGCTGAGAGTTGCCGAGCGCCAGTCGGGTTCCCCCTTCGAGGTAGGCGACGAGCGCGGAGCGGAACTCGGGGTCGGCAGGCATCCCGGCGTCATCGGCGGCGAGGCTCATCAGTGACGCGAACCGGAACCGTTTCTCGTTCGTGATGCCAAGACCGAGGTGCTTCTAGGCATCCGCTCGTAGCCGCCGAGTTGCTCGGTGTAGGCCGCCGGACCTCCGAAGACCTCGGCCCACCAGATCGACACGTGGCGGCGGTGGTCCTCGTGGACGCCTCCGGGGAAGAACGGCGAAAGGAGATCGTCGGCTTCGACCCGGCCTTGAAGGCTTTGATCATCCTGTCGAATGCCACCTGCCCGCCGGCCCACTCGTACAGCGTCGGATCGTCAACGGCCACAGGGACACGGTAGTCCTCTCGACATCGCCGACGATCCGTACCCGCAGTGTTTCGAGGGCTGGGCGCCGGCACCTGCAGCTAGGACGCCCGGGTAGCTACCGTCTTGGGGTGATCGGCCAGCCGTGGAGTTACCCCGCCGCCTTCGTTGCTGCGCTGATCATCGCCACCGTCACCAGCTTAGGAACCATTCGATTCTAAGAACCCCTGCTACTCCGGACGGAGCGAGAGGGCCAGGCTTGGCACGACGAACGACACGAGAAAGATCGGCAAGAACCTCTTTCCGGTGCATCGGAAAGCGACCACCTGGCCCTCGGCCGCGTCGAAGCTCAGAGTGCGGCTCAAGTTTCGGCCGTTGCGGACTTGCAGGGTGTGATGTCCAGGTTCGATCGGTATCTCGATCGTGTCGTTCATTTCGACCGACCCGACACTCTCACCGTCGACCACGACGTCGAACGTGCCACGACGGACCTCCACTCCGATCGCTTTATGCGTCAGTTTGAGAGTTGCCGACATCTTCTGTCTCCTATCTGTGTGAGCCGGTCGGGTGTTGCTGAGCGCACTCCCGTCGATCTTGCCTGGGCGTCCCGACCAACGAGCTCTCCGAACACCGCGCTACCGGCTGGAGCCGGCCGCCAAAATCCGGCGGAGCAGGTACAAGTCAAGGACCAGGGGGACGACGAATACCAGGCCCCACCAGCGTCCCGTGGCGCAGAGCACAACGATGATGACGGCGATCCAAACTGCCAGCAGCAGCCGGATCACCAGCGATGACTTCCAGTGCCGCAGGTCCCAGTTCATTGCTGTCCTACGCTACAAGTGAGTGGCCTCTGGCATCCCCGACGAAACCCGAGGTGCTGAAGTCACCGGCGCCGACCGGGGATCCCGGCAGCTGAGTCCCTGTCGGCCGAATCGGCCTAGCGCGCAGCGCGTCGCCCGGCGAAATAGCCTGCAAGGTGGAACAGCCAGTAGAAGTTGATCGCCCAACCGATACCGATCATCTTAGGAGGAAACAGACGCGGGTCGCTCTTGTTCCACACCCGCGACTTGAATCTGCCCAGCGTGGGACGACGCGAGTCGTATGGCACTGGGCCAACGTGACCTTGAGGCTCCGGAGCCTCAGGCGATGATGCCGGGCTCTGATCGTCTGAGGTCGCGGTCATTGGGTTACCTCCATAGGGGTCGCCATGAAAGGAAATCCCACTCGACCGTATACCTCAACGCGGCCACCGACGGAGCGCCCATGACACCTTCAGCACCTACACGCCGCTCTAGTGACCTGTCGGAGCGACAGCACCGCCCCCAGGCCGATCAGAACGAGCACTCCCTTTCCTCTCTTGTTCGGCAGGAAGCCGCGCCCGATTCGGCTCTGGGTGGTTCACCCAACCCGTCGGCCGAGGTCACCCGCTCGATGGGACGTTCTGACGGGGCCGACTGCGGACTCGACTCGGTACAGCCGATCCGAGATCCGCGGCGGCAACACCTAGCCAAACGATCGCTTTGGTCGCGATCGGTGCCCTGCCATCCACCGGCCTTTCCGTGACGGCCATCGTCGCCCGTTGGCGCGCAATATGGGGCACTCCGCGCGCTGCACTGCGGGATATAGGGCGGTTCGGACCGTCCTTCGTCGCGAATCACCAGTGCACTGGTGCGAACCGACCGGGTACCGGCCGTTCTGGGCGGTCACCCGGCATGCCGATATCAAGGCCATCTCGAGCCAGCCCGAGCGTTTCGCCAACGCCCCGCGCACCATGCTCCTGGCCAAGCAGTTAGAAGATCAGGGCTTGACCCGGGGGATCCGGACCCTGGTCAGCATGGACCCACCCGAGCACCGAGGCTATCGGGCCATCGCCTCGTCATGGTTTCGACCGGGCACCTTGCGGTCTATAGAGAACAGCATCCGTGACACGACCCGGCGGCTCTTCGACTCGCTCGCCGATAGGTCCGGGACGTTCGATTTCGTTACGGAGTTCTCGTCGTGGCTTCCGCTGAAGGTCATCTGCTCGGTACTCGGGGCAGCCGAAGAGGACGAGGCCCTGGTCCTGCAGATCGCCAACACCGCCTTCGGGCTCGAGGACCCCGAGTTCGGCCCCAAGATGACAGAACTCGCCCCCCGAATGGTCGCCTACTACCAGCGGATTATGACCGATCGCCAAGCCAACCCGACCGACGACCTCTACAGCGCCATCGCCAACGCCACCATCGACGGAGAGCCGATCGGAATCATCGAGCTGGTGTCGTACCTTCTGATCATGACCACCGCCGGTCACGACACAACACGCAATGCCCTGACCGGTGGACTGCTGGCCCTGATAGAACGACCCGACCAGCTAGCCCGGCTCCAGGAGAACCCGCGACTGGCCGCCGTCGCCGCCGACGAGATCATCCGCTGGACCAGCCCGGTCATCCAATTCTGCCGAACCGCGACCGAAGACTCTGAAGTGGCAGGGCAGCCGATAAAGGCCGGCGAGAACCTGTCCCTCTTTTTCCCGTCCGGCAGCCGGGACGAGAACGTGTTCGAGGACGCCGATGCCTTCCAGGTCGATCGCGACCCCAACCCCCACCTGGGATTCGGCTTCGGCGAGCACTACTGCCTCGGTGCCAGCCTGGCTCGGATGGAGATCCGGATCTTCCTCGAAGAGTTCCTCCCGCGGGTCCGCAACATACAGCTCACAGGGACCCCGCTACGAACGGCCGCCAGCTTCGTCGGAGGAGTCAAGCACCTCCCCATCCAGTGGGAGTTGAACGTCTAACTAACTCGATCTGAGACGCGTCGAGCCGGGTTGAATCGCCGGATGTATTGCTTGTCTCAAGTTGCTCCATGGTGTCGTCTCCGTAGCCTTTCCATCGGAAAGGCGAAACAAGCCCCGGTTCCGATCACAATGACAAACTGGGGTCGTGAGCGGATACGCGCCGGCCGATTGGCATGAGTTCTTCGCTGCCGCGGTGGGTGCTTCGGCGGCTCTTCTTGGGCTGCTCTTCGTAGCCATCTCCATCAACCTCAAGCTCATCCTTGAGCACCGCCACTTGCCCGGAAGGGCGGCCGGGACCCTCGGGACGTTGCTCAGCGTCCTGGTGGTGGGCAGTTTCGGCCTCGCGCCCGGTCAGTCCAATCGAGCTCTCGGCGTGGAGATCCTGGCGACCGGTGCCGTCGTTGCGACTCAGGCCATCTGGGTTTCGGTGGGGAAGCGGAGTCAGGGAGATCCACTCAGCTGGACGCTCGGGAACCTTCCGATTCTCCTATTCCCCGCACTTGCCTTCGTGGGAGGAGGCTGCAGCCTGCTTGCCGGCTCAGGGGGTGCGTTGTACTGGATCCTTGCCGGCACCGTGTTGACCTTCGTCGGGACCACGCTCAATGCATGGGTTCTCCTCGTCGAAATCGTTCGTTGACGTCGACCTGACATTCGTCCGCGTTTCCCCACATACGGTTTCGTCGAGGAACCCTGCCAGACAGCCGGAGGCCCGCTCTCGTTCGACAGGCTCGGTTTAGCGGGGTCGTGCGCCGTCGAGGACGAGTTGGGTAATGCGGCGACTGGAGGTGACCGGGTCTAGGTCGTCGAGATTGCGTGACGCCATGCGGGCGAGCATCGGTGAGACGAGCACCTCGTTGACGAGGGCGACGTCGATGTCGGGTCGGATCTCGCCTGATTCGATGCCCCGTCTGATGGCCTTGAACATGGCTTCACGGCGGGGGGCCACGATCTCTTCGAAGTAGCGGCGGTGAAGCTCGGGGAAGACCTCGGCCTCGGCGTTGAGGGCCAGGCGCATGCGACTGGCCCGCCTGTCGACGGTGCGCTCAGCCAGGACGGCNNTCGAGCACGTCGAGGTAGAGGGCGTCCTTGGTCTTCCAGCGCCGGTAGAGCGAGTTGCGCGACACGCCGGCGTGCTTGGCGATCGCGACGAGCGAGAGGCCCGACAGGGTCGCCCCCGTGCTCACCAGGTCGAGCACGGCCTCGACCGCCGCGATATCGGTCTGGGGATCGCGTTGGCGACCGCCCAGGCGTTCGATCGTTTCCATCACCCCATAATACCCCAAACGAAACAACCCTGTTGCGTTCCGTTATGCCGTTAGTTACTATCGGAACAGAGCTGTTCCGTTTCATTGTCCGGGCTTGCCTCTCGGACAGACGACCCTTGTCAGGAGACCCCTATGACCTCACTGCCAAGCACCGACCGAGCCCTTTCNNGTCACCATCGTCAATGTCGCCCTCCCCCAGATGCGCGACGCCCTCGGCTTGTCGATCACCGGCCAGCAGTGGGTGGTGAACGCCTACACGCTCACCTTCGCCGGCTTCTTGATGCTCGGCGGCCGGGCCGCCGACCTGTTCGGACGCCGCCGGGTCTTCATGCTGGGCCTCTCCCTCTTCACCGGGGCCAGCCTCATCGGCGGACTGGCGCAAGGAGGGGCGTGGCTGATCGCAGCACGCGCCGCCCAAGGGATCGGCGGCGCCATCTTGGCCCCGACCTCGCTCACCATCCTGACTTCCACCTTCACCGACATGAACGAACGCCGCCGGGCCATAGGCGTCTGGTCGGCCACCGCAGCCAGCGGGTCAGCCGCCGGGGTGCTGGCCGGCGGCATCCTCACCGACGTGTTGAACTGGCGTTGGGTCCTCTTCGTCAACGTCCCCATCGGCCTGGCCATGCTGGTCATGGCCCAGCGGGCACTCCCCGAATCCCGAGCCCCCGGACCCCGCCCCCGCCTCGACATCGAAGGGGCTTTCACCATCACCGCCGGCCTCGCCCTCTTGGTCTACGGGATCGTCGGCACCGACACCCACTCGTGGGGCTCAACCCAGACCGTCATGTCCCTCCTCGGAGGTGCCGCGTTCCTGGCCGCCGCAGTCTTCATCGAAGCCCGGGTGGCCGGTGAGCCGCTGGTACCCCTCGCCATCTTCCGCCGACGGTCGCTGTGCGCGGCCAACGGCATCGGCGTGACCATCGGCGCCGCCCTGTTCGGCATGTACTTCTTCGTCTCCCTCTACCTACAAGAACTGGTCGGGTTCTCTCCCCTTCGGACCGGCCTGGCCATCCTGCCCGCCGGAGTCATGACCTTGCTCGGCGCGCTGGCCGCCCCCCGACTGGTCGCGGCAATCGGGCCCCGGCGACAGCTCATACTCGGACCCACCCTCGCCGCCGTAGGCCTCTTCTGGATGTCCACCCTCACCTACGGAGCCGACTACTGGGTCCACATGTTCGGACCTCTCGCCCTGTTCGGACTCGGGATCGGACTGTCGTTCGTGCCGATGACGCTCACCGCCACCGCCGGCATACCACCAAAAGAGGCCGGGCTCGCCTCAGGCCTCATCAACACCACCCGGCAAATGGGAGGAGCGGTAGGCCTCGCCGTGCTGGCCACACTGGCCGCCGGGACCACACGACACGACCACACGACAGCCCGATCCGCCCAAGCCGCCCTCACAACCGGCTACGACCAGGCCTTCCTCACCGCCGGGCTACTCCTACTCGTCGGAGCCGGACTCGCAACCCTCATCCGCCCCACACCCCAAACCGCCCCAGCCACCAGCACCAGCAGCGACACGGTCGCCGGTCCCGCAACACACAGAACGAATCCGAGCCCCGCCCCCGCGGCACTCGTCATGACCAACAACCGACCCCGCTAGGTGAGTCGGCAGAAAGGCGGGATTTCGATGTCCCGGAGCAAATCGGACAAAGCTCCTCCGCTTGCCGCCATCCGGCTCCGCCATCCCGGCAACCACCGCTACGCCTTCCGGATCGGCATCGGTCGCCGAGCCCGCTCCCATGTACGAATCGCCGGACCCGGCCGCCCTACCCCAAACCCGTCACCCCCACATCCGAGGAGTAGACAACCATGGCTAACCCCGCCACCGCGAACTGCCGACACGCCATTGTCGCCTACGTGGCGTTCCTCGCCGCCACCGCCTGGGCCGTGACCTTTCTCGCCGACCTGCAGCTGCCCCGAGGCATTGACCATGGGACGCGGCAACCAGCAGCGTTCGCCGCCCTCATCGACCTGGCGTTGCTGCTCCTCTTCGCCATCCAGCACTCCGTCATGGCCCGCGCCGAGTTCAAACGCCGGCTGGCCAGATGGATGCCCTCGTGGATGGAGCGAAGCACTTACGTGCTGACCGCAAGTCTGGCTCTGCTGTTGCTGTTCTGGCAGTGGCGGCCTGTCGGCAGGCCTATATGGGACCTCCACCACGTCGCTGCGGGGCCTATCTGGGCTTTGTTCGCCCTCGGCTGGCTCCTCGCGGTCAGCTCCACATTCATGGTTGATCACTTCGACTTCTTCGGTTTGCGCCGGGCGTACTTGCACGCACGACCTATCCCCGACGCGCCGACACCGTTTCAAGAGCGTTGGCTCTACGCCTGGGTTCGACATCCGATGATGCTCAGCCTGCTGGTGGCGTTTTGGGCGACGCCGCGCATGACTGTCGGTCATCTCATCTTCGCGGTCGCGGCGACTGGCTACATAGCAGTCGGAGTGCAGTTCGAGGAACGTGACCTTAGGCGAGAGGCTCGAGGGGCCTTGTGGTGCAATATCCTCCCCAGCCAGGCACAACATTCCCAAATGGAGGGCAACTAGATGGGATCTGCACAGATACACGGTCAGGGCGAAAAGATCATGTTGCGCACGAGGTTCACGTCCGTTGGCGTCCTCGCGGCCGGCCTCTTGGGCTTGGGCTGCCTGGTCGCCTCGCAACCCGCCACGGCGGCCAGCCGCGCCCCGGCCGCCAGCCCACTGATCGGAGGCTACAAGGTGGTCACCGTCACGCAGACCGCCAACGCCGGTGCCGTCAGCACGGCGACGGCCGCCTGCCCCAGCCCCAAGGACGTAGTCGGTGGGGGCGCCTCCGGGTCCGCAAACATCGGCCATCTCGAGAACATCCAATCGTCCTACCCGAGCGGTACAGCGGCATGGACAGCGACAGTGACCAACACGGACAGCGTCAACGGTACGTTCACCGTCTACGCCATCTGTGCCACGGTGCACGGCGCCTACGGCACCGTCTTCGGCCAGGCCGTCGAGAGCCCTTCCGGCTCCCAGACCGGGGCCGTGGCAGACTGTCCGACCACGACGTCTGCGCTCAGCGGAGGGGGCTACAACACCTTGAGCGTTCTCGGCGTGGACCTCAACTTGGAGGAGCCATTGGCCGCTTCCCCTAGCCCTATCGATGGCTTCGGGTCCGACACAAATAACACCAGCAGCTCTGATGACAACGCCACGCAAGCGGTCGCGGTGTGCATGACCACGCCACAAGGCTACGAGGTGGTGACCGGCAGTAACGTCACCGTGCCAGCACAAAGCCAGGGCTCGACGTCGGTAAGCTGTCCGTCCGGGACGGTCGTCACCGGTGGGGGTGTCTTCGACCAGGAGTCCTCCGACACCGTCGACCTGAACGCCAGCTTCCCCGCCGGCGAAACGGCTTGGGACATCTTCGAAAACAACCCCTCATCGTTCAGCGACCCGCTGACGGGCTACGCCATCTGCGCCAAGCCGTAGCACAGAGGAGCCCACCCGGCCACGGGTAGGGAGCAGCGGGGCCGGACGCAGCCGCTGCACCGCTCTCCCTCGCCCGCGCCCGGGCCGCATCGCCGCCGCTCTCGGGAACAGCCGCGCCGGAAAGGCGCTGAAGCCAGTCGAGGGCCACCGGTGGGGTCGACAGCGGTGTGGCCTGCTGACGAGCAGTAGGCGCAGAACGCTCAATTCGGCGTCCCTTAGTCCGCTACGCGGCATCAGAACGAACACGCCGAATATCGAGGCCAGCCCTCCCAAGCCGCGCCGGATCGACGGCTAGACTACTTGACATTAGTCAAGTAGTGCGCAGGTGAACCCTCGCCCATAATCTCGGACAGTGTGCCCCCTAAGGACGTGGGCTGTCGATCCCCAACCGCCGATACTCGGACGAGGTTCTATGCACTCTCACCAGCTGACCGAAGCGTCAACGGGCATGATGGGTCATGCCCGACACCCCTTGGACTGGCGATGCCTGCTCACTGGTTGATGCCTTTCGTGCCGGCGAGATAAGCCCGCAAGAGGAACTCGACGCCACCCTCGCCGCGATAGAAGCCAGCCAGCTCAACTGCTTTTCCTACGTTGACCCCGAGCGCGCCCAGCGGGCGTGCGCCGACGCCAACGTCAACCTGCCTTTCGGCGGTCTGCCGACCGGCATCAAGGAACTGTTCCCGTTCGAGGGTTGGCCCAACACCGAGGGCTCACTGGTGTTCAAAGACAGGATCGCCGACCACACCAGTCGTCACCTCGAACGGCTGGTCGAAAAGGGTGGCATCGTCCCCGTCGGCCTGACGACCTCGAGCGAGTTCGGGGGGCTGAACGTGTCGGTGACGAAGCTCAACGGGGTCACTCACAATCCCTGGAAGCACGGCCATACGGCGGGGGGTTCCTCAGGCGGGTCGGCGTCGGCAGTGGCGGGCGGGTTGTTGACTTTGGGGACCGGCGGCGACGGGGGTGGTTCGCTGCGGATCCCGGCGGGCTACAACGGCCTATTCACTCTCAAGGGCACGTTCGGTCGCGTCACTCGCGCCCCTCATGCCTTCAGCCGGCCGAACACCGTCGTGTTCGGCAACCTGGCCCGTTCGGTCCGCGACGTCGCCCGGTATCTTGACGTCTGCGCTGGCGTCGACCCCTGGGATCCGACCTCGCTGCCTTCGGATCGGCGGTGGGAGGCGCAGTTGGGTACGGTGGATCTTCGGGGGATGAAGGCTGCCGTGATCCCGGCCATCGGCGGGGCCCTCCTCGACCCAGGCATGCGGGAGCACGTCGAAGCGCAAGCAGATCAGTTGATCGCGTGGGCGGGGCTGAAGCGGGTCGAGGTTGAGGTCGTGATCCCGACCTTGTCCGCCCAATGGATGATGGGGAACCTGGCGACTCTACTGGCCGATCTCGGATCCCTGTGGCCGCGATGCCTCCCCGATCTGACCGATGAGATCGGCATTGGTCTGCTCCTGGCGCAGAGCCTCTACAACCTGCACCTGGCGGCGGTCTCCGAGGAACTGCGGATTATGGCCAACGAGGCCATGGGCCGCGCCTTCGAGCGGTGCGACATGATCATCGCTGCGGTGAACCCCGGTGTGGCTTTCCCGGCCCACGCCCCGACGAGCAGCCAGGAGAAGTCCTTCGTGGATGTGGCCACCACCAATCCCGCCACTCGGATGGCGTTCAAGGGTCTGATGGCCGGCGTGCGGGTGGCCGCCAGCGCCGCCCCTCGGCTGCCCGCCGCTTTGATCTCAGCGGTATCGGAGAGGTTCCCCGACATGCTGGCCATGGGCGCGTTGACCATGATCTCCAACCTCTACGGGAACCCGGCCGTGTCCATCCCCTCCGGCACGATTGACGGCCTCCCAGTAGGTCTACAGGTCCTCGGCCGTCACCACGAAGACGCCGTTCTCCTCGACATCGGCCTGTGTATGGAAAGGAACCAGCCCTGGCCACTCGTGGCTCCTGAGCGTCGACCAACCCGCCTGCAAATTCAGCCCGTGACAGGGTCTCTAGCTCGTTCCCAGGACCACCGGAAGTAGCTGGACATGTCGAGATGGCGGCTTGCCGTCTTGCCCCATAACGTGCGACCCCGAATCCCAAATCGAACATGCCCCCGACCGCTGGTTGAGGTCGTGCACGCCTGATCTGGCCCCGGTGGGTGTTCGCGAGCAGCAAGCGTCGGCGGGACGGCGCCGCTAGATCGCTGACGAGCGAAGTCCAGGTTCAGCTGCAGATCTCGGCGGATAGCGGTGCAGCGGGATTTGCGATCGTGGCTGGGTCGTGTGGGAATGTTGTCAGACTGGAACCCCTGGGGACCAAGATCGCCGAGGGTCGGGACTCGGAGATCTTCGAGCACGGGCCTGGCAAGGTCCTCCGCAGGGCCAGGGACGGTCGGTCCCTTGTTCACGAAGCCGACATCATGCGGTACGTCCGTGACCGTGGCTATCCCGCACCGAGGGTCTACGAAGCTGGTGATGGCTTCTTGGTCATGGACCATATCGACGGGCCCACGATGGCGGGGGCTGCAACCAAGCGGCCCTGGCGGCTCTCCCGGTTCGGCCGGATGCTCGGTGATCTGCACCGGCGTCTGCACGCTATTCCGGCGCCCGCATGGCTTCCCGAGGCTGGGGTCGCCGGGATGTGCTTGGTTCATCGTGACCTCCACCCGTTGAACGTGTTGATCTCACCGGCAGGGCCGGTGGTGATCGATTGGGCGAACGCCGCCCGTGGCGATCAGGCCTACGACGTGGCCGACGCCTGGGTGTTGCTCGCGACCGCGGAGGCACCGGGAAGCCGGCTCGAGAGGACCATCACTGCGTTCGGACGGCGGATCCTGCTGAACGCCTTCCTCGAAGAACTCGATCGGGACGCGGCCCGCCGGGGCATCCCCGCTGCGGTGGAGAACCGGCTCGCCGACCGCAACATGACTGAGGGCGAGAAGCAACGCATGCGGCGGATGGCATCGTGGGCTGTCGAAGGTGCCCACTGATCAAAGCGTGCCGCCCGTCGGTAGACGAGACCTCAGCGTCCAGACTGCCGACCTCCTCCTCGTTGGAGACGTCCACTCGACGGACATGCCAAAGGACTCTGGCGAGTTCCTCTTCCGGCCTGATCGTCAGGTTTGGGCATAGGCCTGGCCCCGAACGTTCGGTCGAGGTGCCCCCAAAGGCGCGGCGGGATATGTACCCAGAACGCCGGGTCTGCGGGCACCCCTCTTGTCCGAACCGGGCCGAACCGCCCTTCCTGCGGCTCGACTTCGAGTGCCCGGAACGGCGCTAGCAGTCAGGGGACGCGTGCGATCGGGCGCGTCAGGTCCTCTCGTCCGGGCAAGGGATCGTACGCAGTGGGCCAGTAACCGACCTGGTGGACCACCAGGCCGCCTTGAACGTCGGAGAATGCAATGACACGGGCCGATTGCTCACCGTCGGTTACGGTCACCTCGCCCACCACCGTGTCTGCGTGGGCGACGACCGGGTGCACATCGAAACGCCACCAACCGGTACTTGTCGGGTACCGCGCTTGCATAGCCGCGAAGTCGCCTCTACCGACGATCCGCTCGCCCGAACAGGGCCAGTCGATCACGCACTCCGGTGCCAAATGGCCTGCCGCCTTATCCCAGTCGTTGGCCTGCATGGCTGCCCAGCAGGAGTTGATCAGTTCCCTGCTCGACACGGCTCCAGAGGCTATCGCCCAACGTCCGGGGCCACACACGGCTCAGACCGAGAGGCGCGGACCGACCGTTCTGCGCCGCGGCCGACGGAGGTTCGGCAACAAAGGCCAATCGCGCCAGATCGAAGGTTCGTGGAAGGGTACGAGGCACCGTCAGGTATCCCATAACCGCCGCCATGAGGGCGGCGGTCAGGTCGCCCAGAGCGCCGGAACTGGGGCCTCCATGAGCGACGGCGGACTGGTCCTGTCAGGTAGCCTCTCCCAGAGAGTGGCAGCCAAAGACGTGGCATTCGCTCCTTGCCGGAGGTGCAGACAAGACATGCCTGAGTTCCCTGGGATTGCTCACGTGGCGCTAACGGTTACGAGCCTCGAACGGAGTGTTCCGTGGTACAAGGCCCTATTCGGCTCGGACCCGATTCTTGACGAGGACACAGGTCCGTTCCAGCGTGTCGCTTGGCTTACGGGCGGCACCGTCGTCGGTCTAACTCAGTTCCTTGATTTGAGCAGTACTGAGCCGTTCAATGAGCGCCGGCCGGGGCTCGATCATCTGGCTTTCGGCTGTGCCAGCCGCGATGAGTTGAGAGCATGGGAAATCCATCTAGACGAACTCGGCATCCCCAGCGGTGGCATCGTGGACGCGCCCGGGTACTCGGCATTGTCCTTTCGAGACCCTGACAACATCGCACTCGAGTTCTTCGCACCTCGGGGCTAGGACTGAGGGTATCTGTCTGCCCAATAGGCCGTCCCCTAACGTCGGCTCTTGGACGGCGGCGGTTCACCGTTCGATGGTTCGGTAGTCGCCGTCGAGTGAAGCCATCGCTGAGCGGATGCCGGGTCCGTCGTCGCCGGTCCACACGCACAGTGGGGCGGTCAGGTTCTCGGCTGCCGCGAGTGCTTCAGCACCGAGCGTCGAGACGCGATGTGTGTCTGCGATCTCGGCCATCCGGAAAGCAAGGTCTCGGATGGGCACAACCTCGATGCTGTTGGGAAGCGTCACGAGCCGTAGGCCCAAAGCTCGTCTCTGTTCTGCGTCCCATGAGCCTGTGAGGGCTCCACCAGGGGCGGACACGACGCTTTTGCACAGTCTGTATAGGTACAGGTTCGTTGTCGCCGGCTCGTGATCGGCCAGCACGCGTCGAAGCCCTTCCGGCAGGTCGTCGGCGAGAAGGTCCCGAAGAAGGTGATCGTCGAGGACAGCTCGGGTCACGTTGTGGCGAGGTCGGGATCGTCATCGAGCGACTTGACGAAGGCGGCGTGCGCGTCGCGGCTGAGGAGATCACCGAGTAGCCGGCGGGCTTCGCCCTTCGGCATCGTGAGAACGCCGAACCCGAGATCGATTACGTCGACAGGGCCCCCACCGTCGAGGTTCCATCGGTGGCGCGCGTTGGCGGGAAGCGACATCTGGCCGGATGACGAGACGACGTACTGCTGAATTGCGTTCATGCAATCCAGCGTACTTGGTACGACGCCCTGCGGCACCAAGTATGGATGGTTGGGCTGCTACGTGAGGGATTGGCTGGTTCTCCCATGACCAGGAGGAAGCGCCATGTCCACGATCACACTGACTGCTACGACCATTCAGGCTCCCGATCCAACTTATTTCCCAGACGAGGCGGAACTTGCCGCCGCAGCGTTCTTGGCCCGCTATAGCGGCTGAACACTCGACGCTTACCGCCACGACCTGCGCGGCTACTTCCAGTGGGCCGCCGTA
Organism: Acidimicrobiaceae bacterium; assembly: GCA_003156595.1. Taxonomy (GTDB): domain Bacteria; phylum Actinomycetota; class Acidimicrobiia; order Acidimicrobiales; family Palsa-688; genus PALSA-693. The sequence goes on from PMHH01000021.1 coordinate 88,520, forward strand.
GTCGGCCTCGCCGTCCTCGAGGCCACCCGACCTCATATCGAGCTGTACCGCGGTTGGCTGGAGGAGCGGGGTTTGGCCGCGTCGACTATCGACCGGCGGCTCTCGACCGTGTGCGGCTTCTACCGCTTTGCTCACATCGACGGGCGCGTCGCCTCGAACCCGGCTCAGTACGTCCGCCGGCCGCAGGTTCACCCCTCCGAGGGACGCGGCCTGGACCGCTCGGAGCTAGGGAGGTTCCTCTTCGCTGCCGAACGCTATGACCACGACCATGCCGCATTGGCGGTCCTGCTCGGCTTGAACGGCCTTCGTGTCTCCGAGGCCTGTGCCACCAACATCGAAGACCTTGGAGTCGAGCGCGGCCATAGAACCTTGCGGATCCTGGGGAAGGGCAACAAGCCTGCGGTCATACCGATCGTGCCTCGCACAGCGCGGACCATCGACCTAGCCGTCAGCGAGCGATGCGAGGGCCCGATCCTGTGCCGACGCGACGGGCAGCGCCTCGACCGGCGTACGGCTCACCGCTGGGTCCGGTCCATCGGGAAGCGGGCCGGGTTGGGTCTTGTGCACCCCCACATGTTGCGAGCAGCGTTCATTATGGCTGCTCTCGACGCCGGCGTTCCACTGCGGGACGTCCAGATCGCAGCGCGCCACGCCGATCCACGCACAACCACCGTCTACGATCGGCGACGGCAGAACTTCGACCGTCACGCCGCCTACGTAGTCGTCGCCTTCGTCACCGGCGGATAACCAGCGACGCATCAGGGTCAACCACATCTCGGCACATTGGAGATACCATCGGCCAGCGTCCCGGTCGCGTGTTCTGGGCTACCCGAAGTTCTCGGTCTTGGCGGAGCCGAGCGATGCCGACGATACCGTGAGGGCTAGTCAATTATTGTGGCTCTGTCCGACCTTGGTGCCTGTTCGTGGACCCACAGCATTGACTGCTGGTTGCCGTTCTGTCGGGCGAAGTACAGACCGGGGTCGGTGGTGAACGGCGGTGACGGCACTTCGATGAGCTTGTTGACCTGACTCTCGATGTGCAGGTACCAGACGTGGTGACGGATCGGTAGCTCGAAGATCGCTGGTACGGCATTGTCCGGCTTCTCGGGCAGCATCGCGTCACGGGTGATGATGAAAACGAGGTCGTGAGCCACGTCGTCGGCCTCGGGCGCGTTCAAGCGGAAGCCCGGTGCGCCATTAAGGTCCGGCAGCGCGTAACTGAGGTCGGCGCCATCGAAGCTACGCTTCGTCGTGCGGATAACCATCGGTGCGAAGGCAGCGGCGTGCCCGACCACCGGCGCGCCCAGGAAACGGAGCTGAGCCCGTTCCAACTGGCCGGTCACTGTGGACTGGCCCATCTTGCGGTTGCCCGTCCCACGTACCTGCGCCATCCAGCGAGACCTGTTGATCTTCGGTCCATGAATGCTGACATGCACGCCGTCCTCGTTCCGTGAGGCCCAATCCGTCGCTGGCTTGGCTCCTGGTACGGCGTAGAAGGACGGGATGTCGGGTCGACGACCAGCTGGATCAACGCCGAGGCTGGCGTAAACCGCCCAGGTGTGCAGGCGCACGTTCGTCTTCGGGTCTTGCATTACGAAGTAGGCCGGGCATTCGGGCGGGAACACCGTCGTGCTCACAGCCGGGCCGATCACGACTGCTGGGCCATCGGCAGTACATCGTACTCTGGGCACGGCTCCTGACGGGTGCGACGAGTGCACCCGACGCTGCCGGATTCAGTGCCAAAGTCCGACGCCATTGCTACCGCTGCGGTCGTCAGGTGATCAGGGCTGCCAGTCATCCCACTGCCCGCCGGCCTGAGGGGTATCGAGCGCTGCGCGCAGCTCGGTCAGAGTGTCTCTGGCCGCACGGATCGTGTCGGCCAACTCACCGAGTTCATGGTCGATGTCGGAATTGGCGTCGAATTGCAGCTCCCCGCGAGCCCCGATCGCCCCGTTCATGATCGCAATCAAGTCGAACGCCGCCCGGATCGGATCGGAGTAGTCAGACGCGTGAGTCAGAACCAACTCGTACGCCGGACCGAGAGCTACGACCCGAACGCCGCCCCACCGCCGTTGCTGGCGGGACCGGTCGATGATGCGGATCGCTTGCTCGAGCTCGTCAATCGCGACAGTCAAGACCCTCTTCCGTGCGACCACCACAGCTTCACGCTGGTCCTTTCGCTCCTCGAGTCTCGCGGTCCTCTCAGCCTGAATCTGGAGCCGTTGATTCTCGAGGGTCTTCCACTGGAAGTACACAGCGAAACCCGCGGCGACGAAGGCGAGCACTGTCGCGCCGGCGATGACCCATGTGGGCACGTCGCCCCAATGAACCGCCGAGTGATGCGCGCCCGTGGCAGCGGCGATCGCCCGGAAGGACACGCAGGAATTGTTCGGCACGTCGATCAAGCGTCGCTAGCCAAGCCGTAACCAATGAGAGCGTCGACGGAGTCCACCACCCTCTTCCCCTCGTACAACCGGGTGCGTGACTCCCGGCCGCGGGCATACTCGTCCCCCTCCTGGCCAGCCGGGTCGAATACGTCATCGCTGGGGCCACCTAACGCTTCGCAGGAGCGTCTCGAGCGTTGTCCCATGGGCACTAATGCTACGAACCGCCGGTCGGCTCAGGGTGGACCGACTCTGCGTCAGTCTGGCTGGGTCGCCTGGCACCTGAGTTTCGCGCCCATAATGCGCGCCAGAAGCGTCCACTGTTCACACAGACCGGACGTCCCTAACGGCCGGGAGCGTGCGGGTGCTGTCAGGCACATCACGAGAACAAAGGCGTAATCCCCATGCGGCGAGCCGACAACCGGCTATCAGCGACAGCACTGCGTCTCGCCTGTGCCATCACGCTCCGAAACATGGCCATCTCGTCTTGTTCGGCAACCTGGTCCCAGGCCATCAGAACCTCTCGCGCTAGGTCAGCTACTCGGTCTTTGAGGTCGTCGCCCTCCCGCTTCCCGGGCGCGTACGGTCGCCGGGGGTCAGGGTGCAGGACCTTCATGTGCATTGGCGCGTGATACGCGTTCCACAACGGCAACGCCGGGGCTTCGTGGCGGGAACGACCCTTCGACCATCCCTCTTCAAGGGTAAGGAACTCGCAGAGGGTGCGAGTGTGGACGAAGGCGGATTCCATGGCCATCACGACCAGATGATCTGGCCATCGCTCTCGGTCCGCCTCGGCGTGCACAGCCGCCCAAGTCGTCGCGGCGACCAGGAGATACTTGAGTTCGTAGACCAGATGCGTCTCGATGTATGGGCCGAGATCCCGGTCGGTGTCCCAATCGAGCGCCATAGCCCATGCTAGGAAGTTCTCTCGTGTAGTAGACGATCCACTCCCAGCGTCCCATACCGCTCATCCAAGGCATCCCTGAAGGTGCAGCTGGATCTGCCACCATACGCCGGTTACGAGAGCTGATCGTACGCGTCGACGTAGACCGTGAGATCCTCAGATACGCCGTCACGGCCGAACTGCACGTAGAACCCTCCATCCGCGCGGCGACGGAGGATCGGCGTCGGTCGGCTATCACCGGAGCGGCTCCCGTCCTGCCAGTGGTTTAGGAACACGTCGGTTGGTACGAGGAGATCAGCCTCCCCAAGCAGGAGGAGGATGAAGTCGACCATCGGCAGCCGATTTGGAATTCCGACTGAAAAGCCAGCCTCACCCCCGCTCCGCGGATGTTCGTGACCGTACGCCACGACGAGACGGCGACCCGAGGGCAGAATCGCCTCGCCGCCGGTCCTCGGAACGGAGACGACGATCCCGACTGCCTGCGACACGCGCCGGAAGGCATCGGCTTTCCGGCGGACGCTGGTGCTCATAGCCCGATTATCACAGGATCAGCCTGCCCCATATCGACGGGCGTGACCGCCATGACCAAGGGACCCCGATCGCCGGCTTGATGTCGTTACGCGATCAGTGGCTTGAAGCGGCCTTGGGCAACGGGACACGGGGGCGGGCTCGGTGACAGACTTCGCCCGTGTCCGTCGGCTACAACCCCAGCGCCTGGACCTCCCTCTTCGAGGGCACGGTAGCCGCGGCGGCGTCGCTGACCGGCCTGCTCTTCGTGGCCGTGTCTATCAACCTGTCGGCCATCCTCCAGTCCAAAGTCCTGCCCAGACGGGCCCTGGAGACGCTGTCGTTCCTGGTGGGGCTGGTGTTTCTCTCCGTGTTCATGCTGGTGCCGGAACCCAGCCGGACCACCCTGGGGATCGAACTGGCCTGCCTCGGCGTGGCCATCGGCGTTCCGCTGCTGATGGCCCGCCTGCGTACCCCTCGGGACCCAGACGACCCGTTGATCTGGACCGTTGGACCCGCCGCTCTGATTGTGGGCGCGTCGCTACCAATGGTGATCGCTGGTGTGACGCTCATGGCTGGCGGTGGCGGCGGCCTCTACTGGCTGCTACCCGAGGTCCTGCTGGCCCTCCTCGGCGCCGTCACCAACGCCTGGGTCCTTCTCGTCGAAATCCACCGATAGACCGGGACCCTTTCCGCCGGCCCTAGCTGCCGGCCGCGTAGGTTTCTTGCTGGTTGGCGTCGTTATACATCTCGGACACGATGAGCCAAGAACCATCGGCCTGACGCTGAAGGACCCGGATGGAGAAGTTGTTGCGGTCCGCCATGGTCCCGCCTCCCACCAGCAGCTGGCCCTCCACCACCAGATGGGCCGACACCACGACGACCTCGGGGGTCAGGACCCGAAACGAGGTCTCGGGTGGGCCTTTCACGGTGCCGGCGTTGAAGTTGCCGTCGGCGAACAGTCCGCGCAGGTATTCGACGATCGCCGGACCGCCCTTCTGCACCGTGCCGAAGGCGTTGACCCAGTCGGCGTCGTGGGAATAGATGCCGACCAGCTTCTCGGCGTCGCGCTCTCTGAACCCGCTCACCAGGTTGATCAACGTGGTCGCGATGGCGTCCTGGTCGGCCTGCGGGAGGTCGGTGATCTCGAGAACATCAGCCCCTTCACCCATGGACAAGCTCCTTTCGATAGACCTCGCCCAACCCTATGACCCCTCGGCTCGGCGCGACGGGTCGGCGGACTACCCGATCACCACCCTTTCGGGCTCCGCGAGCGGATGTGCCGAACACCGATCGGTGATGTGCTCGCCAACCGTTGGGGTGTCGAGTAACGGAACACCCCCCCAGAATGCTCCGCCACCATGCCCCCGAAGAACAGTGACGCCGCGTCCTTAACCGCCGGCTCGCGGCCTACTTTCACGGAGTTAGCAGGAAAGTCGCCGAGGCTACGCCCGTTCTGCGGCCTCCACGAGCTCCTTGGCAGCCCGTCCCGCCCGCTTTACATCGGCCGCCGACGAGGGAAGGTGGGTGTAGCCGGCCTTCGACTTGAGGCCGAGCAGGACGTTCAACCGCTTGGCTGCGTCGCTGTCGCCCGCCTTCTTGAGCAGGCCCACAGCCTCGACGTGGTTGTCCCCTTGGTGATGTCGTCCGAGACGCGCGCAGCAGATTACGTCTGCGGCGGCGATCCCGGCATGCACGCACATGGTGACATAGGCATCGGCGATGTCGTCTGCCTCGAACGGCTCGATCAAGTCGGCTGCGGCAAGGAACTGCTTGGCCTTGGCCAAGCGCCCAGCCCGCACCTGGGCGCTGCACGGCTTTTCGGACATCAAGCCCCTCCGATCTGGCGCTGCAGCCATGATCGCTGCCCGCACACGGTCAAACCCTCCGCTAGTACTTCGCTGAAGAGTGGCTCGCTGCGTCGACGGGCAAGGTCGCTCGCCGTGAAGGTGATGGGCCGGACGTCATTGCCGGTCCACTTCGAGACGTCATCGGCCAACTCTTCGAGCTGGGCATCCCATTCTTCGTTGGGAACATCGTCGTCCTTGACTAAGAGCAGGTCGATGTCGCTGCTGGTGCCAGCCGTGGCGCGAGCCATAGATCCGAACACCGCCGCGTAGACGGGGGGCCACTTCCAGCTCTCAAAGCGCTCCTCGATCCGCGAGAGCAACGTCTGGCGGAGCCTGGCCAGGGCCCGGATCGGTTCAGCGGCGAGGTGGTCTCGGTTGAAGCGGTAGAGGTAGGCGTTGCCGGCCGGTTCGGAGAGGACGATGCCCTGCTTCCGAAGCCTGGCCAGGACCTTGCGGATCCCATCTTCGGAGAAGCGGGACAGGGTTCGGTGGAGTTGGCCGGTGGTGAAGGCCTCATCGACCAGGGCCAGGACGGCAAGCACGTCACCGTCGAGGGTCGGGGTGACAACTGCCAGAGGGTGTTGCGCATCCACTGGTTAGTTCCCTCCTCGATCACGGGCAGAGCCAAATCGACTCGCTCCTTCGATTATAGTCGAGGTAACTCGATAATTATCAAGTAACGTCTGCTGGTGTCGGTGGGGCGTCTCTTGCTGAGCAGGACGAGCCAGGAACCCGCCGCGGGTGGAGTCCAACACAGACCGCCCTTGGCGGTACAGCGCAGAGAGCTGAGAACGACTGGCAGCACCGTCCCAATTTGTCGCCTCAGTGCGTCCCCTATCCAGCAAGGGGCAGGTGACCCTGAACGCCGG